>JBFJJO010000001.1:0-56759 GCA_041612215.1 Methylophaga sp.
TATTGAGACTTTTTGTAGACTTCTCATTACATTTTCAAAGTTTGAGCATTTGAATCGCCACTAATACTTTAGACACTAATCAATGACACCTGATGAAAATTCTTAGAAGTACACACTGAATTAATTACTTTGCTTTATTCAGGTAGAAAAATCATGGACTTGGAAAAGATTCAGAACAGTAAATCGCAAACTTTAATAAAATCACAGCAGCCTGAGAATATTCAGCTAGTAGTTTTTCTTTGCCATATTTAAAAATTTTCTATGTCGCCCCCACCGACCTTTCCTCTAAATTAGTAACATTTTCTTGATGATATTTGGTTACTTTATGCTGGCTGTTTTGCGTATTCAACTGGTGGCATGAAATGGATTGAGCTATGTGGATGAACATGATTGTAATGCTTCCGCCATGAGTCAAGTTGATATTTGGCTTCATCAATAGTCCTAAACCAGTGCTGGTTGAGACATTCATTTCTGGATTTGCCATTAAGACTTTCTACAAACGCATTCTGTGTCTGCTTACCAGATTATATGAATCCTAAACTGATACCGCTTTCTTAACTTCAGAAAAAAACATCGCTTTGCTGGTGAATTCGGTGCCATTTTCACAGATGATTTTGACAGGTTTAGCCCGCTGCTCAGTCATTTGATCCAGAAACCTAGCGACTTGCCTGCCACTGACTGATATAGATAGGCCTTTCGACTAAATCCTACCAGCTTGCAGGCCACACGCTAACGGAGGTTGGACTGTTCATTAAGGTCTTGAACAATCGGCATTCTTACCGCTGGTGTTACCATTTTTTGACAGCAACTCCTCCATGACTTCGATTTCTAACAGCTTTTCTGCCAGCAGCTTCTTCAGTTTATTGTTTTCGGATTCCAGCTCTATGAGATGTTTTGCCTCGTTCACTTGGAGACCCGCGTATTTGCTCAGCCAGTTAAAAAAAATGCCAATGGATATGCCCATAACTCGGCAAATATCATCTACTTTAGTGCCAGCTACATATCACTTGATGGTTTTGATGATTTGTTCTTCGCTGTAGCGTTTTTTTTATTTTGAGATCTCCATCCCCCTATAGTTTATTGGAAATCTCATCAATGTCATGATCTTAAACTTGGGAGAAAAAACAAATTAAACTCGGCCCTAACAACGCTCAAATAACGATTTCTAGAAACTCTATACCCTAATTGACATTACGGTTATGTCATCTTCAATTTTTTTATTTGTTATTGATAGCATAAAATCTGTGAAGGATTTAACATCAGGGCGAAAATCCATAGGAATAGCCAGCCATTGACTAATAAGCATCAAGGGATTGGGATCATTTTCGGGATTTTTGTTTATGGCATCACTAAAGCCATCAGTGTAAGCAATTATTAAAGCATTTTCTTCCAAATGTATTTTAAAAGAAGGTTGCTCGAAAGCTTGTTGGCTTAGTGCGCCAAGTGGCAGAAATGTTGAATCTATAGCTGTAAGGCCATCTTTAAAATATACCTGGGGTGGCATTCCAGCATTCCAAACTTTTACATAGTTTAGTTTCTTATGGACAGCGACGAGTACGCATGTCATAAAACGACCGGTGGGTAACTGTTCATAAAGTGCAGAGTTAATGTTGGAAATAATGGCTTCACCCGATTTATTACGTTCACATGAAGCATTAAAAACATTGGAGACAATAGGTGTCCCGATTGATGCAATGATCCCATGGCCAGTAAAATCACCAAGTAGATAGAATTCATCCCCGTCAGCCGTTTTGTTTGAAAGGATGATATCGCCACTCGCCAAATCAAGAGGGGTCAGGTAATAATCTAACTGAGGTGATTTCTGGGGCGAACATTCCTTACGCAGGTGATCAAGAACTCTCTCAACTTCAAAACGTTCTGCGTTAAGATTGTCATTAGCTTTGGCCAAACTTTGTAGCGTGTCTTTTAATTTTAAAAGCTGTGAAGACCTAGCCTTGATTGTGAAAATGCTTTCCTTTTTGGAAATAAATTCATCTGCTTCAGATGCAAACGCATACTCTTCCACTAGGGTATTACGCATGTGTGAAACAATTACCACTGGGACATTAACCATTTTGGGCAACGTCTTAATTTTTTTGCATAACTTATAACCTTCTAAGTTAAGCTCATTGAGATCTATAAAAACAATATCGACATCATTTTCTAGAAGAAAATCGCTAAAAGCGACCTCTTCATTAAAAAGACTATTTAATAAGTTTTTTGGGAAAACTTCATTTAACTTTTTGTGAAATTTTTCATCAGTAGAAAATAAACAAAACTTTCTATTACTTATTTGATTATCAAAAAATCCCTCTTCATTTATTTTTACTTTAGTAAAATCCGTCTGACCATGCATGCTTGTCAATAACTGAAGTGATTGAAAATCGTCTTTATCTTGCTCTGGATCGGTGATGCTAAATAATAAATTTCTCGTCTCTATAAAACTTACAGAATCTAGAACTTTAAAGCTCATTGACCAATAAGAAAACAATCGGGTATCGCTGAAAGCGGTTTTAAGGGTTGTTAATTTTGTATGTCTATTATCTTGTGAAATAATGTCAAAACGATCTTTAACAGCCGACTCAGCCCCCTCAAGCACTTGCAGAAATGTGTCATTGCCGAATGCCAAAAACCCAGTGATGCCTAGTCGATAATTATTTTTCCGAGATGAA
Source organism: Methylophaga sp. (assembly GCA_041612215.1). Taxonomy (GTDB): domain Bacteria; phylum Pseudomonadota; class Gammaproteobacteria; order Nitrosococcales; family Methylophagaceae; genus Methylophaga. Next base: position 2,673 of record JBFJJO010000001.1, read on the forward strand.
ATAAGAATTTGTTCCAAGTCAGATCGCTGGAAAGATGGTGATATTTCACTTTCATATATAATTCGATATATCATGCAACAACAATTATTCAAGAATAGTGAATATTTTTTGAAAATTTGATACTTTTAGAATATTTAAGACCGTATCTGTTGGATTGCTAATTATCACTTTGGCTTTATCGTCACCAAGATATTCTCTCAAAATCAACAACATACCTAATGCGGCGCTATCAACATAATCAGTCTCGGCCATGTTAACTATAATTGGTTTAGAGGCATCGAAAGATTCATAAGCAGTTCTGAACTCATTTTGGTTCGCATAAGTAAAGGTCTTACTTGTTTTAATAAAATTTTTACCACCCTCTGAAAAACTTTTTATCATAAATTCCTCTTTTAAAAAAATTCCACATCATTGGTATCAAGATCTTTTTGTTTAACACTTTGGTGCTCAGTTTCGGATATCTTTGGTTGAATCATTGACAAGCGAGCACTTGCATCACTTAACTGGTCATTAAAAGCTTCAAAAGTAGTATTGTCCATTTCCGATGTCGCTGAAGACCTCGATAGCTCGTTTACTTCTCTGACAATCTGCAATCTTTTTTGCAAATGCTCTAGCAACTGTCTGCACATATCTTCAAACTGCAATGAAACCAAAGCATCACTAACACACAAACTTATGTGACTATTAATCTTATTACTCTTTTCTAATGCCTCATTGATCATTACATGTTCATCTCTCAAATAATGAGTCATCTCTGAAATTTTAGTTTTGCCATCCATAGCCCGGTTCATATCATTTGATGCAATCCGCTTAACGACTTCATTTACATTGTCCAGCTTTTCTATCACTTGAGTACTAAGGGTGTTAATTTCATCACTGACTTTATCGGCTGCATCCGACAAGCTTCGAACTTCTTGCGCCACGACCGAAAAGCCCCTTCCCGCTTCACCGGCTCTTGCAGCCTCAATTGAAGCGTTAAGTGACAGCAAATTAATACTGGATGCAATGCCTTTAACATTATCAAGAAGCGAGAGTACCGAATTTACCCTATCAGTCATATCATCCAATTTCTGCATCAAATAAATACTGTCCTTACTATTACGGAGCACCATTTCAACAAAATATTCAAGAAGAGTTTCTGTTTCAGATACAAACTCTTCAAATGACATTTGATCATCGTTTTTTTCAAACAATTTGTGAAAAATTGCCTGTTGTTCTTCATTGACGGATTGCATTCCTGTGAAACTGTTCGTCATCTTGACTACAGCGTCTGCAATAAGCGCAGCAACCTGCTCCTGCTCTTGCTCCATCAGTTGCATTTGTTCGTCGGTAATTTTATTAATCTGTTCTGCCATATCATCAAGTGCTTCTTCGGAAATAGCGTTTGAAGGTTCAATATTTTTTATTTCTTCCTTGCTTGATGGGGCAACATTTATTGATGCCCTGGCTAGCCAATAACCCAGCACAAACGCAATCATTGAAACGACCATAGCGACCGTACTTATATAAAAATAAATAAGCGTCAGCATGACCGTAAGCAAAGAAAATAAAAAAACTGTTTTAATCTTCGTCATAAGGAACTCGCTTTAATTTTTTTCGCTGTTCATAGAAACAGTGACAGAACGGCCATTTTTTGAATATTGAAAATATTTCGAATATTGACTAACTAACATCAGTCCTCGGCCATGAAACTTTAAGCCGTGAGTCTTTTTAAGGCTAACATAATCAAATCCTAAGCCATTATGAGAAACCTCAATATTGAGTGCTTGTTTATTTTTTTTCTCGACCTTAATCACTAGCCCTCCACCTGTGGTCTTCGTTAACCTATCTTCTCGCTGACGATAGTATTCTGCAAAACCTTCCGGAGTCGACTTTAAATCACTATCCAGTCCTAAAATACCGTGTTCCAGCGCATTCGAATATAGTTCTGGAATAATAATACTTATTGACTCTGTATTCTTTTGATTGAGGTGAAGCATGCACGTGATTGAACGCATTAATTCTTGGATATTAAGGTTTTTAAGATGTCTGCCAAATAAGGTCATCATTAAAGTTACTGAATATTCACGAGGAAAGACACTTTGCGTTCCGATGGAAATAATATTACTGAGCAAAGTGACAGTAACGGGCACATTAATTAATAACTTATTTTCATTGATGATAGGCAAGCACTCGCCCAAGTCATTAACGATAAAATAGTAGCAATCCTCATTACTCTCCTGCTCCAGAATTATTTCGTAAATTTCCCATGAAATCTTTGATGTAACAACCTCAAGCGGATTTATATCAATGTTAACTAGCGGGATGACACATTTAAGCCGACCTTGAAGTTTGCATCCCATGATAAATTCTAAGGCAGTCATAAACGCATCAGTCTCGTGCGATGTGTAATTTATTTGTTTGTTAATATCAAACTTACTACTTAGGCTGACAAGACTGTTTTTAAATTTCTCCAGTTGCTCTTGTTTTTTTTCTTCTATGAGCGAGGTTGTTTTCATTTTATTTCCATTAAAAGCGGCCTTTCAGGGCATTGAAGTTATGGTCTTCACCTAATAAGGATGTAAATTTCACCCATACATCACCAGTTTGAGTATTAAAAATTATGGATCTGTAGCCAAATTCTCCGACATGCGCTAATTTTATTGTGGCGCCAGCGGTCGAAAGCAGATGCATTGCCGCAGCTGTATTACTATCACCCACTGGCATCCTATCATCCTGACCAATATGCCGATATTTCCGTCCTCGCCCCATATTACCGCCCCCAAAAATTTTAATATCGTATTCGGCAAGTTGGGTGGAACGTTGGTGGGCGTGCTGTTGAAACAATTTTATGCAATCTTCACCGTATCGAGGATTAAGTGTTGATGTGGTTTCACTTCCTGATTTTTTTGGCAAAACGAAGTGACACATCCCGCTAAGTTTCTTTTCAGGATGCCATAACGTAATAGTGATACAAGAACCTAATAACGTATGAATTAACAGTTTTTTAGAACCAAAATAAAAATCACCCGAATGCATGGTTCGTTTTAAACCAGACATTTGTTGGGTAAATATTGAGGGCTTAATGCGTGGCCCAGTCATATATCTTTTCCCAAGAGCCGATATCTTTTTCAACTCTTTTTATGGGCATTTCTGAAATGCCGATGCCATATTGAGTACTTAGTGAGTAATTGATTGTGTCGCGCAACTCGCCTATTTTAGGGATTGCTATATGGTCATACCAATCAATCACTAATCGATGACTATTCACAAATGGCTTAGCTCGGTTCACTACCAAACCCAACTTTGCTTTCTTTGAAAAGTCTTTATCTTGCTCTGCTAATCTGAATACGTGGTGTATTAATGCATTAATATCTACATAGGAAGGATTGGCAGGAATAATTAGTTTGTCTACCCCCGCAATTAAAGCGACCACCTGTTTTTCGCTAATTCCTGCTGGACAGTCAATAATCAAATAACTATCGTTATCGCAATGTTTATGCATATGTTCAGAATCAAGAAAGTCATCAACAGAATAACTTAAACAACTTATCTTGTTCATTTTGTCCGGACGCTGGCGAATACAGTCCCGCAATGATGCCTGCTGATCCAAGTCAATCAAAGTTACATCCATGCCTCGCTTAAGCAACATAGTAGCTAGGTTTAAGGCCAATGTCGTTTTGCCAACACCACCTTTTGGATTGCATATCGCAATTCTATAAATAGACATATTGATAAGAACTGAGCATAAAAATTTCCTTATTTAAATAATGCCAACGGCTTGGCAAAAAATAAATTTGTATACAGCATCAACCAAATTTTTTAACACCTGCAATTTACTATTTTTTGCCCTTGATGATTCAACATCACTACATGTACCGACAAATCAAGACTGACTCTCACTAATAAATTTGCGGGAATCAGGCATTTAAGCCAGCCTCATCAATGCACCAGCTATCTTATCGAGTGGTAACTGCTTATCAACACCGCCCCTTTCAACAGCCTCTCGAGGCATACCATAGACGACCGAGGTCGCTTCATCTTGAGCAATGGTTCTAGCGCCAGTGTCGTGCAACTCTCTCATTCCATTGGCACCATCATCGCCCATGCCAGTCAAGATTACCGCTAAGGCATTTTTGCCTGCATAGCGAGCGGCTGAACGAAATAAAACATCCACTGAGGGGCGATGTCGAGAAACCAACGGACCATCTTTTATTTGCACAAAATAACGCGCCCCGCTTCGTTTCAACAAAGTGTGCAGACCACCAGGTGCAATCAAAGCCTGCCCATTAATTACATTGTCACCGTCTTTGGCTTCTTTGACATGAATAGCACAGGTTGCATTTAGTCGGTTCGCAAAAGACTTGGTAAAACCTTCCGGCATATGCTGAACAACAACAATCCCAGGACAGTCAACCGGCATATTATGCAAAATTTCACTTACCGCTTCGGTGCCACCGGTAGAAGAGCCTACGACAATGACCTTATCGGTTGTTTCAGCCATGGCTTTGTTTCCGCCGCCCTTTGCCAGCATGGCATCGGCTGTCAACTTCTGCCGAACAGGTTTTGATTGATACTTAGGCTTAGGTTTTACCTTAGACGCCGCCCGAATGGCATCGGTTATTAGGACTTGGGACTCGACCAGAAATCGCTGTGTGCCAACGGCAGGCTTTTTAATGATTTCGACTGCGCCAGCCTCTAAGGCAGACATAATGGTGTCTGAGCCATCTGCGACCAGTGACGAGCAAATAATGACGGGGATAGGATGCTGAGACATGATTTTTTTCAAAAAGGTAATGCCATCCATGCGCGGCATCTCAACATCCAGAATGATGACATCAGGGACTGTTTTTCTTAATTTTTCAGCGGCAATAAAAGGATCCTGGGCTACAGCAATGACTTCAATATCCTCAATTCCACTTAAGAGCTCAGATAATGTCTGCCGGACCAGCGAAGAGTCATCAACCAACATAACCTTAATTTTTGGCTTATCCATAATGCTTCCTGTAGACAGTGGGTATCATCTGTTTAAAAGCATCCACTTCATCACCAATACGCTCTGAGTGACCACTAAAAAAAATGCCTTCCTTAGCCATAACTTTTATAAACCGGTGAATCAGCTTTTCTCTATCAGGCTTAGAAAAGTAAATCATGACATTACGGCAAAAAATGAGGTGAAAAGATTGCTTGAATCTAAAATCACCGGTGATTAAGTTATATTCCTCAAATGTGATAGGCCGCTTCAAGGTATGCGACATTTTGACAAGGTTGTCTTTTTTGTTCGCACTGCGCAGGAAATATTTTTGCCGCAATACTCTCGGCACAGGGTTAATACGGTCATGGGCGTAAATACCTCTTCTGGCCGTATCAAGTGAGCTTTGGGAAATATCCGTTGCTAATATCTCAAACCGAAAGTCTGGATGATTTGCTTTTACTTCATTCAAAACAATTGAAATGGTGTATGGCTCCTCCCCCGACGAGCATCCAGCACTCCATACCCTGAGTGGCTCAGACCAGCCTATTTTTTTGCTCCTCACAAGCTCAGGGATGTAAATGGATTCCAACCATTTAAAGTGCTCTAACTCTCTATAAAAATCCGTTTTATTTGTGGTTAGCGCATCTATCAGATTGACTTGTTCGAGTGTCCCACCAGAGGCATCAAATACATAGTCCAGATAATCGCTAAGCGAAGCAAAACCCAAGCGACGCTGACATTTCCTAAGGCGCCCCTCAATAAGATAACGCTTGGCCTCGGGCAGTTGTATACCCGTATGCTCATTCATAAACTTAGTCACGCGCGCATGGTAATGGTCGCTCAGCCCACCTGCTTTGTTGTCGATGGTATATTCGTCATTGGCTGGAAGCATTGTTATTCATTTCATTTGCGTTAGGCATTTCTGCATCAACCAATTGCCCAACCAACTCTTCCAATTCATCTGTAGAAAAGATTTTTTGCAAATCCAATATTATAAGAAATTCATCATTATGCTTGCCCATTCCCAAGATGTAGCGGGTATCTACACTAGAACCTATTTTGGGCGCTGGGCTGATATCACGGTCGTTTAGGACAATCACCTCTCTAACAGCGTCTGCTAGCAGCCCCAACGAAGTTTGCTCATTATCAATCAGAACATCGACAATAACGATACAGGTATCAACTGTAGGTGGCGAAACCTTCATCTCAAATTGTTGCCTCAAATCCACCACTGGCACAACGGTTCCTCTCAGGTTGATAACCCCCATCATATATTGCGGCGTGCGAGGGACACGGGTAATATTTTCGAATTCCAGCACCTCTTGCACTTGACTGATGTCAGCACCGAAAACCTCACCATCAAGAGAGAATGTCAGCAGCTGAATTGCGTTACCTGCCTCAGTTGTTTCAATTTTTTCAGCATTTTTCATCAGCGACATTCCTAGTATTTAACAAAGTCCTCATCATCATCCATATCCAGCTCAACACCATTAGACGATTTGTCATGTCGTTTTTGATTTACTGGATTCGCCTGTTGTTTGATCACACCTTGTTTTCTGGATGGCATCTGCCGTGATGATTCTATGGTTGCATCATCTGTTCTCATCAACATTGAAATCGAACCCTGCAGTGATTTGGTCTGATGTGACAGTTCCTCGGATGTGCCAGCCAGCTCCTCAGCGGCGGCAGCTGACTGTTGTACTACCTGATCCAATTGTTGAATGGCCTTATTAATTTCACTTGCACCCGTATCTTGTTCCCGTGAAGCAGCAGAAATTTCCTGCACCAGTTCAGATGTCTTTTTAATATTTGGAACCAGTTGTTTCAGCATCTCGCCTGCTTTCTCTGAAATACTGAGACTAGAGTTAGATCGCTCAACAATTTCGGCTGCTGCTTTCTGGCTTCGTTCAGCAAGCTTGCGTACCTCAGCGGCTACTACGGTAAAACCTTTGCCATGCTCACCTGCTCTGGCCGCCTCAATGGCAGCATTCAGCGCCAGTAAATTCGTTTGTCTTGAAATTTCTTCGATAATTGCGATTTTTTCAGAAATATCTTTCATCGCAAGCACCGCTTCGCCGACAGCTTTGCCACTTTCTTCGGCATCTTCAGCCGATTTACGGGCAATCTGTTCGGTTTGCTGGGCGTTTTCGGCACTATGAGAAATATTGGCCGACATTTCTTCCATAGATGAAGACACTTGTTCTAGTGATGCCGCTTGCTCCGTTGAGCCTTCGGCAATAGATTGCGCAGCCTCACTGGTTTCGCCACTGCCGGAATCAACAAAGTCAACTGATTGCTTCACTTCTCTGACAATGCGTTTAAGCTGATACAACATGAACCCGACCGCCAAAAAGACTATGATCAATGAAGCAATGGATAGGCCAATTAAAAAATTCCTGGCATTCGCATACAGTTCATCGGTTTCTAATTGCGCTGCGCTCAGGTCATCTCGACTTGTTTGAAGAATGACGGCTAATTTATCTTCAGCGTTATCCAAAAGCTGTCGACTTTTTGAAGCTGATAAGTCAGTTGCCAACTGATTGCCATTTTCTAATGAAGTTTCTCTGACTTTTCTATGTAGGGCATAGTATTTGTCAAAGGCTTGTTCAAAACGATTAACTGTATCGCGATATTGATAAGCAATTTTTGATTTCAACTCATCTAATCGTTGATTCAAATCTTGTTCGACTATATCAAGCGCCTCGGCAATGCTGGCCATTTCAGCTTGTGTCGAGGCTAAGATAATGTCCTTCTCACCACGCTGAATTTCAATGAGGTTACGACCAATCTGACTGGTTAACATGATAATGTCTGATTGCGCCACGGCAATGTCAAAGGTCGAAGCCTGCTGAATGTCTCGCTCAGCACTATCTGTCAATGATTCAATAAGGCTTATTGCTTCATCTATTGCAGCCTGTGCCTCATTTTTACTTAAAGCCTCAGCTCTGACATTTGAGTTTAAACGAGCAAGTCTGCGAATCTCTTGGCTAGACTCAGTATAGTCATCCCAGATGCTGCTGAAATCGTTTAAAGTAGGCTTATCGTCAGCAGGGATTAGCGCCATCAACTTGACAATGTCTTCGTCTAGTAGCTTATTACGCTCATCCATTTCCGAGGCATAGTTATCCATATCTTGTTGGCTGCTGGCCAAAATAAGGTTTTTTTCGCTACGACTAATCTCAGTAAGGTTATTCGACAAATCCTTAGCGAGTGAGAGACGCTCAACCGGCCCATCAACTAGCGCATTCAGTTTGTCATTAAGATTAGCTAGTGATGCGATACCAATGATATTTGCCGATAATAACAGTAAGAAAAGCACACCAAATGAGATTAGTAACCATGCTCTTAATGTTAGTTTATTCATGTGCTTTCTCCAGTTCTATCAGTCGTATATAAATTTTTATGTGTCATTAGCCATCACCCCATCATTAATGAGTCGTTCCAGATTGAACCTGTGCAATCAGTTGGTTTACATCAATAATCATGGCAACTCCGCCATCCCCAAGGATGGTGGCGCCAGCAAGCCCTGGATACCCCTGATAGAGCTTACCAAGGCTTTTGATGACGGTCTGATGCTGTCCAACAACTTCATCGATACAAAAGCCGAACAGTTGATCGCCCGCATTAACCAGCACGATTTGTTCGATATCAGGCGTCTCGCCCCCCACCTCAAACCAGTCACGTAAACGGATATATGGGACAAGTTCGTCACGAACACGAATCAGGTGACTGGCTTGACCGTTGGCTACTTGCTTTTGATCATTTAATTTGCTGTCAGAATTGAGTTCGATGCACTCTTCCACCGCGCTGAGTGGCAAGACATATTTTTCATCTGCAACTGCTACCATCAGTCCTTCAATAATGGCCAGAGTCATGGGCAATCTGATTTTGACAGTGGATCCTTGGCCTTTCTGGCTGTCGATAGTGACTTCACCTCTGAGTGACTCGATGGATCTTCTCACCACATCCATGCCGACACCACGACCCGATACATCGGTCACCGCCTTGGCGGTAGAAAAACCCGGTTCAAATATTAAGTTGTATATTTCTGATTCATTCAGTGATGTATCACTGGCAATAATGCCTTTTTCGACTGCCTTAGCGCGAAGTTTCTCAGGATCTAGGCCCGCACCATCGTCGGTGATTTTAATCACCACATGCGATTCTTCATGTTGCGCTGACAGTGTGATGGTGCCTTGTTCTGGCTTTTGAGCTTCTTTGCGTATATTCGGTAACTCAATACCGTGGTCTATACTGTTACGAATGAGATGTACCAACGGGTCAGCCAAACGGTCAATAACCATCTTGTCTAACTCAGTTTCAGCGCCCTCAGTCACTAATTTGATTTCTTTGCCCAAATCATTCGAAAGATCTCTAACTAACCTTCTGAAACGGCTGAAGGTGGTGCCAATTGCCAACATTCTGATATCGAAAGTATTGTCACGTAGGTTCATGCTCAACCTATCCAACTCTTCAGCGATAGAGAGCAACTTTTCATCTTCATATTCGTGAGAAACCTGATTAATTCTAGCTTGAACAATCACAAGCTCACCAACCAAATCCATTAAAATATCTAATTTGCTGGTCGGTACTCTGACGGTCGAATCCTGTTCAAGCTGCTGCTTTTTTTGTTTGGTTTCTCTAATGACTTTTTGTTCGGTCAGGGCTGCATTAATATGTTCATCATTCACCAATCCGGCATCTTGGAGAATCTTACCCGTTTTGTTTTGCGTTTGAAGTAATGCTTCAATTTTTTCGCGTTTAATGTCACCTCTTTCTACGAGGATTTCGCCAAGCTGATCATTGTCATAAGCATCAGCATCAATTTCATGAATGGCAACCTGCCAGTCATCTTGAACGAAAATGAACGTATCTTGAATAGTCGATTTATCGGCAGAGGTTGTTAAGAGCACATCCCATTCCAGATAACACTGTTCAGCATCTAACGCCGATAGTAATGGTAATTCTGTGGTGTAGGTCGTGACATGCATAGGACCATGTTGATCCAACTCTCTAAATATCGGCAGCATGTCGAAGCCATCAGCAAATGCTGTTACTGAAGGTTTGATGGTAATACGCCAAGTGAAAACCTTTTTATTCTCGGTGGCCTTGGAAGTCTCTGGATTGGATGTTGCCTCTGCCGCTGCACTTTGTTCTCCACCGTCAGCCAAAGGCAATAACGCTTCAGAATCAGGCAATGCCGCATTGAGTTTATTCAATATAACTTGACCGCGTATCGATTGAGCGTTGGTTTGCTGCTCATCATGGAGGAGATCCTCGATGTGATCTTTGGCTTCAAGGACAATGCCAATCATTTCAGCATTAATACTGAACGCACCCGAACGAATCCTATCAAATACAGTTTCCAAATGATGGGTAAATCCCGAAAGATCATCAAAGCCGAACATACCACCCGCACCCTTGATGGTATGCATTGAGCGAAAGGCTTGGTCAATGAGATCAGGATTGGCTGGGGATTCTTCCATTTCCAGCAGCGCTTCCTCGAGCGCGACTAGATGCTCTCGAGCTTCAGTTCGAAAGGTATCAAGTGGATCAGTCATGATGACCTTCTCCGTTTAACTGCGGTATGTGGGCATCTATGCTGAAGAGTTGCAGTTTCTGGGAAACATCTTCACTAACAGCTTTAATGGTGATTTTAGCCGCATTACTCTGACAGTTTTTTTTGATACATAGAAGGAGCTGGATACCGGCCGTGTCAATATCATGAAGGTCTTCCAGATCCAACAAAATATCTTGGCTAAAATCTATTTGTTTCTGATTCAGTTTTTCTGTGAGGTCTGATACCTCAAATATCGTAAGCTCGTCAGAGAACTTAATTGTGGAACCTCTGTTTTGCTTAGTTATCTTTATTGTCATAGTAACCAACGAGCCTGATTATGTTTTATTTATGTCAATTTCGATACGGCAGAAAGCAAAATCTCAGGTTTAAATGGCTTGACTAACCAAGCTTTTGCACCAGCGGCTTGCCCCTTGGCTTTCATTTCCGCACCCGCTTCTGTGGTCAGCATCAAGACTGGGGTGAATTTGTAGTTGGGCAACTGCTTCACTTTTGTCAGCAGAGTGATGCCATCCATGCCAGGCATATTAACGTCACTGACGATGAGGTGAATTTTCTGGCCATTGAGTTTGGTTAAAGCATCATTGCCATCGCTTGCTTCGATCACATCGTAACCTGCGGACTTGAGAGTAATGGTGACTACCTGCCTTACTGAGGAGGAGTCATCAACTATCAAGATCGTTTTACTCATTATTTGCTCCTGTTATGTATTTTTAGTGTTTGAATCACATCAAATAATTAAGTTTGTCGTGTATTCATTATCGGTCGGACGAAGTATTACATTAGAATTTTTGTGAACAAAATAGCATTTTTATAATAATGTGTTGCTATTTATGTTTGGGGTTTATAAAAAATAGAAGCTTTAATTCAGAAGAAACAATAGTTTAATTTCCCTTATGACTTCGAAAAACCTGTTTAATAAATAATCATTGCAAGCGAAACACCAACAACCGCACTGATAACAAGTGGCAGCGAGGTTTTAATCGCCAGCTCACGTCCGCCAATGACACCGGCCATCAATGCTTTCAGCAGATTATTCATAGCCGCAGCAATCACGCAGCCGAGGACAAATAACTGGCTGCTGATTGACTCCGCCATACCGATTAACGACAACACAATGGCATCGACATCAGCAATACCTGTTACTGTCGACAAAATCAGCACGCCGGCATCACCCAACGTTTCCCGCAAAAAAACGCCGAGAAACATTACTACTGCTAGCAACAACCCAAACCCCAGTGCAGTGCGAATTTCCAACGGATTCGATATTGCCGAAACAGGCCCGGCAATATGATGGCTATCACGGTGAAACCAGAATAATGACGGCAGATAAGTCAAAATAGCCATCACCATGATCGGTAACCACAAATCAGGCAGCAGACTACGGTTAATAATGGCCACCAGAATCAACATGCGGAGATACATGGTGCCGCAGGCAATCAGAATTGCACTGGCGATAACTGAACGGATCTCGCTGGCCTGTTTGCCGAGTTTTGATAAGTGCAACGTGACGGCAGTTGATGAGGCCAGCCCGCCAAACAAGCCGGTAAATAAGATACCCCGACGGGCGCCGCCAATTTTCATGGCGAAATAGCCAACAAACGAAATGCCGGCAATCAGTACCACCATCCACCATATTTTATAGGGATTGAGCACTTGCCAAGGGCCATAACCCTGGTCTGGCAATACGGGAAGCAAAACCACCGACATCAGTAATAATTGGATGGCGGCTTTTAATTCGCCAGCTTCGAGTTTTCTTATCCAACCATGGAGGATTGGTTTATTACTGAGCAATAACACCATGACCACTGCCAGGGACGATGCGATGATAGCTTGCCCCGTTACGGCCAACGCACCTAGCAAATACACCAGAAGCGCTGCGACCAGACTGGTAATGCTCCAACTACCCTGACGCATTTGTTTGGCGAGAAAAAAAGCACCCAACAAGATAAACAGACCAATTAGCCCAAGGCCCACTATCAATGAACCAAATTCCAACGACAATACACCAAGCACGCCGCCCAGCAGACCGATCAGTCCATAAGTGCGCACACCGGCAACACGCTGTCCTTCCTGGCTATCACGTTCCTGCCAGCCACGCTCAACACCAATCAGTAAGCCTATGGCCAGCGCAACCAGTAATAGATAAAAAGTTGATAACTCGCCGTCCATAAAAAAATCCAGCAGTATTTTTTATTATCCTGCTGGATTTAAGGCGGCCAAGCAATGCTTAGCACGTCATGTTGTCATGAATCTTACAGCAATGATTCAATGGCTTTGGTGAGCTCGGCGCTTTCAGGTGACACTTTGCTGGGAAACGCTGCAACCACTTTGCCTTCAGGATTGATCAAATACTTACTGAAATTCCAGCCGGGTTCGTTACTTTGCTGATTGATTTCCTGAAATACCGGATTGGCACGCTGCCCGGTAACGTAGCTGGGGGCAATCATGGTAAAGGTAACGCCAAAGTTTTCCCGGCAGACACGATTGGCTTCTTCTTCGGTTTGCGCTTCCTGATTAAAATCATTGCTGGCAAAACCAACCACCATCAGACCTTTATCTTTATATTTTTGATGCAGCGCTTCAAGCCCTTCAAACTGCTTGGTATAGCCACAATGACTGGCAGTATTTATCACCAGCAGGGATTTACCAGCTGCGACATCACATAAATTGACGGTATCTTTAGAGTGCAGTTCTGGCAGTTCATAGTCCAAAAAAGCCGGACACTGGCTTTCTGCATAGCTTGAGATAGATAACAACATTAATACAGCGAAAGCAGAAACACGCATCATCGGTTCATCTCCATTATTAAATTAAACATTCATAACCTGAAGATGCACTGCTGACTGTGAAAAATATGTCGAGCTATCTTGCATTCAGTTCAGATGACCTTGCCCTGCGTGGTCTCTGTGGGCAGGCGGCTTGCCCCCCAACTTTGGTGCACACGACGAATTACGCTTTGAAGTTCGTCGTCACTGACCAATGCCAACTCACCGGGCTCTAACGGATCAGAATGAAAAATATATAAGCGTGAAGCAAATTCTTCAAAGGGCAGTGAAGATTCGCCAAAACGCTCGGAATTACCGGCGGTACTGACTACCACATCATCTCCCCAGTTCTGGCCGCTATCATTATTCGGGTTGAAGAAATATACCCGCATGACTTTATGTGGATCCAGAGACACCCGAAGAATCGTGATGGCATGCCAACCAATAAAACGCGATGCACTGTCTGTTGCTGCAATACCGGCTGGCTGGGGATGAATCAGAGGCTGATTACCATTGTAATAAGGATGATAACTGGCATAAAAATGCCTTAAGAAATCATCTAACTGAAATAATTGCCCGGTGGTGACATCAACATTAATACTGAAGCCGCGGCCACACCACCAACCATGGAATTCAGGGTTTATCCATCGATGTGGATCGCCCTCCCTACCAATACAGCGGCGACCCATTTCGCCATAAATGCGATCCAAATGGGGCACCAGCAATAAAGACAATGGATCTAAATCCATCGGTAATTCGCTGGCAACACCAGATTGACTGTCTACTGATGATATTGCCTGGCCCTCGAAATGCATAATGACTTCATCATCACGTGCCGCCCATACCAACATCTGCAGCAAATAATCCGGATCGTTATATGCCCACATGGAAATTGCTCTGGCCGACTGGCAGGTCGGATTATTGCCCTGACCAACCCCCAGAGGCTGACCCAAAACACACAACACGCCCTCCATCAGGCGAGCACTGGCCGAAGGCTGTTTGCCATACAAACTTTCCAGACGATGAACCGCCATTTCGGACAGCGGCAAAGCCAATTGTCGCCATAGCGCTGGCGCCACTGGTGGTTGATATAAGATGCAACGTTCCAGCATCAAAGCAAGGCCATAGACAGATTGCGCTGTTTCCGGATGCACCGCAAAATCAATCAGGGCATGGACCAGATCACTGTAACTGAGTAAACAATCCCGGCCGGTACTGGACAACCCCATTGCTTCGGATAAAAGATGATCACTGTGTTGTTCCAAATAGCGAATTAAAAACGCATGGTAAGGTGAAACCAATCCGGTATCGTGCATTGCACGGGCACAACCGGTCGCTTCAAATTGCAGGGCGGCAACATCCATGCCTTCCAGCCGTTGCAAATACACCTCAAAGCCCGGGTCTTCCCGGCTCGCCTGTGTCGGACCATACAAGCTGCTGATCAACCGATCAGCGCCATGACTGCTATTACCCAAATCAATATCAGGATTTTGCCGGCAAATAGCGATCTGCAGAATCATATGTTTGATACTGTCGACCTGAATCGGCCGCTGTTGTAGGATCCGCCAGATTTCATCAATCAGCTGTTCAATGATGTGCTGATAACCGATTTGTTCTGCCAGATGCTGCAATAAATGCCGGCTTATCTGTCCAAGACGCCCCTGTAACTCACGTTCAGCTTCATCGGCCGGGGTAAATATGCGCTGTAAATTGATAGCCAACACTTGCGTCAGAAAATGATGTGCCTGCTCTGCCGAAATCCCCGGGTGCAAATAATCCTGCTTGGCAATTGCCAGCATGCGCAGCTGACTCAGTACTTCGATAACCAGTGAGTCAGCATCGGCACTTTTTAAAGCAGTTGTGCTTAATGCAGGTAGCAAAATCTGCGGCTGATCGTAATCGGAGTTTTTAAATATCCCTGCCGCCTCAATGTCAGGCACAACAGCCTCAACTAACGCACACCCGTCCGGCATATAAAGAATCCGCCTGACTGTATCAAACACCCGCCTGACTTTAGTTGGCTTGGCGAAGTCTTGTGCTTTGGCCAGCACTTCGATGGCATCGGTTAATTTAGCGATTAATTGCGCTTGCTGCTCAGTGCTGTTGTCAGTGATTGGTTCAATCAAACTGATTCCTTACTTAATTGGCTGGTGCAGATGCTATTTAAACATAGAAATCCAATGATTCCTGATGTTTCAATAAATCTCGCATGGTTTCGGGGTTTTCACCAAAAAAGTATACCAAACCCCAGTGCGTGCCGAAGGCGGTCCGCTTAGTCACGGTCTCTTCGAGTGGGGCGTTGAGTTCGTGAAAATCAAAGTATGGATGATCTTCAGTTTCCTGCGGAATTTCCAGACGGCTGACCACGCGGCGACGTGGGTAAACACCGAAACAACCAGCATGACCTTTGGCATCGACAACTTCGGTGGGGAAGAAGTCAGCGATTTCCTGCTCGGTGGTTTTCGGATCAAATGCCAGGATCAACCCTTGATAAGCATTAAAGCCATACGCCCGTTCCAGCAACTCAAAGACTTTAAAACCAGGCGGCCGATAAGCTACTTCTCCAAAGTACATTTCACCATCGCTGGTGACAAAGTATTCGGGATGCACAAAGCCAAATTCAATATCAAAGGTTTTGATCAGTTTTTCAATCTGTTCAACAATTTGTGGCCGATATTGCTCTAACTCTGGGGTTGCCGGTACAAATACCGAGTAACCCAGTGTCACATATTCAGAAATATTCAAAAACTGAATTTTACCGTTATGAACCCAGGCTTCGACAGCAAACTCCCACCCGTCTAAGTGCGATTCCATTAATACCGGGAATTCTTCGTCGGGGATCATATCGACTTCATCCGGCGTTCGGATCACCCGATGACCTAGACAACCAGCTTTATCAAACGCTTTTAAATGAATGGGATCGTTGGGATCACCATCCAGCTTTAACAAGGTTTGGTTGACCCGTTTTAAAAAGCGCACCACATCATCTTTATCGTGGGCTTCTTCAAAAATACCGACGCGAATACCACCCAGCTGGGCACGTCGCTTCATTAAGGCCTTATCACGTAATAACAGTGACTGACCAAATAACCGTGGATTATCCAGTAATACCGAATTAATCGCCCCGGCCCACTCAACCGTTTCTTCAAACAACGGAATAGCAACATCAACGCCCCGTTCTTGTAATGTCTGGGCAATTTCTAATGATCGGTCATTAAGTCGTTCAAAATTCCATGGGATATAGGGAATATCGTGTTCCGTGCAATAAGCTTCTGCCCAATCCGGTGCAACGACGACATATCGCCGGTCAAATGATGCTGCTGCTTCTATAGCTGCCAGACTCCAACCCAGAAATGCGACGTAGCCTTTATCTGCATTAAATGTTGCACCTTGTGTTTCTGCCATTATTTAAACCTCGATTTTTATAAAACAAAACAATAACTTAACTTTTATAGCCGAAGGTTTAAACCGCAGCAGCGTTTAATTTAACGCAACTTGCTCAGCATCGGCAGTTATGCCAACCCCTGAGCTAATTTGGAATTTATTTGGATTTTTACACTCAACCAGCATGGTGAATAGATTGTGCGCAATAAAAAAGGCGCAGTACCCAAGGCACTGCGCCCTTTGAAAATGGACTGTATTCCTAGGCCAGTTCTACCTGCACCAGATTGTCGGTAAAGGTCGGGGCGTTGCCCATATCAACCAGCTCTGCTGAACTGACACAATTCACCGTGCCTTTATTTAACTGTCGCCAATACCCCAATGTGGCGACCACCAAACCGGAATTGACATCATCTGTTATTTGCGCAACACCTTCAAAGGCACCGCGATCATTAAAGACCCTTACCTTGTCACCATTTTGCACGTTACGCAGATCGGCATCACGGGCATTAATCAACACAAACTGCTCGCCCTGGACTTTCAGTTTCGTTTCCATATTGGCGTAGCTGGAATTAATAAAGCCATGACTTTTTGGCGAAATAATATTCAGCGGATAGCGTTCGGCAAGTTTTGGATTGGTCTGTGGTGTTTCTCTGGAGGCCACATAATCCGGTAGGCTATCAAGCGCCTCACCCGGCTGAAAGCCTTCGTACATTTGCCTGAACGGACCTGCGACAAAATTGGTTGCGCCCTCCACCTGAAAATGACACTTACCCGTCGGGGTCGGGAAATTGCCATTTTTATGCGGCGCCCGATCATCACGCGTTCCCACATTCAGACGCGCATAACCATGCTGTCGTAAATACTCAAGATCGATGCCTTCACAAGCCGGCGCATCCCAATCAACATAATTTTCCAGACATTCGCTGTCTGACCATTTGAAATTGTCTTCGGTAAAGCCCATACGTTCAGCCAGACGACGGAAGATGTCCTGATTCGGGATGGCTTCACCGGGGGCTTCAACACATTTTTCGTTATAGGTCAGATATAAGTGACCCCACGACAAAATCATATCTTCATGCTCTGCGCCCATGGTGGCCGGCAAAACGATATCGGCATAAGATGCAGTATCTGACAGGAAATGCTCAGCCGATACCAAAAACAAATCATCACGCATTAAGCCTTCAACAATTTTGTCGGTTTCAGCAGCTTGCGTGACCGGGTTGGCATTCCAGCACATCATAGATTTGATAGGAACTTTCAGATCCATTTCACCGGTCAGGGCCCGGCCGATTTGAATGGCGTTAACCACTTGTGTGCCTTCCGGGATAAGATCCGGCCGGCAAATCACATCAAACTTGTAGGGATGCTCCCAAACCGGGAATTGCAACGCACCGCCGCCAACATGGCGCCAGGCACCGGTCAAAGCCGGCAAGCAGGTAATGGCGCGAATTGCCTGACCACCGCCGTAATTACGTTCCAGTGCGACACCAAGACGAATCGCAGCGGGCTGTGTGGTGGCAAATTCCATGGCAAATTTACGAATATCTTCCGCTGAAACACCGGTGATTTCTGCCGCCCATTCAGGCGTGCGGGTTTTCACCCGTTCCGCCAGCGCAGCATAACCTTCTGTGTAATTTTCGATATAGTCAGTATCGTGCAGACCTTGTTCAATAATGGTGTGCATCATCGCCATCGCCAGCGCGCCATCAGTACCGGGCCGCGGCGCAATATGCCAGTCAGCTTCTTTGGCCGTGCGTGACTTATAAGGATCAATAACTACCAATTTGGCACCACGTTTTTGCGCCTCTTTGACGATATGCCAGTGATGTAAATTGGTACTGACTGAGTTACAACCCCAAAGCACAATGTATTTAGAATGAATAAAACTTTCTGGATCAACACCAGCCGTTGGACCAACGGTTAATAACCAGGCAGTGCAGGATCCTTCACCACAAAATGTTCGCTCACAAACAGTTGCACCCAACTTATTAAAGAAAGCATCGGCACCATTCAGTCCATGCACCAACCCCTGATTGCCAAGGTAGCTGTAGGGTATAATTGCCTGTGGACCATGCTCTTCGATAATCGCTTGCCATCGTGATGTGATTTCATCAAGTGCTTCATCCCAGCTGATCCGCTCAAATTGTCCGCTGCCCTTAGGTCCAACGCGGCGCATGGGATGCAACAAACGATCGGGATGATAGTGGCGCTGTTCATAATCTTTCAGCTTGACGCAGAGACCACCGCGAGTCATGGGGTGCTCAGCATTGCCTTTAACGCTAAGTAGTTTGCCGTTCTCGACGGTGTAAACCATCGAGCAGGTGTCGGGGCAGTCATGCGGGCAACCGCCATGGTGAGTGGTCTTCAATACACTGGCCATTTTTCACTCCTAAGGTATTTAAGAATTCTTTATTTTTTTCGACTATACACCAGCCGGAGACGGGAAATCTGCCCTGTTTATTTATCCTGTAATTCGGTATCAGTGTTGTCAGTCGTGCCTAGAAGTCTGCGAATATCAGGGAGTGCGTTTTGTACACAACTTTCACCAGCAGCGATCGCTTCACTGGCCCGATAAAACTCCAGCAAACCGATTTTTGCCAAGCGTGGCTCCAATAAGATCTCCGGCGGATCTCCAGCCATACGGCTGCGGGTGATCCGATCCTGAGTAATGTTCACAGCAGCGGCAATAACATCCAGTAAATTAGGTATGTCGTCTTGTTTTTTATCATCATTAAATATATTGCCGGTATGATTGCTGACAAAATCAGTAACGCGACTGACTAAGCCGGTATCGTCGTCATTATCAGCAAGCGGCTTTGGCGGCGTTAAATGTTTACCAATAATATCGCCATTTAGATTTACGGCAATGACAATATCAGCACCCAGTGCACGGCATACTGAAACCGGTACCGGATTAACCAGTCCGCCATCGATCAACCAGCGACCTTTTTGCTTAATTGGCGGAAACAAACCGGGCAGTGATATCGATGACCATACTGCTTCCAGCAAATTTCCCTCCGTATTCCAAACTTCACGGCCGGAATGTAAATGCGTCGCAACCGATGCATAAGTCGCTGACAAATCGGCAATTTGCAAATCAGCATTTATATATCCTGTTAAAAAATCATGTACCCGCGATTTATTAACAAGCCCTGTAAAGCTTGCCGAGAGTTTGAAAAACCGTGCCGTATCAAGACGATCAAGCGCCAAAAGCCGATCCTCAAGTTTATCCATTCGTTCTGATAAATAGGCCGCGCCAACCAGAGCTCCGATGGAGGTGCCGACAACGATATCTGGTTTGATACCGGCTTTAGCCAGTGCTTTGACAATACCGATATGAGCCCAGCCGCGTGCCGCACCACTGCCCAGCGCCAAACCGACTTTTAATGCTGATTGCATACATCCACCTTTCTACATATGACCTGAGTTTACCGGTGACCCCGGCTAACCACCAGCCTTAATGGGTGAAGCACATAAAAATTAAAGTTATTAAAAATCAGTCCGCTACGTGTTTATATAAGCCTTATTAGAGTTGCGAGTATGATTGAAATACCGCGCGTATACCGACACAGTTACAGCTATGCACCGCCTAACAGCAGTGTGCGTCAGCCCGAAACCCTGACCACGGATAGTCCGTGGGTCATCAATGAAGATCGGCGGCGTCGACGTGATCGGCGTAAGAGAAAACAAAAACCCATGATTGAACGCCGGGTGGCTGCTGAACGGCGTGGTCCGATTTTCGAGGCTGAAGCTTAATAAACTTTAACCAGTTTGCCACCAGGTTTTAATCCCAGCCGACCGGTTTTTACTGCATGTCTTCTGATACCGATCGCTGGTGCGATGTAAAACATATCGCCATTCTGTCCAACCAGTTGCTGGCGTATACCAACCGCTTTGGCAATATTGGCATTGGCTTTCATATGCATCATTTCTCCATGAACCGGAATCGCACAGTCCGGTTGCACCCATTGATACATAGCTTTTAGTTCATCCGATGCCGGATGCCCTGAAGCATGAATCGGTAAGGCGCTGTTGTTTTCATCAATAACATCGATCTGCATGGCTTTAAGACGTTCAGTCAGCGCGTCTATTGCCTGCTCATTACCCGGAATCACTTTTGAGCTGAAAATAACTGTATCGCCGGGTTCTAATTGCAGATCCCGAAAGCTATTTAAACTGAGACGATTGAGTGCCGTACGCGGCTCACCCTGACTGCCGGTCGCGATAAGTAAAACGGTGTGTTTTGGCAAGTAGGCAAGGTGCGCCGGATCAACAAGCGTTTCAGTGCCATTCCAAAAACCTGTGGCTTTGGCTGCTGACAAGGTATTCAGCAAGGAACGACCTAACAGTCCCACATGCCGGCCAGTTTGTTGGGCAATATTGGCCAGCGTATGCAGGCGGGCAATATTACTGCCAAAACAAGTTACCACTACTCTGCCTTTGGCTTGTTCAATATGTTTGAGTAAGCCCTTATGCAAACTGGCCTCGGTTGCCGACCAGCCCTGAACATTGGCATTGGTAGAATCACAAACCATCGCATTGACTTCAGCTTTGGCCAGATCCTGAAAATCGGCAGCGTTATAAGGCAAACCCAGCACTGGCGCTTTATCAAGCTTCCAGTCAGCCGTATGAAATACCTTACCAACCGGCGTGCTAATCAATAAGGCAAATGGCTCCGGAATAGAATGCGTCAGTCGTAACCAACGCAATTCAAATACACCAATCTGCCGTTTTTCAGCGGGATCGACAATAATCAGCGGTACTTGATCCAAAAGATTGGCTTCAGCCAATTTGCGACGCAAAATTTCAGCGGTAAACGCTGTGGTGTAAACAGGACATTTCAGCTGTGGCCACAAATAAGCGACCGCGCCAACATGATCTTCATGGGCATGGGTAATCACTAAACCATCCAACAGCTGATGACGTTCTGATATAAATTGCGGATCAGCCATCTGTACATGCGCGTGCGAAGCTAGAGGCAGACCGTCGATATCAGTTTCAGGTTCAAATGTGACGCCACAGTCAACCATTAACCAGCGGCCGTTGTGACCATACAGATTCAAATTCATACCAATTTCCCCGCAGCCACCTAAAGGCAAAAACCATAAATCATCGCTGCCGGGGGTCACGTTAAATAATACTCCTGAGGGTGAGAAACAAAGTTCAGTATAGGACTACACAAAATTTTCGCCAGTTCATTCTGCAGTCAGAAATTATTCATTTATTGGTTGACCATTTGGTTAACTGCTGCAAATATCGGCCAGCGGTATATTGCCTTTTGAAATAGGTCAGAGCAGTCAAGAATGCTATAATGCGCGGCTGTTTTGGTTTAACTATCTGATCCCGAAAGCGATTTGTTTAAATTGAGTTTGGATAGTTAAGCCGTCCTGATAGCGGAGACGGATAATGAATGCAGACAACTTTGTCGCTGAAGGCTTAAATCTCATGTTAATTGGCATGGGCTTTGTGTTCATATTTTTGACCTTGCTGGTGTTGGCGACAGCCTTAATGTCGCGGGTAATCACCTTTTATGAAAAACGCGTGGGCATGCTGCCAGCTGAAGGCATTCCTGCGCCTACCGCTGTGCTGGGTATTTCTTCTGAACCCAGCAGCGCTGCCAAAGACGCCAACCTCATCAGCGTCTTATCCGGTGCCATTCACCGTTATCGCGCCAAGCATAAATAATGCTTTCGCTGTCACTGAATTTTGTTTAAGGCCCCGTCATGACTGATAAAAAGCAAGCTCTGGGAATCACTGATGTCGTACTGCGCGACGCTCATCAATCTTTATTTGCCACCCGGCTACGGCTGGACGATATGCTGCCAATTGCCGATAAGCTCGATCAAGTCGGTTTCTGGTCAGTGGAAAGCTGGGGCGGCGCCACATTCGATGCCTGTATCCGCTATTTAGGTGAAGATCCCTGGCATCGTATCCGCAGTTTAAAAGCCGCCATGCCCAACACCCGGCAACAAATGTTACTGCGTGGTCAGAATCTGCTCGGTTACCGCCATTATGCCGATGATGTGGTTGCTAAATTTGTCGAACGCGCAGCTGTAAACGGCGTCGATGTGTTCCGTGTTTTTGATGCCATGAACGATCCACGCAATCTGGAAGTTGCCATCAAGGCGGTCCTGGAAACCGGTAAGCATGCACAAGGCACCATGGCTTACACCATCAGCCCTGTGCATGATTTGCAAATGTGGCTGGATATGGCCAAACGCATCGAAGAAATGGGCGCTGATTCTTTAGCCATCAAAGATATGGCCGGTTTGTTAACGCCTTATAAGGCATATGAACTGGTAACCAGTCTCAAAGAAACCATCTCGATACCCATTCACATGCAGTCTCATGCCACTACGGGTTTATCGACCGCCACTATTATGAAATGTGTTGAAGCCGGCATTGATAATGTCGACAGCGCCATTTCGTCAATGTCGATGACTTATGGCCATTCAGCCACCGAATCTGTCGTTGCAATTTTCAAAGACACTGATCGTGATACCGGGCTGAATATCGAATTACTGGAAGAAATTGCCACTTATTTCCGTGAAGTGCGTAAAAAATACGCTGCCTTTGAAGGCTCCCTGCGCGGTGTTGATGCCCGCATTTTGGTGGCACAGGTTCCGGGCGGCATGCTGACCAATATGGAAAGCCAACTACGCGAACAAAATGCACTGGACCGTATGGATGAAGTGTTGAAAGAAATTCCCCGGGTGCGTGAAGATCTGGGCTTTATCCCTCTGGTCACACCTACCTCGCAAATTGTTGGTACTCAGGCGGTCATTAATGTGCTGACCGGTGAGCGTTATAAAACCATTACCGAAGAAACCCAGGCCCTGTTGCGGGGTGAATACGGCGCTGCACCTGCACCGTTCAATAAAGAATTGCAGGATCGGGTTCTGGAAGGTGCACAACCGATAACTTGCCGACCAGCTGACAAACTGGAGCCGGAACTCGAAGCCTTAACTGCCGAGCTGGAGAAGCTGGCTGATGAAGACAGCTTTGAACTCGCCGAGGGTGAGCAAAAAATTGACGATGTACTGACCTATGCCCTCTTCCATCAAACTGCACTGAAATTCCTCAAGAACCGCGATAATCCAGACGCCTTCGAACCGGTACCGACATTACAGTCAGCCGCTGCGGCTTCGGCCAAAAAATCAGGTGCGGCCGGTCCGGAAACCTACACGATAAATGTCAATGGCGAACAATATGTCGTTGAAGTTAACGAAGGTGGCGATATTAGTCAGGTCGCCAATAAACCCCAAGCAGCACCGGTGGGTGAAGGTGAACCGGTTAAAGCACCACTGTCAGGCAATATCTGGAAAGTGATGGTCTCTACCGGCCAGAAAGTTGACGAAGGTGATGTGCTATTGATTTTGGAAGCCATGAAAATGGAAACTCAAATCGTTGCTGAAAAAGCCGGCACCGTCGCAGGTGTTTTTGTTAAACCAGGCGATACCACCAAAGTTGGTAACGTTCTAGTAACTATCGCTTAAAGGCTAGACATGGATAAATTACAACTACTCTGGGATGCCACGGGCCTGCATCAAATGCAAGCTGGACAAGGTGTGATGATCTTGATCGGCATGTTGTTGCTGTATCTGGCCATCAAGAAAAACTTTGAGCCGTTATTGTTGGTACCGATTGGCTTTGGTGGTGTTTTAGCCAATATTCCCGGTGCGGGCCTTGCTGAGGTCGGCGGTATTCTGCATATTTTTTATACCGTTGGTATTGAGAGTGGCGCCTTTCCGCTGATCATCTTTATGGGTGTTGGCGCCATGACCGACTTTGGCCCGCTGTTGGCCAATCCAAAAACACTATTTTTGGGTGCTGCTGCACAGTTCGGTATTTTTGCGACATTAATGGGCGCGGTATTACTGTCAGCCTTTGGCGTTTTTGATTTCAGTCTGGCTGATGCTGCAGCTATCGGTATTATTGGTGGTGCTGATGGTCCGACATCTATCTATGTCGCCAGTAAATTAGCCCCCGATTTGCTCGGCGCCATTGCCGTTGCCTCCTATTCTTACATGGCACTAGTACCGTTAATTCAACCGCCTATCATGCGGGCGTTGACCACCGAAAAAGAACGCAAAATCCGCATGCACCAGCAGCGCGAAGTCTCACAACGGGAAAAAATTGTTTTCCCGTTGTTATTGTTGATTCTGGTGGCATTCATTCTGCCGGATGCGGCGCCGCTGTTAGGTATGTTCTGTTTCGGCAATCTGATGAAAGAATGTGCTGTCGTTGACCGGTTAAGCAACACCACACAGAATTCCCTGATCAATACCGTTACGATTTTCTTAGGTTTAGCGGTCGGCTCGAAACTCAACGCCGAGTCGTTTTTAAATCCAACGACTCTGGGTATTTTATTGCTGGGTATGGTGGCCTTTTCTATCGGTACCGCGTCTGGTGTGATTATGGCAAAAATTTTGAATAAATTAATCAAAGAACCGATTAACCCATTGATTGGTTCAGCTGGTGTGTCTGCCGTACCGATGGCTGCACGCGTATCGAATAAGTTAGGTCTGGAAGCCGATAAACATAACTTCCTGCTGATGCATGCGATGGGACCGAATGTGGCCGGTGTTATCGGCTCTGCAGTAGCGGCAGGTATTCTGATTAATTACGCATCAAGCGCCATTTAGGCATATCACAGACACATCTCAGGGTGTGTCTGTACCTTTAATTATTCGGGCGGATGACATTTTTTTTCCCAAGCCTTTGATGTCACAACTAAATCCGGCAAATGATGCCCGGGAAATAATCCGCAAATGCCACTTATCAGCATCAGCTGATGGTTTTTCGTGCCATTTCAGAAAATATTGATCAGCTTTGGCAATAATGTCTTCTGCGGGCATACCAATGGTTAATCCATCACACAACTTTTCAACTTTGTCCGTTTCCCACAAATAAAAGAACGGATAAATTAATACCGCAATAATCAATAGTTGCATAACAGTAACAATAAATTTCATAGCCAGTCCTTTGATAATAAAATGATTATGCGCTTATCTTTATTTAAAAAAATAGCTGCCATTTGGCATTTTTCCTGATCTAAGGTGTCGTCAATGACCGAATCCATTACTGAAGTAACACTGCTCAGCAGCCCGGTGGCTTTATTTAAAGTCTTGAAGTTTGAAGGACTCGCCAGCAGTGGTGCCGAAGCTAAGCAGCTAGTTGCTGATGGCCATGTCAAAGTAAACGGTGAAATTGAGACCCGTAAAGCCCGCAAGCTGGTTGCCGGTGATCAAATCCAGCTCGGGGAGCAAATTCTGACATTAATCGATTGACATTCGATTTTCCATATATTTTAAGGCTCCCAAATGGCATTGAAGATTGGTATTAATGGTTTTGGCAGGATTGGTCGATTATGTGTCCGTGCAGCCTGGGATTGGCCTGATATTGAGTTTGTACAAATTAATGATCCTGCTGCCGATGCCGCCACCCTCGCCCATTTGCTGAATTTCGATTCTGTGCATGGCCGCTGGCATTATGCAGCAAATAGTGATGATCAACATCTGTTGATTAATGATAAAAAGATTCGTTTTACTGCCAATAAAGCAATCAGCGATACCGACTGGTCAGATTGCGATCTGGTCATCGAAGCGTCAGGAAAAATGCGTGATACGGACTTGTTACAGCATTATCTGGATCAAGACGTCAAACGTGTGGTGGTTACGGCTCCTGTCGAACAGCCCGGTGTTTTAAATGTAGTGATGGGCGTAAATGATCATTTATTTGACCCGACCACCCATCAGATTGTCACCGCTGCTTCTTGTACCACCAATTGTCTGGCGCCAGTGGTTAAGGTTATTCACGAACAACTGGGCATTGAGCATGGCATGATCACCACCATTCATGATTTGACCAATACCCAGTCGATACTGGATACCCCGCATAAAGATCTGCGCCGGGCCCGGATGTCTGGCAATAATTTGATCCCGACGACCACCGGCAGTGCCACGGCGATTACCGAAATTTTTCCTGAACTGAAAGGCCGACTCAATGGCCATGCAGTGCGCGTGCCACTGGCCAATGCCTCACTGACCGACTGTGTATTTGAAGTCAAACAAAAAACCAGTGCCGAAGCTGTCAATAAATTGCTTAAAACAGCTGCCCAGACTTACTTGAAAGATATTCTTGGCTACGAGGAAAAACCTCTGGTTTCCAGCGATTTTCGCGGTGACCCGCGCTCCAGTATCATTGATTCGCCGTCCACAATGGTGACCCATGACACGCAGTTAAAAATATTTGCCTGGTATGACAATGAGTGGGCCTATTGTATGCGCACTATGGAATTGGCGAGAAAAGTCGGCGCTGCTTAACGGGCTCTGCGAAACGTTAAATTAACCCGGCGAGCACCGAATAACGGATGATCGCCGTTTTTTAATGTCAGTACACCATGATAATGCAGCCGTTTTTGCCGGCCCCAGACAATTGCATCGCCATGCGATAACAGGATATTCTGTTTTCTGTCCACACGTTTATCGCCGCCGAACTGAAATGTCACTGGCAATCCCAGTGAAAACGACACAATCGGCTGACTGAAATCCTGCTCGTCTTTATCCTGATGCAAGCCCATTTTTGCGCCCGGTAAATACTCATTTATCAAACAGGCATCCGGCTGAAAATTGGCAAAACCCGCCAGCGCTGCCGCCTTTGTAGCTAACTGCTGAAATAATGCTGGCATGATCGGCCACGGCTTACCCGTTAGCGGATCAACTTCACTGTAACGATAGCCTTGGCGATCCGTTGTCCAGCCAAGCGGGCCACAATTGGTAATCCGCGCCGACATCAAATAACCACCGGGCGTTTGCATTTGCCGTGGGGGCGCTTGTAAACAAATGTCATTAATCGCCAGCAGCAGTTTTGTTGCATCATTTGCCACAAATTGTTTGAGCAAATAGACATCACTGGCAATTTCAATACAGGGCGTATCTGGTGAAAACAAATCAGCTGTTTGCAATTATTGATTGACCTCGCGGTTTTGCAGCGCTTGTTTGGTTTCTACGCCCCAGTAATATCCTGCAGCATTGCCGGATTTATGTACGATTCGGTGACAAGGCACCAGCACGGCAATGGGATTGCGGGCACAAGCATTGGCTACTGCACGATAGGCCTTCGGTTTGCCGAGCTGCTCGGCAAGCTCCGAGTAACTGCGTTTTTCACCGGCAGGAATGGTCAGCAATGCCCGCCATACCTGTCGCTGAAATTCACTGCCCTGCATATCAAGTATCAAATTCATTGGCTGGTTGGGCATTTCAATAAAACCAATGACCTGTTGAAATGATTGGCTGAGACGGCTGCTTTTAGCAGGTTTGGCATCAGGAAACCGTCTTAGTAAATCAGCAACTAGTGTAGATTCCGCTGCACTTAATAACACGGCGCAGATGCCTTTATCGGTCATGGCAACCAAAATTGGGCCCAGACTGCCAAGGCCAGTTTGATAAACAATATTGTCAGCGGTTTTCATGATTTTAAGTCTACGCCGTCATTCAGCCGGCGTTAAGCCCGCTAGGACTACAATATGCACAAATCCCTCACATGGGCTGTAATATAAACTTAAAAAAAATAACTCACTGGGAGAACACAATGAAAATCTTGGCGCTACTTTTAATGATAATTCCCGGTATCAGCCAGGCAGGTGCAATATCGCAGTTAGGCGAAGGCGATCCGCTGAAATTGGTGTTTGTCGAAATGAAATACCTGTACCAGGCCGGTATGGAAATTCAACAGCAATATCCCGTAAAAGACGATCCGATTCAAATGATGCAGTGTAAGGGCCAGTACGACTTTATTTTGACCCGTGCCCGCTCAATGATTGGTACTGCTGGTCAAATTGAAGATAAGGCATTACGAGATAAGGTTATTGATGCCAGTTGGCATGCCTATGCCTGTGCCAGTTGCACGAAACCCGCCAGCAGCTGCGATCCGGTACCAGAGAATCTTGAATTTATAAAACAGGAAATTATTGATCGGGAAACCGCCGCAACAAATGGCGAAATCACTGAGCAATAAACGCTTGCTTGACAGTTAGTTCTAATTAGAACTATTATAGTTTTAATTAAAACTATCACTGAGGTTTATGTCGCAAACTGCTTTTTTTGAATCGCTTCGGGAACTGGCGCATTGTTATCAACGTTTTGAATGTTTTGCTTCGCACGACATTCGTCAGTTTGATTTAACGCCGGCACAATTCGATATCATCGCAACCTTGGGTAACACCAAGGGCATGACGCCCAAACAACTCTGTGAAAAAACCCTGATAACCAAAGGCACGTTAACTGGTGTTGTCGACCGGCTGATTGCCAAATCATTGCTCAGCCGTCAACAGAGCAGTCAGGACCGACGCAGTTTTATAGTTTGCCTGACACCGGCTGGCCAAACGTTGTTTGAACGAATTTTTCCGTTACACATAAAAACCCTGCAACACGCTTTTGCAAACTTCAGCGAAAACGATTTCCAGACAATTAATGCCTCACTGAGAAAGCTGAGTGATGCATTTACACATCCAGATTCATCCCACATTAAAAGGTAATATATGAACGCTATCACCCTGCTCTCGCCGATTAAAATTGGTGAGTTAACATTGAAAAACCGCATGATTATGGCACCTTTAACCCGTAACCGCGCAACACCGGGCGATCTCAGCCCAAACGATATGAACGTCGAATATTACCGTCAGCGGGCCAGCGCTGGACTGATTATCAGTGAAGGTTCACAAATCGCTGAAGATGCGCTGGGTTATCCATTGACCCCTGGCATTCACAGTAAAAAACAAGTCGAAGGCTGGAAAAAAGTCACTGAGGCCGTCCATCAAGCCGGTGGCCTGATTTACATGCAGCTCTGGCATTGTGGCCGCGTTTCACACAGTTCCATGTTACCAGGCAACATGCTGCCGCTGGCGCCATCAGCCATCAAGCCTGCTGGTGAAGTTTATACCTACGAAGGCATGAAGCCATACGAAACCCCGCAAGCCATTAAAACCGAAGATATTCCGGGCATTATTGAACAATACCAGCATGCTGCGCGTTGTGCGGTTGAAGCTGGTTTTGACGGCGTCGAAATTCATGGTGCCAATGGCTATTTACTGGATCAATTCCTGCGGGATGGCAGCAATAAACGTGAGGATCAATACGGTGGCAGCATTGAAAACCGTGCCCGTCTGTTAATGGAAGTTACCGAAGCCGTTTGTGACATCTGGGACCCAAAACGCGTTGGCCTGCGGCTGTCGCCATTACAGCCATTTAACGATTTGTATGATTCCAATCCTGAAGCCACTTTCAGCTATACCGTTAAAGCCCTGAACAAATTTAACCTTGGCTATTTGCATGTCACTGAAATGGGCGCTGAAAAACCAGGTGTCGCCGGTCCCTATTTTGAAATCAGCTCACTGCGTCCATTGTGGAATGGCGTGTATATGACGAATAGTCAGTACGACCATGAAACCGGTAATCAAGCACTCAAAGAAGGTAAAGCCGACCTGATTTCTTTTGGTCAGTTGTTTATTGCCAATCCGGATTTACCAGAGCGATTTGCCAAACAAGCACCGCTGAATGAGCCCGATCCGGAAAGCTATTACGGCGGCGATGAAAAAGGCTATATTGATTATCCATTTTTGGATAAAGCCTCTTAAAATTTCATTGTTTATCACCAAAAAAAGCCTGGTTCGCCAGGCTTTTTTGACGCTACTTCGTTGGCAAATTCAGATACACATCTATCACACCGTTAATGACAAACTGCACGGCAATTACAGCCAGAATAATCCCGAAAATACGGGTGACAATTTCCTTGCCGGTATCGCCCAGTAAGCGTACTAAATAATTCGAATATACCATGGCGAAATAGCAGGTCGCTGTTGTCAGGATAATAGCCAGAAATACCAGAAGCAAATGCCATGCTGTGGGCGCTTCGCTGGTTAGAATCATCACTGTAGCAATAGCCCCAGGGCCACTCATAAATGGAATTGCCAGCGGAATTACCGAAATATCCCTTGCCAATTTGCCTTCATTTGCCGGATCCAGGTTGCTGGCCGATTCACCCTCATCAATGCCTTTATGAATCATCGACATGGCAATGCCAAATAAGATTAAACCACCGGCAATTCGAAACGCCTCAAGCGTAATACCAAAAAGCTTAAAAATCACACCGCCCAACACGGCAAAAACAAAAAATACACCGGTAGCGATCAATGTCGACCGTCTGGCTACTGCTTTACGTGTGGTTTCTGAGGTTCGGGGCAATAAAGACAAAAACATAAATGCCGTGGTCAACGGATTAACGATAACAAACATCGCTGCGATGGCAATGAGCCAATAATCCAGTAACGACCCAGCATTCATGTGATTTCTCCGTCTGTTTAACGATAAAAGGTTTTATTCAGCCTGTTAACTAAAATATTCATTGCTTTATGTACAAGTAAGCCCGGCGAACCGGGCTTAAATATATCAGGCAAAACGACCATTACGATAATCATCGAAGGCTTGTTCCAACTCCGCCCTGGTGTTCATTACAAAAGGTCCGGCGCGCTCGACTGGTTCATTGATAGGTTTACCGGCAACAACAATATAAACACTGTCGGCTTCGGCACGAATTTCCAATACATCGCCTTCCGTTAATACGGCCAAAGCATTTTCTGGCACTGCCGTGGCCTTATCACCAATTTGTACCCGGCCTTTTGCAACATAAACAAAGGCGTTATGCCCTGCCGGTACGTTATCTTCAAAAATCGAATCCACCGGAGCATTGATAACAAAATACAACGGATCAACAAAGCTGTTATCGATCACGCCCCGCGTGCCCTGTCGCGTTTGGCCAGCCACCACCCGAATTTGCAAGCCGCCTTCCCGTTGTTCTTCGGCAATGTCTTCTGCAGCTTTTTCCTGATAGCGCGGTGCCATCATTTTTTGCTCAGCCGGCAGATTTACCCACAATTGAAATCCCGCTAGTAAACCTGCTTCTTGTTCCGGTTTCTCAGAGTGAATAATGCCACGGCCAGCAGTCATCCATTGCACCCCGCCCGTTTCAATGACACCGGCATTACCAGCACTGTCTTCATGGCGCATTTTACCGGCCAGCATATAAGTCACCGTTTCAAAACCGCGATGCGGATGCGGTGGAAACCCCGCAATATAATCATCCGGATTGCTGCTGCCAAAGGCGTCAAACAACAAGAATGGATCGAGCATATCCAACTCTTGCGAAGCGATCAGCCGCCGTAAACTGACACCGGCACCATCCGAGGTCATTTGCCCGCGGATCCATTTTTTAACTTCACGTACTTGTGCCATATCGCGCTCCTTATGCTGCCCGTAGATCGGCCAATTGTCGTTGCCGCTCGTTTTGTTTTAACCACTGATTTGCATCAATGACGGTGACATTGTGAATACCCAGGAAGCCTAAAACCTGACGTAAGTAAACGGTGGCAAAATCCATATCACTGCCAATGGGTACATCACCAGAAGCCGCGACTAAATAGGCTTTTTTTTCTATTTTCAGTAACCCTTCTGGCCCGTTTTCAGTATAACGAAACGTTTCCCGCGCACGCGCCACCAAGTCAATCCAGGCTTTCAATATCGCGGGAATACTAAAATTATAAACCGGTACGCTAATAACCAGTTGCCGCGCGGTGTGCAATTCTTTAACCAGCAGATCAGATTGTGTCAGGATTTGTTGCTGGGTCTTGCTGCGCTCGGCTGGATCCGTGAAATTAGCATTGACCCATTGTTCATCGACAAAGGGGAATCCGGCGGCAAGATCACGTTC
This sequence comes from Methylophaga sp., assembly GCA_041612215.1. Taxonomy (GTDB): domain Bacteria; phylum Pseudomonadota; class Gammaproteobacteria; order Nitrosococcales; family Methylophagaceae; genus Methylophaga. The sequence continues at coordinate 35,122 of JBFJJO010000001.1, forward strand.
GTTAATGATTAAACCATTTTGCTGCGCCCCATATTGTGCAATTTCTGCTGATACGGCGCGTGCTAATGAATCTTGATAGCGGCTACTGGCATTGACTAATAATAATGATGGATTGTTCATGGGAACACGCCTTTTTATTGAAAAATGACGGCCAGTCTATATTTATAAAAATATTGAAAAACCATGCTATAAAGAACTTATTGTTGATTAATATAGAACAATAAGGATATGTATGAATGCCATTGAAGACATGCAAATCTTTAAGCGAATCGTCGAGGCAGGCAGTATCAGCAAGGCAGCTGAGCAATTAGATACCGTTAAATCAGCCGTCAGTCGCCGTTTAAAAACACTGGAAAAACGACTGAATGTGACGCTGCTGCAACGCACTACCCGCCGGCAAACGCTGACCGAAGCCGGTGAGCGTTATTACCAGTCATGTTTACGCTTGCTCGATGATATTGCTGAAGCGGAAGCGCAGGTTATCGATAGCCAGGCGGCACTCAGCGGTCGTTTACGGATTACCTTACCACTGTCATTTGGCTTGCAGCATTTAATGCCGGCCATATTGGCTTTTCAGCAGCAACATCCACACCTGCAACTGGATGTTGATTTCAGTGATAGTTTTGTCGATTTGGTGGCAGATGGTTTTGATTTGGCGATCAGGATTGGCCAATTAGCCGATTCCAGTCTGAAAGCCCGGCGCCTGTCGCACTGCCGGATCCTGGTCTGTGCCAGCCCCACTTACCTGAAACAATACGGCACGCCCAAACACCCCAACGATTTGGCAAATGGCCATATCGCATTGCACTATCAAAGTCGTCATCAGCAATGGCGCTTTCAGGATGACGGCAAACAACTGGAAATCACCGTCGAAAGCGGCATAATGGCCAATAATGGTCAGTTTCTTTGTGCTGCCGCCATCGCAGGGCAGGGTCTGATTCGCTCGCCGGATTTTATCTGTTATCAGGCCATCAATAATGGTGATTTGGTAAAAGTGCTGGAAGATTTTCAGACTGATAATACTTTTGGTATTTATGCTGTCACACCAGGTAGCCGTTATCTGCCCCAACGTTGTGAGACCTTCATCACCTATCTGCAAGAAAGTTTTGCGAACCACAGTCCGTGGCTACAATGTTGAGGCTTTAACAGCCTGGCAGTTTATTGATTCAACGCTCCAAAACTTATTGCAAACGGATAAATAATGTTGCATTTAACACTATCGGCTCGCTGGTGAAGATGGGGGGGATATACAGCGGCCGCAGTTCGGAAAGTCAGCAAATTTCCGGCTGGCAGGCGGTTAATAACGCCAAAGTTGCCCAAACCAAAATTTAAAAAAACATTTGTCGATCGATGCTAACCGGCAAACGCCGCCCGCCCCAATGCCCAGGTTGAATTTTAAAAATACCAGCACAGGCCGTGCCGCATAAACGACAGCAACCATATGCATCAAGCGTCCATTCCGATAAATCGTAAACATCACGGCCAATCAGCATGGCGCCACATTGATGGCAATACGTACTGCTTGCCGCTTTATCGTGAATATTACCAATATAGGCATATCGCACACCCCGCGCCAGCGCGATTTGTCTGGCACGCTTTACGGTTTGCGTCGGTGTCACCGGTTTATCACGCATTTTCCAGTCCGGATGAAAAACCGTGAAATGCATCGGCACATCCGGACCCAGCTCTGTCACCACCCAGTCACACATGGCGGTTATTTCAGCTTCATCGTCGTTTTCACCGGGGATTAACAACGTCGTTAATTCCAGCCAGACATCGGTTTCATGTTTGATGTATTGCAGTGTTTCCAGCACCGGCTGCAAATGCGAGCCAGTGACTTTGTAGTAAAAATCTTCGCTGAAGGCTTTTAAGTCGACATTAGCCGCATTCATATACCGGTAGAATTCAGCGCGCGGTTCCGCGCAGACATAACCTGCCGTTACCGCTACCGTTTTTAAACCAACTGCGTGGCAAGCTTTGGCAACGTCAATCGCATATTCGTGAAAAATCACCGGATCGTTATAAGTAAACGCCACGCTCTGTGCGCCATAATTCAACGCTGTTTCAGCAATTTCTGCTGGCAATGCCCTGTCCATCAACGTGTCTATTTTGCGGGATTTGCTGATATCCCAGTTCTGACAAAATTTACAGGCCAGATTGCAGCCGGCGGTGCCAAATGAAAATACCGATGAACCGGGCAAAAAATGATTGAGCGGTTTTTTTTCGATGGGATCGATAACAAAACCACTGGATCTTCCCCAGGTCGTCAGCTTGATTTGTTGCGCATGATTTATTCGCACAAAACATAAGCCGCGCTGTCCCTCATGTAACTTACAAAATCGGGGACATAAATCACATTGCACACGTCCATCTTCGAGCGTGTGCCAGTAGTGAGTAGCGTGAAAACCTTGCCCATCAAGGGCTGGCAACAGTACCGAATCCATGACCAATTCTCCAGTTAAAACAGACACTTGAATTTATCTGAAAGGGAGAAGATACTCAGTGATCCGATGCTCGGAAATGGCCAGAAAAGACTTTCCGGCACGGAAGCTGTCCAGCCGGCGGTATGTTACCGGCACAGTTTCAATACTACGCCTGAATGAGGAGGATTGTCATGAATACGATTCGCCCGAACATTCGTCCAAGCGCTGTTGCCGGTTTATTTTATCCCGCGCGGGCAACTGAACTTGAAACCCTGCTCAGCGAAAAATTTGAGTCACTGCCCCACAATAAACATCAACATCCCAAAGCCTTGATTGTGCCGCATGCTGGTTATGTTTATTCCGGCAAGGTAGCCGCCAAAGCCTATCAAACACTTCGACATCTGGCCGACCGCATTCATCGCGTGGTATTAATAGGCCCATCACATCGTGTGCCATTTCGCGGTGTTGCCATTTCCAGTGCGGATTATTTTGCAACGCCACTGGGCAGTATTGCAGTTGATAAAGCTACGGTGGCCAGATTAGCAGCTATTGACGGCGTACAGTTTTCAGATGCCGCTCACGATAGCGAACACAGTCTGGAAGTCCAATTGCCTTTTTTGCAGTTTGTTCTAAAACAATTTTCTATTATTCCCATCGTCACCGGAGATGCCAGTCCTGATTTGGTCGCCGAGGTTATTGAGGCCGCTGTTGATGCAGACGATGATGCTTTAATTGTGATTAGCTCTGATTTAAGCCATTATCTAGATTATGAAAGTGCTCGCAAAATTGATCAATTCACTACGCAAGCCATTATCAGTCTCGATAAGCATGATATCGATCCGTATCGTGCCTGCGGTTGTGTTGGTATTCGCGGATTTCTTGCGTATGCCCGCCAGCAGCAATTTCAGGGCAAAGTCATCAGCTTGTGTAATTCCGGTGATACCGCCGGTAAAAAAGACAGTGTGGTGGGTTATGGAGCCTATTTATTTGAATGACAGTAAGTCATGAACACCCTAACGCTGGCCGAACAACATCAACTAAAAGCAATAGCGGCGGCAGCAATTGAATTCGGTCTGCAATATGACCGACCACCAAAACCTGATATCAGTCACTTGCCGCTGGCTTTACGGGAAGTCGGAGCTTGTTTTGTCAGCATTTACAAACAAAATGAATTACGCGGCTGCACCGGTACCCTGACAGCAAATCGGCCACTTGCCGAAGATGCCAATCATAATGGCTTTTCGGCAGCTTTTAATGATGAACGTTTTGCGCCGCTGTCCCCCCCCGAATGGTCCCATTGCCAACTGCATCTGGCGGTAATCGATGAACCTCAGCCCTTATTTGTAAAAGATCAGCGGGATTTGCTTAATAAACTAACGCCCGGTGTGGATGGGGTGATTTTATCTTCCGGCAATAAACGGGCAACGTTTCTGCCGCAAGTCTGGCAGCAACTGCCAGACAAACAACAATTTATAAACCATCTCAAACAAAAAGCCGGTCTGGGTATCGATGAATGGCCAGTTAACCTGCAAATTCAGTTGTATCAAACACAATCATTCTGATCCCGTAGCCGTTGTATCGCAGCAACGACATCGCCAGCTAACCAGGCATTCGTATCTTGCAATTGTGCTTCATCACCGGGCTGATATTTACCCGTTTGCACCAGACAAGCATTCAGTCCGGCCGCCAATGCCCCTAACACATCTGCTTCCACATCATCACCGATCATCATAACTTCAGCCGCAGTGCAGGATAATGACGCCAATGCTGCCTCAAAAAAGCCGGCGGCCGGTTTACCAAAAATTTCGGCTTCAACCTTAGCGGCATACTCCAAAGCGGTTATAAAAGGTCCGGCATCAAGCTGTAAAGCGCCGCCACTTTTAAAATAACGGTTACGGCCAATAGCCAATAATGGTGCACCATCCATCAGCAGCTTAAAAGCCTGGTTCAGATGTAAATAATCAAAACGCTCTGCCGCATCCGCCACAACGACGGCATTAGGCCGCTGCTGGTCGATATCAGCAAATTCCGCTTCAAGATCCGGATGGATTAAAAAAAACGGCCGGAGTTTACGCGTTTGGAGTGCCTGGCGAACGGCGCCCGGCGCGGTGAAAATTTGTTCAGGTTTGACCTGAAAGCCCATGTCTTGCATGGCTAACAAGGTTTGTTCGCTGGTTGTGCGGGAAGTATTGGTGACAAATCGCAGTTGCAGATTGCTCTGTTGCAGGCTGGCAAGCATCCTGACAGCGCCGGGGAGAGCTTGCTGGTCCACATGCAATACGCCACTGATGTCGAACAAAATCGCTTTTATCATCTGGACATTCTCCGAGTGATTCAGCGTTAACTTGAGTATGCGCCTGTCGGCAACGGTGAACAAGTCAACATACAAGACGGCCAGCTTAAAACCCGTTAAACTACGCGCCACTTTTTGTTTTGTAGGTCAAGCACATGAAAGCCCCCCAAGTCGGATTTGTCAGTCTCGGTTGCCCCAAAGCATTGGTGGACAGCGAGCGTATTATTACCAAGCTGCGCGCCGAAGGTTATGACATTTCTAATAGTTATGATGATGCCGATTTGGTAGTCGTTAATACTTGCGGTTTTATCGATTCAGCGGTCGAAGAATCGCTGGACAGTATCGGCGAGGCTATTGCCAAAAATGGCAAGGTCATCGTTACTGGCTGTCTGGGCAGTCGTGATAACAACATTCGCGAAAAACACCCGCAGGTATTGGAAATTACTGGTGCACACGCGCTGGAAGAGGTCGTCAGCGCTGTGCACAAACATCTGCCACAGCCACATGACCCATTTACCAGTCTGGTGCCACCTGAAGGCATCAAACTTACGCCACGGCATTATGCCTATCTGAAAATTTCTGAAGGCTGTAATCACCGTTGCACCTTCTGCATCATTCCATCAATGCGGGGTGACCTGGTCAGCCGGCCGGTGAATCAGGTGGTTGCCGAAGCCAAACGCCTCGCGGATGCCGGCGTTAAAGAAATCATGGTGATTTCACAAGATACCAGCGCTTATGGTGTGGATCTGAAATATGCCGAATATCCATGGCAAGGCGAACAAATCGCCACCCGTTTTACCACGCTTGCCAAGGCACTGGGCGAATTAGGTATCTGGGTACGGATGCATTATGTTTACCCCTACCCGCATGTTGATGATGTCATTCCATTAATGGCAGAAGGCAAAATCCTGCCCTATCTGGATATTCCGTTTCAGCATGCCAGCCCGCGCATTCTGAAACTGATGAAACGCCCGGCTTCCACACAGAATAATCTGGAACGTATCCAGGCCTGGCGCAACATCTGTCCAGAAATCACGCTGCGCAGTACGTTTATTGTTGGTTTCCCGGGTGAAACTGAAGCTGAGTTTGAAGAACTGCTGGATTTTCTCGACGCCGCACAACTCGATAAAGCCGGTGCTTTTAAATATTCGCCCGTTGATGGTGCGGTCGCCAATCAGTTACCTGACCCGGTGCCAGAAGATGTTAAAGAACAGCGCTTGGCCCGATTTATGACCAAACAAGCTGAAATCAGCGCAAAGCGCCTGCAACAAAAAATCGGCAAACGTGACTGGGTGATTATTGACGAAGTCGTCGAAGAGGGTGCCGTTGGCCGCAGCCGCGCTGATGCGCCGGATATCGATGGCTTAGTGTTTATCGATAACGCAACGCATCTGACGGTTGGCGATATCGTGCAGGTCGAATTTGAAGATGCCGATGAACACGATATGTGGGCGCACTTGGTCTAGGTCTTAAACAAGCCCTGAACTAGTTTTCCAGCACGATCCGGTAGCGTGCTTTACCATCACGCAGATGTTGTATTGCCTGATTAATGTCCCGCATGGCAAAGGTTTCAATCTGCGGTTTAATATCATGCCGCCTCGCAAAATCAAGCATTTTTCGGGTAGTTTCCGGGCTGCCTGAAGGCGTACCGGAAACACTGCGCTGCGCCATAATCAGATTAAATACATTCAGATCTAGCGGGTTCAGCGTCGCACCAACAAAATGCAGACGGCCTTTTGGGGCCAGCGTATTTAGATAGGCATTCCAGTCCAGCTTGACGGCGACCGTAGAGATAATCAAATCAAACTGCCCTGCGGCATCGGCCAATGCCTGCGGATCACGGGAATTAATAGTATGGTGCGCGCCCAGCGATTTCGCTTCCTGGATCTTGGCTTCACTGGAGGTAAACGCCGTGACTTCACAGCCCCAGGCATTTAAAAACTGCAGGGCAATATGACCCAGGCCGCCAATACCAATAACGGCAACTTTGCTGGTCGGTGGCAAATTATATTGCACCAGCGGATTAAACACGGTGATACCACCGCAAAACATGGGCCCGGCACTCAACGGATCAATACCGTCCGGCAATGCCACCACTGAATTGGCTTTGGCGCGGACTTTATCGGCAAAACCACCATGATGACCAACAATGGTCATATCGGCTGTGGCGCACAGATTATGGTCTCCCTGCTGGCAGGCACTGCAATGATTACAAAAGCCTTTGAACCAGCCAAGTCCGACACGTTGGCCAATCTTAAACTGACTGACTGCAGCACCCTTATCACGAATAAGACCCACCACTTCATGGCCGGCAATCAGTGGATAAGTCGTCATCCCCCATTCATTATCGATCATGCTCAGATCGCTGTGACAAATCCCGCAATTCTCAACGTCGATTTCCACTTCTTCGGCGCCAATCGGACTCGGATCAAACTCAATTAACGCCAATTCGGCCCCTGCTTGCATTGCAGCATACGCTTTAAACATATTGCCTCCCTCACCCATATAGCTTTTTTTGAAATTATAGAATGACCGTGGTAATTAGATAAGTTGTATACGCAACAAATGCGGTTAGTAATACACCACCTTCAATTCGCGTAATACGGCCCGGTCCACGTATACCATAAGCAAAAATAAACAAAAGAATGGTCAATCCCGCCATTACCGCAACATCACGACGCAAAATGTCTGGTTCCACAGCCATTGGACTAATCAGACCGGCGATACCGACAACGGTTAGCGTATTGAACATATTAGAGCCAATGACATTACCAATAGCCATATCATGCTCGCCTTTTTTTACCGCCATCAAAGACGAGGCTAACTCTGGCAGAGACGTCCCGATGGCGACGATAGTCAGGCCAATAATCAAATCACTTACGCCGAGGGCCACAGCAATATCCACTGCGCCCCAAACCAATAGCCGTGAACTCAGTATCAACACCACCAAACCAAACACCAGCCAAAATATGGCTTTCTTCAGCGGCATATTATAAGCATCTACTTCACCTTGCATTTCATTGCCCAGGGTATCGTCTTTGCTGGTCAAACCCTGATAAACACTCCAGCCCATCAGTAAAAAAAACACTACCATCAGCACGACGGCATCCAGTCGTGACAAGTGACCATCAGCTAACTGGAAAGCTGCCAGAGCGGTAATCGCAATCAATACCGGCATCTCTTTACGCAGCACCTGCGAATGTACCAAAATCGGGCTTATAATGGCGGTCAGCCCCAGAATCAGCGCAATATTGGTAATATTGGAGCCATAGGCATTACCCAGTGCAATACCCGGATTACCCTGCATCGATGCCAAAGCCGACACCACCATTTCTGGTGCCGATGTGCCAAAACCGACAATCAGCATGCCTATCAATAAAGGCGACATACCATAGTGTTTGGCCGTTACAGCCGCACCCTCAATAAATTTGTCGGCACTCCAGACCAGAAACACCAAACCCACCACCACCGCTGAAAATGCCAGGGTCATTCAAAACTCCATCATTAAAATAAATCAGATGCACTTATTATCATGGCTTGAGAGTTAAGCAGCAAATCAGATTAGCGGCGACTGTCTGGACGCACATGGCGACGTAAAATTCGCTGATTTTCCTGTTTTACCGCAACGTTTTTACGCCATGCCCACAACGCATCACGTGCTTGTTTGCTGCTCTGCTTTAGTTCGACCACCGGTGATGGGTAATCACGGCCCGGGGTCACACCATAAATCTGACTTTCCATCGGCGTTAAGTGCCAGGGGGTATGAATCAATTCATCAGGTAATTCGGTCAGCTCAGGACACCATCGCCGAATAAACTCACCTTTAGGATCTTGCTCGTGCGATTGTTTGACCGGATTATAAATACGAATGGTGTTCGTGCCGGTAACGCCAGCCTGCATTTGAAACTGCGGGTAATGAATGCCCGGCTCAAAATCCAGAAATAATCTGGCTAAGTGTTCGACGCCACGACGCCAGTCAAGCAGCAGCTGATGGCACAAAAAACTGACCAACATGGCGCGCATCCGAAAATTAATATAACCGGTCGCCTGCAAACAGCGCATACAGGCATCGACAAGTGGATAACCGGTTCTGCCTTGTTCCCAGGCTAAATAATCCTGCTGAGCTTGTTCACCTGTGCGCCACGGAAAATCGGTATAACCGCGATTTACCGGGTAAAATTGCATGGTGCATTCGCTTTCAAATTTCTGAATAAAATGACAATGCCAGTGTAACCGTGAAGACAATGCTGCTAACGGCCGCCGCCAGCCCGGACGTTGCCAATCGGCCAGAAGCCGCCGATACATTTGCCTTAAACTGATATTACCCCAGGCCAAATATGCTGACATCCGCGAACAGGCTACACGACTTAACATCGGGCTGGAAATATGACGGTGATAATGCTGGCCACGTTCACTGAAAAAGTCTTCCAGCACCTGCCAGGCTTGTTTTTCACCGCCCATCTGCATCAGCGTTTCGGGCTGTTGCCAACTTTCCGGCGCGACAAAACCAGGCCAATCATCCACCTCAACAAATTGTACCTGCTTTAATGCAGGCGCAGCCATATCGGCGCGCATGACTTTTTGCCAGTGTTTATCCCATTCATCCCGGTGACTGGCGGCGCGCATCACAGCGCCTAAAGGTGTTTCCTGCCAATCAATATTGTGTTGCTGGCAAAATATTGTCATGACCTTATCACGCTCAAATGTATTGGCTAAGCCAATCTCCTGATGACTGAACAGCGTTTTGATTTGCCAGGTCTGCTGGATTGTTTCAAATACAGCAAGGGCATCATTGTTCACAACACAAACCGACGTATTAAAACGTTTTAAACGCCGGTTCATATCATTGAGTGATTGCCAGACAAAGCGCCAGTGGCGTTGACTAAAATGGGGATCATTGAGCAACATCGGCTCGAAGATATACAGCAGCAGAACCGGCAGATCCTGTTGACAGGCATCTGCCAGCGGCTGATGGTCACTGAGTCTTAAATCACGCTTGAACCAGACAACATTTATCGCCGGTTTGGCTATTAGGGCTTGTTTATCTTTCATATCCACCACTGCTGGCGGCTATTTTTGTGTCCGTCAAGGCGGAAAGCGCGCAGTGTAGTTTTCTACATAAGCGATTGACAACGCAGCCGGACACCAAAATAGTCCCAGCCCTTCGGGTTGTAACTGAAAAATCGCCAACCTGCGTTGCTCTTCGTCTGTTTAGAACAACTAAACGGCTCTCCTCGTGCCTTGATTGACGCTGTTTCAGTTCACAACTGAGGCGGAGATGAAAGATAAACAAGCCCTAACGCCCCGGCGGCATAATCGGCCAGTCAGCGGCATCCACAGAATCCAGTGGCTGATGACCGGTATCGCCCAGCCATTTATGGATAAATACACCATCAGGATCGTACTGCCGGGTTTGTTTTTCGATATTAAAATGCCGGCCACCACGTGGATCGGCGCCTACACCAGCAATATACTGCCAATTGCCCCAATTACTGGCGACATCATAATCCAGCAATTGCTGCTCAAAATAGGCAGCGCCAAACCGCCAGTCCAGCTGTAAATCGTAAACAAAACAGCTGGCCGCAATCTGTCGACCACGATTGCTCATATAGCCGGTTTCGTTCAGTTGATGCATCAGCGCATTGACCAAGGGGTATGGTGTATTACCATGACACCATTTCTGGTAGCGCTCAGGATAATAACAGCGGCGGCTGGTTTCATTATTGATACCGTTAAAACGAAATAACCTTGCGCCATAACGCTGCGCATACCACTGAAAATACTCACGCCACAGCAGCTCGAAAAAAATCCAGTAGGTCGATTCATTGGCAATGACTTTCTTTTCATAATCACGCAGACGACTGAGTAACGTTCTTACCGATAAACTGCCCTGTGCCAGCCACGGTGAGAACTTGGTGGAATTGTCCCAGCCATCCAGTTCATTGCGCACGTCTTTGTAAAAAGCCGGCGCTTCACCAGTGAAGTAGTCAGTGAGATGTTGCAAAGCCGCCTGTTCACCACCGGTAAATTCAGTGATATTGGTTGCAGCGAGTCTCACTGGCGTTTTGACCAGGTTTGCAGGTGGCGGTGGTAAACGATCAATTGACGCCATAGGTCGGTTGACCGGTAAATTCTCAACTAACTTTCGAAACTGACTGAATGATTTAGGCAAATCCGCCAACGGAAATGGCAAATTTTGTTCACTGAATAACGTCGCCGTTTCGGCTTGATAAAATTCCCTGTCCGGGAAGTGCTGTTGCAGCCTTTGCCATTGCCGGTTCTCATAAACACCGGGATGCTGACTGCGGCCAACAACAGCGACTTGATAAGTTTCTACCAGCGCCGCAATCGCCTCAACCGGATCTGCTTCAATCACCAGTAAAGTCTGACCGATGGCATCCAGTTGATTTGATAAGTCGGTCAGCGCCTGTGTCAAAAAAGCATACCGCACCGCACCGAGCGCACGGGCGTTAAAGCCATTAGGCCGATACCAAGCTGGGTCAATACAAAACACACAAATAAGCTGTTCCATTGACTGCATTTGCCACAGACCAGGGTGGTCATGTAATCGCAGATCGTTTTGTAACCAAAATAAGCCGGTTCGCTTCATTGTTTTTCCTTAAATCAACGACCTTGAGACGACTGCAATCAGAAATGGTTCAGCTTAAGAACTTCATCATATTTGCTGCGTCAAAGCGAAAGCCAAACTCAGGAATACACCATGCATCATCTGACGATATTTTTTGATGGAAATTGCCCACTGTGCATCAAGGAAATCAATGCATTACAAGCGCGTGACATAAAGCAACGGCTCAAATTTGAAAATATTTACGCCGCTGATTTTGTATATCGTTATCCTTACATCGATATTGTAAAAGCTGACCGCGCATTACACGGCCAACTGGCTGATGGCAGGATGATTTATGGCTTGGATGTCACGGCCAAAGCCTGGGCACTGGTCGGCGCCCATCAGTGGATCCAAATATTGCGTTGGCCTGTGATTCGCTGGTTTACCGATATGGGATATCGATTATTTGCCGGATTACGTCATCCCATTGGCCGCCTGATGGGCCGAGATAAAACCTGTGACACCGACCAGTGTAATCGCTGATTACTGTTCAATTAGCCAGTAAAAACCAAAACCGGGTATAACCAGTGAACTGTCGAACTGCTCCGGGCTTTTACCGGTGACAGCATCAATTAACTGGCGGTCTTGTGGCGTCGCCCAGCGGCTTAAGTCTGTCATATCCAATGTCTGCGGCTGTCGATCAAAATTACTGACCAAAAGCACCCGCTCACTGGGTTTATTAATATGGTAACGCTCAAAGACAAACAAATGCGGATTGCTGACCTCCAGTAAATCACGATTGTTAAAGTCAGCAAACGCATCCAGCTCTTTATGCACAGCAATCATGGTTTTTAACTGGCTGAAAATCGCATATTCCACGGTGCCCGGTGAATGTCTCAACGCTGCTTTATCCCAGTCGATATAGGGTCGATGTACCCAGCGCGAATCATCCATTTTCACAGGATCAGTTTTATAACTTTCATCGTTGGTAGTGCCGATTTCATCGCCGTAATAAAGCAAAGGCAACCCACCAAACGACAAAATCAAATTGTGCAACAATAAAATAACATTGACCGCATCATTAATTGCCTGCGGATCATTGGTTTCCACGGCATGCTGCAAGCCAACAAGAGAAGCCAGTGATCCTGAAATTCGGGTATCACCGGTTTTATCGTTTTGACCAAACGGCACGCCCCGCGCATGTGAATCGGCAAAATGACCGGTAAAATAATCAATCAAGAACTTGCGATGGTCAGCAGGCTCATAACCTACCAGTGCAATATCCCGGTCATCAAAGCCCAGTCCGATATCATCATGACAACGAATATAATTCAGCCAGGTAGCGCGCTCTAATTTGACAGGCAAACTCTTGATGCCCTGATTCAGCAGTCGGGCATTTTTGGTCGCCACGGCATCCCACATCAGCGCCATAAAGGTTGCGTTGTAAGCAATTTCACACTCTTTGGCATTTACGGCATCTTCACCAAAGTATTTAATAACTTCGACCGGTGCAACAATTGCCTCGGCGATGAATAATACGCCCGGCGCCGTTACCTGACAGCAGTCCTTCAGCAATTGCAGAATCAAATGCGCTTCGCGCTCATTCTGACAGGCACTGCCAATTTTTTTCCACAAAAATGCCACTGCATCAAGGCGAACAATATCAGCACCCTGATTGGCCCAAAACAAAATGATATCGAGCATTTCAATAAATACCGCTGGATTGCTGTAATTCAGATCCCATTGGTAATCATTAAACACGGTCATGACCCAGCGTTGCATTTCTTCATTCCAGGTAAAATTACCGGGCGCTGTCTCCGGGAATACTTCTGGCATGCTTTGCTCAAACATATCCGGCACATCACGATTTTCGAAGGTGTAATAATAATCACCATAGGGCGAATAACCGGCTTTCGCTTTTTCGGCCCATTCATGTTGATCGGAGGTGTGATTGAGCACCACATCCAATACCAGCAACATATCGCGCTGGCGCATTTCACCCGCTAAATGTCGCAAATCGTCCAGTGTACCCACCCGTGAATCGATTTCCCGGAAATTACTGACCGCATAACCACCGTCACTTTTACCTTCAGGACATTGCATGATTGGCATGACATGCAACAGATTGACACCTAAATCCTGAAAATAATTGAGATGCTCACGCATACCATTGAGATCTTTGGCAAAGCCGTTGGCATACATGGCCATACCAACCCATTTCTGACTGAGAAACCAGTTGAAGTCCTGTTCGCGTTCAATATCGCGCTGACGTAAATTCTCAGGGCGAATGATGTATTGTCTCGCCATGGTTTCCACTAGCCGCTGTGCCTGCTCAGCAAAATCCGGACGTTTACCGTAGAGCTTGTCGAACAGCGAATGAATAGCGTAAAAATTAGCACCCAGCCGGGTATAAAAATAGCGTAAATCGACCCGGGCAAATTCCGGCTCGATTTGATTCAGGATGGCATTCAGGAGCGAATGCGATTGTTGTTCATACATAATATGGTCAGGCAGTTTTTAATTAAATGTTTGGTAAAAGGTCGCATCATCAGTAAATGCGCCCTGCAAACCCACAACCGCAGCAGCAAAATCCTGCGCTTTGGGCAATATTTGTGTGACCGGCCAACCATGCAGCAGGCCATGTAAGTACATTGCAGAAAATGCATCGCCAGCGCCAACCGTATCAGCAACTTTGCCAGCTTTACCTGGGGGGAATTCATACACCTGGCCGTCATTACAACGCACAATAGCGCCTTTTTCACCCCGAGTAACGATTAACTGCTCCAATTGGAAATTGGTTTGCATACGAATCATGTCTTGCAACAAATCTGCCGATTGAAAACCAAGTGCTGCCAACTCATCGGCATTCAACTTGACCCAGCGCGCCCGCTCCAGCGAGGCAAACAGAATTTCTTTATTCCACCATGGCGCACGCAGGTTAACATCAACAAAAACCGACACCGATGCAGCCTGTTTTAAATTCGCCAGCACGTCGTGATTATGTGAATGCCGCAAGGCTAAACTGCCGTGATAGACGATAACATCATTGCGTAACGTCGGAAGCGCCGCTTTGTCAATAAAATCGTAGGCTACGTTATCTGTGATCTCATAATGTGGCTCACTACCCTTTAAAGTCACGTTAACTGTGCCCGTTGGCCGGGTCGGATCGGTTTGCAAACCCGATAAGTCCATCCCCCATTGCTGCATCGCATTTTTAATCTGATGGCCCAGCGCATCATCACCAACCCGGGATATAAATAACGGCGAGTCACCAAAAGCCTGCAAATGCCAGGCAACGTTGAACGGAGCACCGCCCAATTTTTGCTGATCAACAAAACAATCAAACAAAGCTTCGCCAAATACTGCCAGCCGTGCTGAATCAGTCATAAAAAGTCTCCGTTTCTAGGGCCTGGCGAAATGCAGGAGCAAAATGCCAAACGCCTTGCAGAACGCCGGCACTGTAATTACCGTTCATGCCCAGCGGCCCATCATCTCGGGCAATATAAAGCTGCTCCAAACAACCCGCATCGTTTGCTAATTGATACGCCAATGATTTAATTTCAGCACTGGCATTATTGACCAGAACGGATTGCACCTGACTGGCCAGTACCGGCATATCGTTTCCGCTATCGCCTGCAAAAATCACTTCATTATGTTGGTATGCCAATTTCTTCTGTAAAAACTCAATGGCATGGAGTTTGGTGGCATGTTTCGGCAGGACATCAATCAGGCCCAAATTGGTCAACTCATCAATACTCCACATCACCGAAGCATCAATCCCTTCATCCTGTAGTCGCTGCTGCATGGCACTGATAACAGGTGTTTTGTCCTGATAAAGTGGCAGATAATAACTGAGTTTATGCGTGTTTTGCTTACTCAGTTCTTGCAATTTCAAGCCCTTGATGCCAGTGAGAATTTGTTTGAGATCCTGATGACGCCGACCTCGCCAGTCTTTGTCGATTTCCGTTTTCCAGTCACTGAGTTCCTGCCAACCTTGTTGTTGTTGATAAATCTTGGTGCCGACATCTGAAATCACATAATCCGGCTGCGGAAGCTGATAACTGCGAATGGCTTTTTCGACCAGCTGCCGGTGCCGGCCAGTAACGTAAACCAATGACACACTATCCTGCTCAGAAAAGGCCCGGAACCGTCTGCGGGCTTGCGGATGCTCGGGTTGCATACCATTGGGGATGACCGTGCGATCCATATCCGTACATAACAATAGTCGATGGTTCATACGGCGTGGTTTTCCTGCGAATTGTTTTCAAAAAAACGGTAATGCGCCAGCGCCTCAAGAATGCCAGCTGCATAAGCCGCCTTGGCAAAATAAATATGTGAGGTGTCTTCCAACTGCGACAACTCTTCGTGATGTCGATTGGATACCACAGCTGCAAGAGTATTACCCCGCATCATATCCTCATCAGCACCACTGCCGCCGGCAACAAACACCTGATTTAACGGTAATTGCCAGCGATCGGCAACATACCGGAGAGCCATCCCTTTAGATGCACGAAGTGGCAAAATATCCAAAAACTGGCCAAATGCCATTTGCGGATGCACCGACTGTTCTTCGCGATGCAGCAGCCGTTTGATTTCCTCTAAATCAATCTGCTGCGGGTCGATGTAATAACTGAGTTTGAACTGACTTTGTTCTTCTTTGGGCTGACGACTCAATCCAGGCAAATCATCTAATAATTGGCGGATTTTATGTGGTTGCCAGAGATGGTCAATATGTTTGGCCCAGCCGGTATCCGGGGTCAGTTTTGGCGCGTAATAAATTTCACTGCCAGAGCTGGTAATTAAAATATCAGGCTCTGGAATACCGTATTTTTTCATCAGTTTCAGCGCCTGATCCAGTCGCCGCCCGGTGGCAATGATAAACTTGGTCGTTTTACGATGCTCACGCATCAACGCCAATAGCTGTTTTAGCGACGCTTCATCCCCAAGCAGGTTCAAATCCAAATCACTGACCATCGCCCGCTCAATCCGCGACAGCCCGCGCAGTGGGGTAGGCTGCACTAACTCACCATTGCGCAGAGCAATCGGCTCAATGAGTTCCAGATAACGCTGCGCATGGGCTTGCCATGAATAATGTGCATGCACACCTTTCAGGCCATTTTGCTGGCATTGTTGCCAGCGGAATTTATCTTCCAGCAATGTCAATATTGCAGCGCTGATAGTGCTGGTTTCCAGGGGATCAATCAGTTCACCGTTTTGGCAGTTGGCCATAATGTCGCGCGGCCCGCCATCTTCCGTGGCGACTATCGGCAGGCCACTGGCAGCCGCTTCAATCAGTGTCAGGCCAAAGGGTTCAGTGAGCGCAGGATTGACAAAAACCCCACCACTGGCTGCAGCGATCCGATAAATCTGGGCAACCTGATCACGACGGTGGTGTTTGGGCATCGCAACTTTGCCATATAAATCGTAACGATCCATCGCCACCAGTAACTCCTGAAACACCTCCCGTGCGCCACTTTCCAAATCATCAATGTCGTCACGGTTGCCGGCAATAATCAGTAAATTCGCCAATTGCTGTAGCTGTTTGCTTTCTCCAAAAGCCGTCATCAAACCCAAAATATTCTTGCGCTTATCGGGTCGCGACAAGGCCAGAATAAGTGGCTTGTCAGGGTCGGTCAGACTGCGGGTTAATGTCTCAAAAAGTTCAGTATGCTGCTCGTCACCGCGGGGTGGGATAAATTGCTGCACATTGGTACCCGGCGGAATGACGCGCATTTTTTCCGGCTGATAATGATCGTATAACTCGTATTGTTCTTCGATTTCCTGATGGGTGCTGGTAATCACTTGTTCGGCAGTTGCCAGGGTGATTTCCTCAGCTTCAATACGCCGGCTCATGTTGTAGAGTTGTTCCAATTGGGTGGTTTCTAAACCGCTGGCCAGCAGTCGCCTGCGTTTAACCCGCCCCAAAGAGTGTCCGGTGTGAATCAGGGCAATACCCAGTTGATTGGCGACATGCGCGCCAACAAGGCCAGCATCAGCATAATGACTGTGCAGCAAAGTTGGTAATTGACTTTGCTGACGAAAATAGCTGACCAGATTATCGGCAAAGCTGTCGAGATGATCCCACAACTGTTCTTTGGGCAAATAACCCCGAGGACCGGCCTCAATGCGAATAATATTGAACTTGTCGTTGATGGTTTCTTCAGCAACCGCATAGTCGTCGGCAACGGCTGTATCTTGAACACGCCGGGTAATTAATTCCACCTTGGCGACCTGAGGCTGCTCAGACAACGCCTGGGCCAATTCCAATACGTACAATGTTTGGCCACCCGTGTCAGCGTCACGGCCCAGTTCCAGATCTTCACCGCGGATCAATCCATGAACACTGATCAACGCGATGTAAAGCGGTGTTTTTTGGTCATTCATGTTGCTGCGTTACTCTCCCCTTATTGAGGCCAGCCCAGCGACGTTGAATAACAACGTATTACTTACCGGGCCAATAATCTCTATCATGTAAAACTACCTGCTCTCCCGCCGGATGACAAATGCAAAACACAAACTATTCGACAAACCATTGGTCGGAATGGACAGGTTGCCTTGTAATCAGGAAATTATTATGACCAAATCATTCAAATTAATACTGCTTAGCATCAGTTTACTAATGACATTGCCATCTGCTGGTTATGCCGATGAAACGCTGCAAGATATTATTAGCAGTGACCACCGCAGCAGCGAAAATACGCTCCGGGACAACTATCGAAATCCACAGGCAACCCTGCAGTTTTTTGGCATCACCGCTGATATGCAGGTTGCTGAAATCTGGCCTGGTAAAGGCTGGTACACCGAAATTCTGGCGCCATGGTTAAAACAGGGTAAAGGCCAATTGATTGCGGCAGGCTTTCCCGCGGATATGGGACCGGAATGGCGAATGAATTTGCGTCAATCCTATAACGATTGGTTGGCTGCAAATCCCGACAGATTCGATCAAGTGAAAATTGTTGAGTTTGGCCCTGGTCATTGGCACATTGCCGACGATAATTCGCTTGATGCGGTGCTGACCTTTCGTAATGTGCACAACTGGGTACAAGCAGATGTCGCTGACAATGCCTTTGACGCGATATTTAAAGCACTCAAACCCGGCGGCATTCTTGGCGTTACCGATCATCGGGCCAAACCGGGTAGCGATATGGATACCATGAAAAAATCCGGTTATCTGACGGAAGCGTTGGTCATTGAATTGGCTGAAAAAGCCGGTTTTGTGCTGGCAGCCAAATCTGAAATCAATGCCAATCCAGCCGATGATACCAATCATCCCAATGGAGTCTGGAGCCTGCTGCCTAACTTACGCGTCGATGACGCTGATAAGGAACGCTACCGTCAAATCGGCGAAAGCGACCGCATGACATTAAAGTTCATCAAGCCCGAGTAGGTCTTAACCCAGATATAACAACTGATTCATCTTACTGATAGTGTCAGTGCGGATTTGTTTCGGGCAAACCCGCTCGCACTCACGGTAATTACTGCAGCTGCCAAAGCCTTCTGCTTCCATCCGGGCCAGCATTTTTGCCGGTCGTTTTTTATCCAGCTGCCCCTGCGGCAGACTGGATAAGTGGCTGACTTTGGCGGCAATAAACAAAGTTGCAGAAGCATTCGGACACACCGCCACACAGGCACCACAACCAATACAGGTTGCCGCATCAAAGGCTTTATCAGCCACCTGTTTGGCAACTGGTTGGGTATTAGCTTCCGGCGCTGCACCGGTGCGCACCGGAATATAACCACCCGCTTGAATGATCCTGTCAAAAGCACTGCGATCCACAACCAGATCTTTAATGACCGGAAACGCAGCTGCCCGCCACGGTTCAATCCACAATTCATTCTGATCCCGGTAATCGCGCATATATTGCTGGCAGGTGGTGGTGGCTTTATGGCGGCCATGTGGTTCACCATTAATGACCAGACTACAGCTACCGCAAATACCCTCACGACAATCATGATCAAACGCTACCGGTTGCTCGCCGGTTTCAATTAACTGTTCATTGAGGGCATCAAGCATTTCCAGAAACGATGAATCTTCGGCGACATCTAATTGATAACGAACAAATTCACCGGTTTCCTTCGGACTTGTCTGACGCCAGATATGCAAAATAAAATTCATTGATAATTCCGTATGCCAGGACTGACAAAATCAAAATGTAACGGTTCTTTGACCAGAGAAGGTTCGCTAACGTTGCCGCTATAGCGCCAGGCTGAAACATAAGAAAAATCAATATCGCGGCGTTGTACTTCGCCGGTAGGCGTCAAATGTTCCACCCGGGCATGACATCCACAGGATTCTTCACGCTGCAAAGCATCCAGACACATCAGCTCCGCCAATTCCATAAAATCGGCCACTCGGCCGGCCCGCTCCAAAGTCTGATTGAATTGTTTGTCACTGCCTGTGACTTTGACTTCACGCCAGAATTGCTGGCGCAGCGTTTTAATGTCACCTAGCGCATTTTGCAGCGCCTCAGCGTTTCGCGCCATACCGTAGTTATCCCACAACAGCTGGCCCACTTGACGATGGAAATAATCAGGAGTGTGTTTCGGTTCCGGCGCATTGAGTAATAAATCCAGCCGGGCTGAGGATTCAGCCATGGCTTGCGCCACCTCAGGATAATCCGCATCCGCCAGCGGCTTTTGACGTGCTAAATAATCTGACACCGTCGCCGGCAAGATAAAATAGCCATCGGCGAGCCCCTGCATCAGAGCGCTGGCCCCCAGCCGATTGGCACCATGATCTGAAAAATTAGCTTCGCCACCGGCAAACAGGCCTTCAACACTGGTCATCAGGTTGTAATCGACCCACAGGCCGCCCATGGTGTAATGCACGGCTGGGTAAATACGCATCGGCACCTGCGTTGGATCTTCAGCGGTAATTCGCTGATACATATCAAACAGATTGCCGTATTTCTCTTTAATCGCTTCACTGCCCTGCTCTTTTATTGCGTCGGTAAAGTCCAGGTAGACGCCCAGTTTCTGACCATTGATTTCATGGCCAACACCGCGACCTTCATCGCAGATATGTTTAACTGCCCGCGAAGCAATATCCCTTGGCACCAGATTACCGAATGCCGGATACATGCGTTCCAGAAAATAATCGCGATCCAGCTCCAGAATATCCCGGGGGTCACGATCACAATCGGCTGGATTTTTCGGTGCCCAGATGCGGCCGTCGTTACGCAGTGATTCACTCATCAAGGTCAGTTTTGATTGCAACTCACCGTGTTGTGGAATGCAGGTGGGGTGGATTTGCGTAAAACTGGGATTGGCAAACAAGGCACCGTGTTTATGGGCCCGCCAGATCGCCGAGGTATTGCAGCCCTTGGCATTGGTCGATAAATAGTAGGCATTACCATAACCACCGGTACACAGCAGCACACAATCAGCCAGATGCGCGGTCAGTTCCCCGGTCAGTAAATCGCGGGCAATAATGCCTTTGGCCTGACCATCAATTAAAATCAAATCCTGCATTTCGGTGCGTGAAAAATGCTCGATATGCTTTTCGGCAATTTGCCGGCTCATCGCCTGATAAGCACCGAGTAATAATTGCTGACCGGTTTGGCCTCGGGCATAAAATGTTCGTGAAACCTGCGCACCACCAAAAGACCTATTCGCCAGATAACCGCTATATTCTCGGGCAAATGGCACACCTTGTGCCACTGCCTGGTCGATAATCGACGTACTCAATTCAGCCAGTCGGAATACATTCGATTCACGCGCCCGGAAATCGCCGCCTTTAATCATGTCGTAAAACAGCCGCCAGACACTGTCACCATCATTATGATAATTCTTGGCGGCATTAATCCCGCCCTGGGCGGCAATACTGTGAGCGCGGCGCGGGCTGTCCTGATAACAAAACGTTTTAACCTGATAACCCATTTCTGCAAGAGAAGCCGCAGCCGAAGCACCGGCAAGACCGGTGCCGACAACGATCACCCGATAATGTTTACGATTGGCAGGACTGACAATACGAAGATTGTATTTATGCTGCGTCCAGCGCTGATCCAAAGGCCCTTTGGGACATTGACCATCCAGTTGGATTTCATCGCTCATGGCGCGCTCCAGTAGGCCAACACCGGCACCACAGCAAAGCCGGCAGTTAACAGTGCCACCAGCGCCGTACTGAACCAGAGATATTGTTTTGAGGTTTTACCCAGTGTTTGTAAAACATTTGGTAATGAATGCCAAAGATGCAAAGCCATTAAAACGAGGCCGGCAAGATAGATATATAGTTGCCAGCCACTGGCAAATAACTGCTGCGTCTGATGATAAATATCAGCCCCACCAAATGACCACATCTGCACCATATGCAAGACAATAAATAACAAAATCAGCGTGATCACCATCGATACCA
>JBFJJO010000002.1:0-47422 GCA_041612215.1 Methylophaga sp.
CCAGTCTGGGACCTTAGTACCCGTATTTTTCACTGGGTGGCGGTGTTGTCGTTTATCGTCCTGACGGCGATTGGCCTGGTAATGATGTTCAGCGATCCCATTGGTGTTACTGATAACGGTAAGATTGTCTTAAAAACGGCGCACAGCTGGGCCGGATATGTTTTTGTAATCAATTTGTTGTGGCGGTTTGTCTGGGCCTTTGCCGGTAACCGTTTTGCCCGCTGGGGGGCGATTTTGCCATTTGGTAAAGTCTATAAAGCGCAGATGAACGCTTTTTTGCAGGCTCGTAAAAATGAACAACACGTTAAATTCCTTGGCCATAATCCGCTGGCCCGCTGGAGTGTTATGGTCATGCTGATTTTAATGACGGCGCAAGGAACCACCGGTCTGGTACTGGCCAGCACTGATATTTACGCAGCGCCATTTGGCAGCCAGATGAAACAATGGGTGGCTGCCGATAAAACCAAACTGGATCAGATTAAACCCTACGACAAAACCAATATTGACCCGGTGGCTTACAAAGAAATGCGCGATTTTCGTAAACCCTACCGGACGTTGCATACCTACTTGTTTTATTTATTGGCTTTGTCAGTGGTGATTCATATTATCGCGGTCGTGCTGGCTGAAAGTCGTGAGCGGAGTGGTCTGATCTCAGCGATGTTCAGTGGTGATAAACACTTTGATGACAAACCATTCGATGCTGACTAAAGCTCACCCTGTTGTGCCAGTGAACAGGTGTCAGCATCGCCGACGATAATATGATCCAGCACGCGGATATCCACTAATTCCAGCGCATTCCTTAAACGCCGGGTAATTTGGATATCCGCCTGACTGGGTTCGGCGACGCCGGAAGGGTGGTTGTGGGCAAAAATGACCGCTGCTGCATTATGTTTCAAAGCCTGCTTGACTACTTCACGCGGATAAACATTGGCACCATCGATAGTGCCACGAAATAATGGCTCAAAACTAATCAGCCGATGCCGGGTATCGAGAAACAGACAGGCAAATACTTCATGATCAAAATGCCGTAACTGGCGTTGCAAATAACTGCGGGTAGTGGCGGCATCGGTAAAGGCATTACCGCGACTTAAAGTCGACTCCAGATGCCGGCGGCTCATCTCCAGCACGGCCTGCAATTGCACAAATTTCGCAGGGCCTAAACCATGCTGCTGACAAAAGGTTGTCTTACCGGCCTCCAGCAAGGCCCGCAAACTGCCAAAGTCAGCCAGCAGCTTGCGGGCTAGATCCACTGCCGACATGCCGGTGACACCGGTGCGGAGAAAGATAGCCAGCAGTTCGGCATCCGATAATACTGCCGCGCCAGATTGCAGCAGTTTTTCACGCGGCCGATCATCTGCCGGCCAGTCCTTGATTGCCATGATTCGCTCCCTGCGATGTCATTTGGTTTATCAATTTAACGATAACCCGCTTAAAAATTCAAAGCATATTGATGATAAAAGCAGCAATAACGGTCTTTATTTGCTATCGAAAGGAGGCAAGGCAACATGCCAGCCGGCGAGTTGAATTATGTTAAGGGTTGTAAAACTTCATGAAATTTAGAGGCATGTCACAAAGTTGTCATATTCAACCTTTACTCTCCTCACATCGGCTCACTTGTGCCGGTCCGACTGAATGTCAGGATTTGTCCAGCCAAGGCTGATAATTCAAGGCGCTCAGCACTAAACATTGTTTATACAATTCATGCAAATGAAGGAGTTCCACGGTGATTAAACTGAAAACAGTCCTAACATCAATTGCCCTTGCAAGTAGCCTTGCTGCTATTTCTGCACCGGCAATGGCCCGCGATACCATCAACATTGTAGGTTCTTCAACTGTTTATCCGTTCGCAACAGTTGTTGCAGAACGTTTCGGCGCCCGTGGCAGCTTCCCAGCGCCTAAAATTGAATCGACAGGTTCAGGTGGTGGTCTGCAAATTTTCTGTCAGGGTATTGGTACTAATCATCCTGATATCACCAACGCCTCACGTCGTATTAAAGCCTCTGAAATTGAGCTTTGCAAAAGCAACGGTGTTGAAGAATTTACTGAATTCCGCATTGGTTCTGACGGTATCGTCATCGCCAGCTCTAAAGATGCAGCACCGATGGATCTGACGCTGCAACAATTGTTCCTGGCGTTGGGCGAGAAAGTGCCAGTTGATGGCAAATGGGTTATGAATCCTTACAAAAACTGGAGCGATGTTGACGCCAGCTTGCCAAACAAAGCTATCAAAGTCATGGGGCCACCCCCAACATCAGGTACCCGTGACTCTTTCAATGAATTGGCTTTAGCTGCTGGCTGTGACACGCTGCCAGAAGCTGCAGCACTGAGTGAAGATGAGCACGCTGCAATCTGTGAAAGCATTCGTGAAGATGGCGCGTTCATCGAAGCTGGTGAAAACGACAACCTGATCGTGCAAAAACTGGTTGGTGATAAAGATATGCTCGGTGTATTTGGTTATAGCTTTTTGGAAGAAAATGCCGATCGTCTGCAAGCTGCCAAGTTAGATGGTGTTGAGCCACATGCTGAGCTCATTGCACAAGACAAATACCCAGTTGCCCGCTCTTTGTTCTTCTATGTTAAGAAAGCACATATTGGTGTGGTGCCAGGTATCGCTGAATATGCCGGTGAGTTTGTCAGCCCAGCTGCAATGGGCCCGAATGGCTACCTGAAAGATGTCGGCCTGATTGTGCCTACTCGTGAAGCATTGATGGCACTGCAAAAACAGTTAAAAGAAATGCCTAACATGTCAGTAAGTGATCTTAAATAGTTATAAAGATCAGTGGTTTGAAAAAGGGTGCGATTCATTTAAAAGGGTCGCATCCTTTTTTTGTTTTAAAAAGTAGACAAAGTGAAAATATTGTTCTGCTAGCGTAAACTTCGCCAAGATCCCCGTAGTCGCAGATAGGAAATAGCATGCAACCCGCTAATCTGTTCTTTTTAACCGCAGCGCTTATTATTACGGCTTATGTGCTGGGTTATTTCCGGTCTAAGGCGCTTGCCAGACCGCTCGGCGGCATTCGCCACCTCAAATCTCTTCCCGGATATTATGCTGTGCGTGCCGCAATGTGGTGCGGTATTCCGGCATTACTCGTTTTGGTGCTCTGGGCATCATTTGAAAATCAAGTCATACAGATGTTGATTCTTGGGTCATTAGCACCTGATATTGTTCCTGCATCGCTCGGTGAAGCCAGCCTGCTGATGTCCAAAATCAGCAATGTCGCCAGTGGCGCATTGTCCATGAACTCGGTTGAAGAGCCGATTGCCAATGCGGCAAATTTACTGACCCAATTAGAGCAAAGCAGTAACAACTATATGACACTGCTGGTGCTCTCTATTACTTTTCTGGCTGGATTTGTCGGCTGGTATCGAATAGAGCCCAAGCTCAATGCCAGATTGCAGGTAGAAAATATTTTGCGCTGGTTCTTTTTTTCTAGTGCAGCGTTAGCGATATTAACAACCGTGGGCATTGTTTTTTCGGTGTTTTTTGAAACGGTTCGCTTTTTTGGCATGGTGCCATTCACTGAATTCTTTTTCGGTACCAGTTGGAGTCCACAAATAGCGATAAGAGCCGATCAAGTTGGTTCTAATGGTGCCTTTGGCATGATCCCGCTATTTACCGGTACCTTGCTGATTTCTGCGATTGCATTGCTGGTGGCCGTGCCAGTTGGGCTATTTTCTGCCATTTATTTATCTGAATATGCCAACAAACATGTTCGCAGCGTGGTGAAGCCTTTAATGGAATTGTTGGCCGGTGTACCGACAGTGGTATACGGTTTTTTCGCAGCATTAACGGTTGCCCCATTTATCGAGGAATTAGCCCAAACACTTGGCTTGGAAGCATCTTCACAGAGCGCTTTGGCTGCCGGTTTAGTCATGGGGATCATGATTATTCCTTTTGTTTCCTCACTGTCTGATGATGTTATAAATGCCGTGCCACAGAATTTGCGTGATGGCTCACTGGCTTTGGGTGCGACGCAATCCGAAACCATGAAAAAAGTCATTTTTCCGGCTGCCTTACCCGGCATTATGGGCGGGATTCTGTTAGCCGCTTCGAGGGCTATCGGCGAGACCATGATCGTTGTGATGGCCGCGGGCCTTGCAGCCAACCTCACCGCTAATCCATTGCAGTCGGTCACCACCGTTACAGTACAGATTGTGACCTTGCTGATAGGTGACCAGGAATTTGATAGTCCGAAAACACTGGCTGCGTTTGCGTTGGGTGCAATGCTATTTATTGTGACCCTGCTCCTTAACGTGGTTGCCCTTAAGATCGTTCGTAAATATAGAGAACAATATGATTGATCCTAAACAACAGGCAGACATTGTCCATCGCTCGTTGAAAACACGTTATCGGAAAGAGCGGCGCTTTCGTGCCTACGGTATTGTCGCTATCTGTATAGCCCTTGCATCATTGTTTATTCTTTTTGCTGACATAATCAGTAAAGGCTATTCCGGGTTTTTAAAGACAACCATTACCTTAGAAGTCAAGTTGGACGGCAAGATCATGTTCCTTGAGGATCCGACCAATCCTGACGAAATTCACATGGCCGATTTTGTCGAGCCGTTGATACAAAGTCTCGCAAAAACGTTGCCGGAAGCGACGGTAGAAGATCGGGATAAACTGCGTGGACTTATTAATCCGTATGCATCGAACGAGCTGCGTGATGTTTTGATTGCCAATCCGGAATGGATGGGGACGACTCAGACCATTACCTTTTTGGCGCACAGTAATGTGGATGTTTATAACAAACACAAAGGTAATGATGCCTATTCGATTAAGTTGAATGAGCAGCAGCAGCAATGGGTTGATGAGTTACTGGAAAGAGGCATCGTTGAAACTCGCTTTAACGATGTGTTTTTCACCAGCGGTGACTCACGTGATCCAGCGAAAGCCGGTGTACTGAGTGCTATTGTGGGCTCGTTGTTAGTGATGTTTATCACGCTAGTGTTGTCGTTTCCCATCGGTGTTGCCGCTGCGATTTATTTAGAGGAATTTGCACCCAAGAACAAATTTACTGACTTTATTGAGGTGAACATCAATAACCTGGCGGCAGTACCGTCCATTATTTTTGGTTTGCTGGGTTTGGCAGTATTTATCAATCTATTTGGCTTGCCTCGCTCAGTGCCGTTTGTTGGCGGTTTAGTACTCACATTAATGACGTTGCCAACCATTATTATCTCCAGCCGTGCCGCCATTAAGAGTGTGCCACCATCGATACGTGAAGCTGCTGAAGGTATTGGCGCTTCAAAAATGCAAGTCGTGTTACATCATGTTTTACCATTGGCGATGCCCGGTATGCTAACCGGTTCAATCATCGGTATGGCACAAGCACTGGGTGAAACAGCACCATTACTGTTGATAGGTATGGTGGCCTTCATTGTCGAAATACCTGATGGGTTCTTTGATGCCGCCACTGTATTGCCAGTACAGATTTTCCTGTGGGCAGGCAGCCCCGAGCTGGCATTTATTGAGCGTGCGTCTGCGGCGATCATGGTATTGCTGGCCTTCTTATTGGGTATGAATGCATTGGCCATCTGGCTGCGTAAGCGCCTTGAACGCCGTTGGTAAAGGAGAAGTTTATGAATGCTAACGACAATATTGTCAGTGAAGCTGGACGATCAGAAGAGAAGGTTATGGCTATGAAAGATCCTATCGAAGATGCAACCAATGCCCAGTCGGCGCCGATCGAAGAGGGTAAAACCGTCGGTAAACCATACGTCAATGATCCGAAATATAAACTACGTAACGTCGAGGTTTTTTACGGAAATGATCGCGCTATCAAAGACGTCAGTCTTGATATCGCTCGTAATCAGGTGATTTCATTTATCGGTCCATCGGGTTGCGGTAAATCAACTTTTTTACGATGCCTTAACCGGATGAACGACAGTATCGATATTTGTCGAATCAAGGGTGATATTTTGCTCGATGATGAAAACATTTACCACTCTAAAAAAGATGTAGTCGAACTCCGGGCCCGGGTAGGTATGGTCTTCCAGAAGCCAAACCCATTTCCCAAATCTATCTATGACAATGTGGCTTATGGTCCGCGCATTCACGGTCTGGCTAATCGTAAATCTGATCTCGATGACATTGTTGAAGAAAGCCTGCGTAAAGCAGGGCTCTGGAATGAGGTAAAGGATCGTTTACATTCCATCGCAACCGGAATGTCGGGTGGTCAGCAACAGCGTTTGTGTATCGCACGGGCGATTGCCGTCAGTCCTGAAGTGGTGTTGATGGATGAGCCTTGTTCAGCGCTTGACCCGATTGCTACGGCGCGGATTGAGGAGCTGATTTCGGAACTGTCAGAAAGTTACACCATTATTATCGTTACGCACTCGATGCAACAAGCCGCCCGGGTATCTAACCGGACTGCCTATTTCCATATGGGCCATCTGGTTGAAGTGAATGAGACCAACAAGGTTTTTACGGCTCCGGAGCATAAGCTAACCGAATCATATATTACCGGACGTTTCGGCTAAGCCTCACGTTGAACTGCCGCAGGAGAATTTTGCTATGAAGAATGATAACGATGGTGTCTACGGCGATCACATCTCCCATAAATATAATGACGATCTCGCAGCCCTGAGCGCCGATTTCCTTAAAATGGGATATATGGTTGAAGAACAGCTCGCTAATGCAGTTACTGCGTTGATAGAGAGTGATAGTCAATTGGCTGATGAGGTGCGAACCAGAGACAAAACAGTCGACAAACTGGAGCTAGAGCTGGATGAAGAGGCCACGCGGATAATTGCCCGTCGTCAACCTGCCGCCAAAGACCTTCGTCTGGTAATTGCTGTCATTAAAATGGTTGCGGATTTAGAGCGGGTCGGTGACGAAGCCAAGAAAATTGCCAAGTTCGCCATGGCCTTATCCGAGGAAGGTCAGGCGCCCAGTGGTTACGTTGAAGTACGCCACATTTCCAGCCACGTACTGGAGATGCTTCACGATGCACTGGATGCCTTTGCTCGGCTGGATTCGGAGCAGGCGCTGCGGGTCATGAAAGAAGATAAAATAGTTGATGAAGAATACAAGGCTGCTACCCGCACACTGTTGACCTTCATGATGGAAGATACCCGTAATATTTCTCGTTGTATGTCCGTTATGTGGGTATTGCGGGCACTGGAACGGGTAGGCGATCATGCCTGCAACGTGGCTGAGCATGTCATTTTTATGGTTGAAGGTGAGGATATTCGCCACAAGTCGGTAGAGAAAGCAGAAAAGCTGGTCGGCAGTTAATCACGGTCGGAAAACCTGCAAAAGCTCAGGCCAGGCTTTTGCTTTGCAGGCCTCCGCACCAGCTTAGGGCGATATTGCCAAATTCAGCAGCGCCTGATTTTGAATAAAACTATGCCGTGCCATTAACATCAAATGATTCGGCGGCCGCTGATTTTTACAATGCTTTGTGCATTGATGTAAAGCGAGCAAGCTCTGAATCACAGTGCCTTGTAATCTGTATTTTCAATTTCCAGACTATCCACAATCAAGCATGGCAAGAGGCCATCATTCATTCGTTGAAATTATTGGCAAAATAACGTCAATATTTAACGTAATCCCAGAAATGACAGTATGAACAGCACAATGACGATGGCGCCGACGATATAAACAATATTATTCATAGCAATATTCCAAAAAAATGAGTGATAAAAAACGTTAAGTGTTACAAGTCTTCTTGCGTCAGTAGCAAATGTTGTATCGCCATTTAGCATCACGCTATCAATATACAGATGATGTCGCTAAATGAGTTTTCATAGATTTACAGCTAACCACCGAAAAGACCTGATTAACAAGTTAGGGGATCGGGAGTTGTAATTCAGTACGTTTGCACACTTAGCTTTCTGTACCGCAAGCGGGTTGTAAAATAAAACCACTGATTTGCCCAATGCGTTTACTATGGAATATTGCTTGTTAGGGGAATGATCATGATAGTTACCTTCAGTTCGCCGGCCCATGCCGATATCACGATGTTTGGCGATGTTGCTCAGCAAATGTTAAAAATTATGGGCCATAGTGGCACCGTACCCAGTGCCTTTAATCCTGAGGATTTGCCAGCAGCATTGGCAAGGTTGGAGCAAGCGGTTGCCGAGAGTAAAGCCGCTGAGCAACAACCTGATCCCGATGCGGAATTTAAACCTGGCCTGTCACAGCGGGCGTTGCCCTTAATTGGCTTGTTGAAGGCTGCAATAGCACATAATGCTGATGTGATGTGGGATTCGTAAACTAAAATTAACCAAACTTTCAGGAATTGATTATGCAAAAGTTATTCTGGTTGTTCACACTGATGTCTATGATCTTGTTTGGCTGCGGTTTAAAAACCTCCGGCGTTAACAACATTGGCGGTAATACTTTTTCGGTCAGCAGTGATGGTCTAAATGATTCCGAAACTAAGGGGCTGGCGCTAGGTCAGGCTGAAGCGCATTGTGATGAATTAGGACAGAAAGTGCTGGTCACGCAGCTGCGTAAACGTCATAAGGTGCGTTATTTTTATGATGTCACCTTTAAATGTTTACCGGCAGGTGACCCACAGTTACAAAATCCACAATACGAAAGCAGCAAAACCGTTAATTAAAGTGGTTTTAGCTGATAAGTCCAACTGACGCCATTCAGGAATGCGGTATATTTTTTACCTTGCTTATTGTCAATTTTGTACCAGTGTTACTGGTTTGTGTCGGCATTGTCAGCTTATTTAAAAGACCAATTGCCGGGGGCAGCGGATTATTAAAGCTGCGATGGCAGCTGATGCAGATCTGATTTGGGACAAATAATAACGTCAATAGCATTGTTTATCTGTAATTGAGGACATTTTCTAATTAAATACGGTCAGCTGTATTGTGAAGAGGCTGAAGGTGTTTTTTTAGGAGAAGGACAAATGCAAAAAAAGAGTTTATCCAGACGAGATTTTTTCCGAGGCGCAGCGGGTAGTGCAATCGGTGTCGCCGGTGGTGTTTTCTTGCCGCAGGCTTTTGCTGCGGATGCCGTGCCCAAAAATACTATTTCACCTGACGAAGCATTAAAAATGTTGAAGGAAGGTAATGAAAAATTTCTGAATGATTCCCGTGTCTCCGGCACTACGTCAGCGCTGACTCAGGAACGTCGATTGGAACTGGCCAGAAGTCAGTCACCTTTTGCCATTTTAGTGTCCTGTTCTGACAGCCGGGTACCGCCGGAGTTACTGTTTGGCCGCGGTCTGGGTGAGCTTTTTATTGTACGTAATGCCGGTAATACCGTGGATAATGTGGCATTAGGCAGTATCGAGTATGCGGTCGCCGTATTGAATGTGTCATTGATTGTGGTAATGGGTCACGAACGCTGCGGTGCGGTCGATGCGGCACTTGATGTGGTGCAAAATAACGCGGTTTTTCCGGGCAGTTTAGGGCAAATGATCGAGCCGATTATTCCGGCAGTATTGCAGGCGAAAAGTGCTACCGACAGTGGGGTTGGTCATGAAGCATTACTCGATGCTGCTGTACGTTTCAACGTAAGCCGGGTGGTGTCACGCTTGAAAAATTCTGAACCGGTGCTGCTTGACCCGTTGGCGTCCGGCAAGCTCAAAATTGTCGGTGCACGCTATGACTTGGATGATGGCAGGGTCGAATTTTTTGACGATGAAACCGAAGCCGCTAAAACATAAGCTGATTATTAATTAAACTGGCGCCATTTTTCCCGCAAGGGAATGGCGCCATTGCTTTGAAAAAGCCTACTTCCAGTTTGTTCGCTTGGCTTGCTGGAGCTTTTCATAGCCCGCCAGTAAAGCATTATGCCGTACAAAACCTTCCAGGCTAAGCCCCGGACAATGCAGGTTGTGAAACAGCATTTCGCCTTCGACAATCCGAAGGCTGTCGTCTACATTTTGCTGGCCGTACATTAAAGCCAGTCCTTTTGTGTATTGCGCATAATCGCGTTCTTCATCCCATTTGATTTCCAACAGTGCTTTTAAGCATCGGTAATGGAGAATGGTTTGTTCGTTTGCCTGATCCAAGGCCAGACACCAGTCAATCCAGTCAATGGCTTCCTCATCTTCCAGGGCCAGATACAGCATCGCTTTAAGTTCACCCAGCCGTATGTCAGCCCATAAAGTGCCGGGGTCCGGGGCCAGTCCGATAAACGGTGCTACCGGCGTTTGATCGTTATAACCGCCTTCATCGAGGCGATCCAGGATATCCTCCCATTGCCCGATATCACCATCTTTCAGGGTCAGGAAGTCCTCGCGAAACAGCGCACCTTCATTATTGTTTTCCCAGACCAGTTCATCCACCGGATAAATATCCGACATGCCTGGCACCAGAATCCGGCAGGCATAAACATCAAGATGATGGTAGTCCGCGATGTAAATATCGAAACCCAAACTGTGGATTTTATCGGTCAGGAATTTGAATTCATCGGCCGTGGCGTTATCAAAATCCCAGTCGGCGAAATCATAGTCGGGTGTTTCACGGAAGAAGTCATTGGAAATATAACCGCTAGAATCAATAAAATGCATTTCCAGATTGGCGGGTGAGGCGACTTCTTCAAAATCAAAAGTGGCTGGGTGAAATACGTCCAGCTGATCCATACCTCGGCCCTGCAGTAATTCAGTGACAGTGCGTTCCAGTGCCACTTCAAAACTGGGATGTGCGCCAAATGAGGCAAATACGGATCCGTCTTTAGGATTGATAAGCGTCACCGACATCACTGGAAATTGACCGCCTAATGAGGCGTCGGCAATGCGCAGGTGATATCCATGATCACGCAATTCCTGTAAGGCTTGCTGGATTTTTGGATAACGATTCAGTACTTCGCCGGGTACTTCAGGCAGGCACAGCCCTTCGGCGATGATTTTATTTTTTACATAACGCTCAAATACCTCAGATAAACCCTGCACCCGCGCCTCATTCTGGGTATTACCTGCCGACATGCCATTGCTGACATAAATATTGCCGATAATATTAATCGGGATAAACCGCGTTTCACCATCGCGCAGACGCTGGTAAGGCACCGCGCAAATACCCCGCGAACCATCACCGGAATTGGTATCAAACAGCATGTCCGGCGTCAGTTCATTGTCTGGATCAAAATATCGCCAAAGACTTTCATCCATCAAATCTGCCGGCATGGTATCGCCATCAATAGCAAACCAACGTTCATTTGGGTAATGGACAAACTCGTTGTTGCTGTGCCGCTCGCCCAGATAAAAATCCGCGAAAAAATAATTGCAGCTGAGGCGTTCAAAATATTCGCCCAATGCGCTGGCCAGACAGGCTTTTTCACTACTGCCTTTGCCGTTGGTAAACATCAGTGGACAAGTTTTGTCTCGGATATGCACAGAATAAACATTGCTGACCGGGTTCAGCCAGGAGGCTTCTTCAATATCAAAACCAAATGATTTTAATTTGGCTTGCATGGTCGCGATACTGGTTTCCAGATCGCTGTCTTTGCCTTTGATAAACGTTGTTTCAGTCATGGTATTTTCTCTGGAGATAAAAAAGCCCCCTTAAAGGAGGCTTTTTCTGTGAATTAGCAGATTCGGTTTTATATGATAACAGCTCGCCGAATTTACTTTTTGTTAATACAGTCGATGGATGCTATTTTCGTAGTGTTAGTACTGCACCGACGACAACCGACACGGCACCAGCAATGATGTACCACATTGTTTGGTCGCTGAATCTGCCGGTGAAGCTTTCAGCCATTTGCTCCCCAAGTGATTGTGAAGCGTTATAGCCAAAAACCAATAAAATGACGCCAATGACTAATAGAGCGATACCCAGAACTTTGTTGTTGCCCATGAGCTTATCCTTTTAATTATTATTTATGTTCTCCAAGGGTGGTCAGGTAGATCACATACACCAATGGTCTCTACACCGGCGCGGGCAACCAGATCATCATTTTCAACGGAGCTACCACTGACCCCTACAGCACCGGTCATAAACCCCTCATCATCTACAATCGGCACCCCACCCGGAAAGGTAATCATGCCATCATTTGAGTGTTCGATACCAAATAAAGGCTGGCCGGGTTGAGACAGCTGACCAATTTCACCGCTGGGCATGCCGAAATAGACGGCAGTTCGAGCTTTTTTGATAGCAATATCAATACTGCCTACCCAAGCATCATCCATACGATAGAAGGCTTTAAGTGCGCCGCCAGAATCAACCACGGCAATACACATACGGGTATCAGTTTGCTCTGCTTTTTTAAGTGCGCCATCGATAGCTTTTTTGGCGGCTTCTGAAGTAACGTGCATAATTTTTGTCCTTTGAATTCTTTGGGCTGGTTCCTCTGAACTTTTGATGTGGATTTCAGGCAATATGAATTAAGCCTTGCGCAACGAGATATCAGCTCACTCAATAAATCTATTAATGACTGCTAACGCGTTAAGCGCATTAACCTGTATCAAAACAAATCAACACACACCTTATTAAGCTATTTAGTTGATATGCTGACAGTCTGTCAGGCAACATTTAAACTTCGCCAGCGCCAGATAAATCAAAAATCTTTAAAGTCAGCAATATTCAGTTTTTGCACCTGAAAAAACAACCACTTGTCTGTACTAATCAACCTAAAAAGCGTATCCTTACGGCCCTTTGCAAATCAAAGATTTTATGGCCGGAAAACTTTTTATCAGAACCTTTGGCTGCCAGATGAACGAGTATGACTCGAACAAAATGGCCGAAGTGTTGGGTGCGTCACATCAACTGGAGCCTACTGAGATTGCCGAAGATGCTGACGTGTTGTTGCTTAATACCTGCTCAATTCGCGAAAAAGCCCAAGAAAAAGTCTTCCATCAACTCGGCCGCTGGAAACGTTGGAAAGATAAAAAACCTCATTTGATCATTGGTGTAGGTGGCTGCGTAGCCAGTCAGGAAGGTGAGGCGATCCGTAAACGTGCGCCTTGGGTTGATTTGGTTTTTGGCCCGCAAACCCTGCACCGCCTTCCGGACATGCTCAACGAAGTCCGCAAAAACAATAAACCCGAAATTGATATCTCGTTTCCGGAAATCGAAAAATTCGATCATTTACCTGCGCCGCGCGCTGATGGCCCGACTGCGTTTGTATCGATTATGGAAGGCTGCAGCAAATACTGTACTTTCGGTGTGGTGCCTTACACCCGTGGTGAAGAGGTCAGCCGGCCGGTCGGCGGTATTTTGCGCGAGATCCGCCAGCTGGCGGCACAGGGCGTTCGGGAAGTTAATTTACTCGGCCAGAATGTCAATGCTTATCAGGGCATTATCGAAGGTGACGAAACCGCCGATTTGGCGCTGCTAATTCATTATGTGGCGGCGATTGATGGCATTGAACGCATCCGTTTTACCACCTCGCATCCAGTGGAGTTTTCTGACTCATTAATGCAGGCATTTGCCGAAGTGCCGGAACTGGTTAACCATTTACATTTGCCGGTACAGTCCGGTTCTAACCGCATTCTGGCGATGATGAAGCGCGGCCATAGCGTTGCTCAATATGTCGATAAAATTGAACGTCTGAAAAAAATCCGCCCGAATTTGAGCATGTCCAGTGATTTTATTATTGGCTTTCCCAATGAGACCGAGCAGGATTTTAATGACACCATGGAACTGATTAACCAAATTGGTTTTGATCATTCCTTTAGCTTTATCTATAGCGCTCGTCCCGGTACGCCGGCGGCGATGTTTAATGATGATGTCAGCGATGATGTCAAAAAACAGCGGCTGCAGATCATGCAGGACCGGTTGCGTGAACTTGAAATGGACATCAGTAATGCTATGGTCGGCACGGTGCAGCGGGTTCTGGTTGAGCGTACGGCGCATCGTTATGACGGTGAACTGGCTGGCCGTACTGAAAATAACCGGGTGGCCAATTTTCCTGGTGATGACAGCCTTATCGGCAAGTTTGTCGATGTTCGTATTACCGAAGCGCACAGTAACTCCTTGCGAGCAGAACTGCTTGCTGATAGCGTTATTCTTTAAGCCATTCACGGAACTCCTTTGTGACCCAAACCACTGCGTCAGTCGATAGCATCAGTTTTGAACTCAGCCCCGCGGATAATCCTCGCCTAGCCAACCTCTGCGGTCATCTCGACGAGCATTTACGGATGATGGAGCGGGGTTTTGGCGTGGAAATCAATAACCGCGGCATTAAATTCCAAATCATCGGTCATCCCGACAAGCTCAGCGATGTCCAGGATGTACTTCATAGTTTATATGCGGAAACCGCGCAAACAGTATTGGCACCGGAGCAGGTGCATTTAGCAATTCGCGAAGTGGGTGGTACCGATACCAGCAGTTTTGAGGCTGAAAAAGAAGTCACCATCAAAACCAAACGAGGTCTGGTCAAAGCCCGTGGTGATAATCAGCAAGAATATTTGCGCCGTATTATGACCCACGATATTAATTTTGGTGTTGGCCCGGCGGGTACCGGCAAAACCTATTTAGCAGTGGCCTGCGCTGTTGAAGCGTTGGAACGGGATTTTGCCCGGCGTATTGTGCTGGTGCGGCCAGCAGTGGAAGCTGGCGAACGGCTTGGCTTTTTACCCGGCGATTTGGCGCAAAAAGTGGATCCCTATTTGCGACCTTTATTTGATGCGCTTTATGAAATGCTGGGTTTTGAGAAAGTCGCCAAGCTGATAGAGCGGAATGTCATTGAAGTTGCACCACTGGCGTACATGCGTGGCCGAACGCTTAATGAAGCCTTTATTATTCTCGATGAAGCGCAAAACACGACCACCGAACAAATGAAAATGTTTTTGACCCGTCTCGGTTATAACTCGACGGCGGTGATCACAGGTGATATTACTCAGGTTGATTTACCGTCTGCACAACGCAGTGGTTTACGCCATGCCATTGAAGTGCTCAAAGGTGTTGAAGGCATTGGTTTTACCTTTTTTCAAGCGAAAGATGTGGTTCGCCATTCACTGGTGCAAAAAGTGATTCTTGCTTACGATAAGGCTGAACGGAAATAGTGA
This sequence comes from Methylophaga sp., assembly GCA_041612215.1. GTDB lineage: Bacteria > Pseudomonadota > Gammaproteobacteria > Nitrosococcales > Methylophagaceae > Methylophaga. Next base: position 14,913 of record JBFJJO010000002.1, read on the forward strand.
ACGTGCTCATTGATCTGCAGCAGGCGGTCGATACGCAACATCCCGACGTGTCGCAGTTCCAAAGCTGGGCTGAGGCTGCTCTGCAGGAATTGGGTGAAGATTGCGAGTTAAGTATTCGCATTGTTGATACCGATGAAAGTCAGCAGTTAAATCGTGATTATCGGGGTAAAGACAAACCCACCAACGTATTGTCTTTTCCGTTTGAATCACCGGTGCCGTTGCAGCCAAAACTGCTGGGTGATTTAGTGATTTGTGCGTCAGTGGTAGCGCGCGAAGCAGTCCAGCAGGGCAAGCCAGAACCGCAACATTGGGCACATTTAACAGTGCACGGTTGTCTGCATTTGCTTGGCTACGATCACATCAACGATGATGACGCGACGCAAATGGAAGCGAAGGAAATTAACATTTTGCGCCAGTTTAATATTGAAAACCCCTATCTCGAATCGAGGGTATCACCATGAACGAGGGTCGACCGAGTCGCTCCAGTAACCCGCAGTCCTGGGTCAAGCGACTGAGTAATTTATTCTTAGAGCCCAAAGATCAGGAGCAACTGATCGAATTAATCCGCAGCGCTTCAGAGCGTCATATTCTTGATGCCGAAGCTTTGTCAATTGTCGAAGGCGCACTGAGCGTCTCACAAATGCAGGCACGCGATATCATGATCCCGCGTTCGCAAGTGGTGATGGTATCCCGCGATGCGGCAGCTGAAGAAACACTGAAACTGGTAACCGAAACATCCCACTCTCGGTTTCCGGTCATTGATGATGACCGTGATGACGTCATCGGTATTTTGCTGGCCAAGGATTTACTGACAGCAGTCGTGACGGCGGGTGAATTCAAATTTGATTTACGTGAACTGCTGCGCCCAGCGGTATTTATTCCGGAAAGTAAACGGCTTAATGTCCTGCTTCGTGAGTTTCGCGCCCGCCGCAATCATATGGCGATAGTGGTTGATGAGTATGGCGGTGTTGCCGGTATTGTCACCATTGAGAATGTCTTGGAACAAATCGTTGGTGAAATCGAAGATGAGCATGATATCGACGATGATGCGCCCATTTTGCAGCGCGATGAAAACACCTACACCGTCAAGGCACTGACCCCGGTCGAGGACTTTAACGAGTTTTTTGAAGCGGACTGGAGCGACGACGATTTTGATACTGTTGGTGGCCATGTCGTTAATCAATTTGGCCATTTACCGGGGCGTGGCGAACAAATCACTATCAATGGCTTTGAGTTCACTATTTTGCGGGCCGATAATCGCCGCGTGCACCTTATGCGCATGGTGGTATTGCCTGAGGCACCGGAAAGCGAAACGGAAATCGAATAATGTTCAGTGATCGTCGCAAAGGCTGGCGCGGGCAGGCAGGGACCTGGCTGGCCTTGCTGGGTGGTGCTGTATTGCCGTTGGCATTTGCGCCGTTTTATTGGTATCCACTGGCGATTATCAGTTTAATTTTATTGTTTGCCAGTTGGCGAGATGTCAGCCCCAATCAGGCTTTCAAACGCGGCTGGCTGTTTGGCCTCGGCATGTTTGGCGTCGGTGTTTCCTGGGTTTATGTTGCCATCCATGAGTTTGGTCAGGCCAGCTGGCCGTTGGCCGGTGGCTTGACAGTCGGCTTTGTCGCGTTTCTGGCCTTACTGCCGGCGCTGCTGGGGTATCTCCTGAAATCCCTGCAACGTAACCGCCTGATGGGCGCTGATTTTATTCTGCTATTACCGGCTGGCTGGGTTGGCTTTGAGTGGTTTAAAAGCTGGTTTTTAAGCGGGTTTCCGTGGCTGGAAATTGGTACCGCACAAATTGACGGCCCGTTGGCCGGCGTTATTCCAGTACTGGGGGTATATGGCGCCAGCTGGCTGGTGGCCCTAACAGCAGGTTTATTGCTTACTGCCTGGACACATAAACAATGGTTGTGGCTGGTGCCGGCGATTTTAGTTTGGCCTTTGGCAGCGATGTTAAATGATGTGCAATGGACCGCGCCGAAGGGTGAGCCTATTCAGGTCAGTATGATTCAGGGCAATGTCGATCAGGCGATTAAATGGGATCCGGAGCAACTGCGAGAAACGTTGCAACTGTATGCCAGCCTCAGCGCCCAGCACTGGGACAGCGACCTTATTATCTGGCCGGAAAATGCCGCAACGGCGTTTTATCACCAAATTGATAAAGGATTTTTACTGCCTTTGGCTGAACAAGCCTCTGCCAATAACAGCGAGTTACTGGTCGGCCTGCCGGTGCTGGATGCTGATGGTGAGCGCTATTACAACAGTATGGCAAAGCTTGCGGAGACACCGGCTTTCTATCATAAAAAACAACTGGTGCCGTTCGGTGATTATGTGCCGTTTGAAACGTTGCGTGGTTTGATTGCCTTTTTTGATCTGCCGATGTCAGGTTTTGTGCCGGGACCGGCGCGGCAACCATTGATCGAAGCTGCTGACCAGACGATGGGCATTAGCATTTGTTACGAAGATGCGTTTACTGAAGAAGTGCGGGCAACATTACCGGCAGCCAGTTTATTGGTAAATGCCACTAACAATGCCTGGTATGGTGATTCTTTTGCGCCGCATCAGCATTTGCAGATTTCGCGAAGTCGGGCGCTGGAAGGCGGGCGGCCGATCCTTCGGGTGACGACCAATGGCATTTCAGCGTTTATTGATCATAAAGGTCAGTTAACAAAACAAAGTCCGCAATTTCAGCAGGCAGTGATTACGCAAACGGTGCAGCCAAGGCAGGGGGCAACGCCTTATGTGCATTATGGCCAGTGGCCGTTGATGGTACTGCTTTTGCTGTTGCTGGTGTGCTGGGCGTATTATCGGTTTTCTTACCGGCGTGATGTGTTCTGATAATCCATGCAATTACTAACAATACAGCGCATTCTGGGGATTTTACTGACATTGTTCAGTATTACCATGTTGCCGCCGATTTTGGTCTCCTGGCTCTATCACGATGGCGAAGCGACTGCTTTTATTACCGCCTTTGGTCTGCTGGTAACCATTGGTGCTTTGTTATGGCTGCCGGCGCGACACCACCGTAAAGAGCTGAAAATCCGTGATGGTTTTATCGTCGTAGTGATGTTCTGGCTGGCGCTGGGCTTGTCGGGATCTTTGCCGTTCTTCTTGTCGACTGATCCGTTAATGAGCGTCACGGACGCAGTATTCGAATCCATGTCAGGTTTAACCACTACCGGTTCGACGGTGTTAACCGGCCTGGATGATTTACCAAAATCCATTTTGTTTTACCGGCAATTTTTACAATGGCTGGGCGGCATGGGGATCGTGGTATTGGCGGTGGCGATTCTGCCGTTGTTAGGAGTGGGTGGTATGCAGCTCTACCGCGCTGAAACCCCGGGGCCGATGAAAGATGCCAAGTTAACACCGCGAATCACCGAAACTGCCAAAGCGCTCTGGTATATCTACATGAGCCTGACGATGGCTTGCGCGATTGCCTATCATTGGGCGGGCATGGGCTGGTTTGATGCCATCAGTCACAGTTTTTCGACGGTCGCAATTGGCGGGTTTTCCACGCATGACGCCAGCATGGGATACTTCAATAGCGGCTTGATTGAAATGATCGCCGTGATTTTTATGCTGATTTCGGCATTGAATTTTTCGCTGCATTTTCTGGCCTGGCGTAATCGCAGCGTAAAACATTATTGGCGTGATTCAGAACTGCGGGTGTTTATCAGCATTATGGTTGTCATCACGCTGGTCACGTTTGCTTATCTGATGATAACTGCAACTGTTGGCGATATGTCGCTTGCAGCGCGTCAGGCAATTTTTCAGACAGTATCAATTGGAACCACCGCGGGCTTTGCCACGGCAGATTTTGCCTATTGGCCGGGCTTTTTACCGATACTGCTGTTGTTTGCCAGTTATATCGGCGGTTGTGCGTTTTCTACCGCCGGTGGTATGAAAGTTATCCGTGTGATGCTGTTGTTCAAGCAAGGGTATCGTGAAGTGTTGCGGTTGATCCATCCCAACGGTGTATTTGCTATACGGGTCAATGGTAAAGCACTGCCAGCAAAGGTGGTTGGCGCTGTTTGGGGCTTTTTTGCATTGTATGTGTTCTGTTTCACCATTATGCATTTGGCCTTGATGTCAACGGGTCTGGATGTGGTGACGTCTTTCTCGGCGGTCACTGCTTGTCTGAATAACCTTGGACCTGGGTTGGGTGAGGTATCGGCTAATTTCAGTAATATTAATAACACCTCAAAGTGGATTTTGTGTGTGGCGATGCTGCTCGGACGTTTGGAGATTTTCACCCTGCTGGTGTTACTGACGCCGGCATTCTGGCGGCGCTAGATTAATGTCCGGGGTGCAACAAAAATGGGATGCGCGTTACCAACAGCATGATGGTGACTGGCCGGCCGCTGCTGACGTGTTGACGCAAAATCAGCATTTATTACCGGATAGCGGCAGCGCACTGGACTTAGCTTGTGGCCTTGGTGGCAATGCTTTATTACTGGCAGAGGCTGGTTTAACGGTGACTGCCCAGGATGTTTCGCCAGTCGCTATTGATAAGTTACAACGCAAGGCGCAAGAGCTGGCGTTGCAAATCAATGCTGAGGTGCGCGACGTGTTGGTTTCACCGCCAGCAGCGGCACAATATGATGTCATCGTCGTCAGTTACTATTTAGAGCGGGCATTGGCACCGGCAATAATGTTTGCGCTGAAACCTGGTGGCTTATTGTTTTACCAAACGTGGTGCCGCCAGAAAGCCAGCGACAGAGGACCGGCTAACCTGGATTATTTGTTGGCCGATAATGAATTATTAACGCTGTTTGCTGGTTTAAAGTTGCGCGTTTACCGTGAAGAAGCTTTGCTGGGTGATAAATCGCAGGGATTTCGGAATGTTGCAATGCTGCTGGCAGAACGCTGTGCCTAACAATGGTCATTGGTTATGGTCAAATTAAACTTGCTGATTACTAGTGAGATCAGTAGAATTACGCGGTTCTTAAGCAGTAAACGCCCAGCGCGTGTTTTGGCAAACCTAAAATTGCGAGAAAATAATATGAAAGCGGATATCCATCCAGAGTATAGTGAAATTAATGTTACCTGCAGTTGCGGTAGCAGCTTCAAAACCCGTTCTACCCGCGCTGGTGATCTGACACTGGATGTTTGTTCAGAGTGTCACCCGTTTTATACCGGCAAACAAAAAATGCTGGACAGCGCAGGTCGCGTTGATAAATTCCGTCAAAAATACGGAAAATAAATTAAGGGGCTGTGCCCATGAATACCATCCGTCATTTTTTTGAGCGTCTTATTTCAAAATCATGGGGATTAACGAGCCTCTGCCGACCGGCAGGGGCTTTGTTGTTTTTGGGGCTGATGTCCTGCGCGCAAAATCCTGTGACCGGAGAGCAAGACTTTGTCATGTTCAGCGAAGACAAAGAATTGGCCCTGGGCCGCGAGTACCATCCGCAAATCATCAAAGAATATGGCCGCTATGACGACGAAGCGCTGCAAGCTTATGTGCAGGCGGTTGGTGAGCGTGTTGCGGCAGTAAGTCATCGTAAAGATCTGGTATACCGTTTTACTGTGCTGGATTCGCCGGTAGTCAATGCTTTTGCGCTGCCTGGCGGCTATTTATACATTACCCGCGGCTTGATGGCTTATCTGAAATCAGAGGCAGAATTGGCAGCGGTACTGGGCCATGAAATCGGCCATGTCACCGCACGTCATGGAGTTAGGCAACAAAGTGCCTCACAGGCAGCCAGTCTAGGTTACACGCTGGGTTCGTTATTTCTGCCGGGCCTGCGTAATGCTGGTGCGCAAAATGTATTTAACATGCTTGGTGGCGCACTGCTGAGCGGTTATGGCCGTGAGCATGAGCTGGAATCTGACCGTCTGGGCGCCGAATATCTGGCCAAAAGCGGCTACGATCCGCAGGCAATGATCGAAGTGATTGGCGTTTTAAAAGATCAATCAGTATTTGCCGAAGCAGAGGCGAAAAAGAAAGGCCAGGAATATCAGGGCTACCATGGCGTATTTGCGAGCCATCCGGATAATGACACCCGACTGCAGGAAGTCGTGGCGTCTGCTGATCAGTATTTATCTACCACAGGTGGTGAAGTCGGCGAACAGGCCTATATGACCCGTATCGATGGCATGGTGTTCGGTGATAGCGAAAAGCAGGGTATTCGTTCCGGCCGTAATTTTTATCATTCTGAAATGCAATTTGCGCTGCAATTTCCACAAGACTGGCATATTCAAAATAACCCCGGCAGCTTACAAGCCGTGTCGCCACAAGGTCGGGCATTTATTGAAATGGGAGCCAGTGATTTAAATCGTAAGCAAACACCGGCTGCGTTTATTCGGGATCGGATGAATGTTGATAATCTGCGTGAGGGCCGCAGTTTTAATGCTAATGGTCTCGAAGGCTACACCGGCATTACCGAGCAGCAGGGGAAATTATTGCGGATATCAGTGCTGTATTTGCGTGACCAGGCATTTATCTTTATCGGCGGTGCCAAAGATAACCGTGAGTTTAGCCAGTTTGATCAGGATTTTCTGGCCACGGCTAGTAGTTTGCATGCTTTACGGGATGATGAGCGGCAGCTTGCACAAGCGAAGCGGATTGAAGTGGTGCGCGCTACCGAATCTGACAGTTATGCCAAGTGGGCGCAAAACTCCCGCATCAGCAATAGCCCGTTGCAGCAATTGCAGTTACTGAACGGTGATTACCCCAATCAGTCATTGCAGCCTGGACGCTTGGTTAAAAGGGTACGCTAGCAGCTAACATAACTGTATTAAGGCTACAGTTGAGGGTAGGTTTGTATCTCGGCTTGCCGCACGGTTACCACATATATAGCTTCTGCCGTCTGTCGTTAACTAGAATAAATCAATTAACGAGTCGTCTTCACCAGAACTGCTCCCACCAAATGATTGCGAGCGACCCGCTGCCGGTACTTCATCAGCCCGGAAGGTTTCGAAGACCGCCGTTTCACTTTCTGTTCGCGCCAACAGGCCGGTTTCCGGATTGATCCGTACGGTCACCATATCAACAGGCGGAATCAATTCTGTTTCCGGCACATCACGCAGCGCTTCACGCATAAAGTCAATCCACATTGGCAGCGCCGCCCGGCCGCCCGTCTCGAAACGGCCGAGATTACGTGGATTATCAAAACCGACCCAGCTGATAGCCACTAATTCGGGATGGAAACCATTAAACCAGGCATCAACCTGATCATTGGTGGTACCGGTTTTACCAGCTAAATCATTACGGCCCAGGCTAAGTGCCTGGCGACCTGTACCAAAACGGACGACATCCCGCAGCATACTGTTCATCAAATAAGCATTTTGGGCTGGAATAATCCGTTCAGCAGGCTTAAAACCCATCCACGAACTGGCTAATGCTTGTTCAGTATCGATATCAATACTGTCTGGTTTGCCCATAGGTGTAATACAGGTTTCACAAACAGTGTAGGGTTCAGCAGCCCTGATGATATTGCCGTCAGCGTCTTCAATGCGCTTAATGAAATAGGGCTCAACCAGATAACCACCATTGGCGAAGACGGCGTAGGCTGTTGCCATATCCATGGGGGCGGCACTGCCACTGCCCAATGCCAGCGATAAATTCTTGGGTAATTGATCGGCATGAAAACCAAATCGCTGCACATAATCAATGACATTATTTATGCCGATATCTCGCATTAAGCGAATTGAAACCAGATTACGGGAATGGGTCAATGCCTCTCGTAAACGGGTCGGACCATAAAATTGACCACTATAATTTTCCGGGCGCCAGACATTCTCTAAACCGACATCGTCAAACACCACGGGTGCATCATTGATAATACTAGCTGCATTGTAGCCATTTTCCAGCGCCGCGGAATATAAAAACGGTTTAAAACCAGAGCCCGGCTGACGTTTTGATTGCATGACCCGATTGAATTTATTGTGGAAGAAATCAAAACCGCCCTGCAAAGCTGTCACTGCGCCGTCAAGGGGTGATAAAGCGACCATCGCGCCTTCAACTTCTGGTATCTGGGCTAATTGCCAGTTTTCTTCGTCATCCTGTCTTAGATAAACAACATCGCCCTTGGCCAGAACATCACTGATTTTTTGTGGTTTCTTGCCAACGCTATGGGTGCTGAGCTTCGGTTGTGCCCAGGATACTGCGGCAAAAGGCAGGTTGACTTCACCAATACGGCGGATATAAATTCTCGCCTCAGTGGTTTCTTCATCCGTCGCTAATACCAGTGCCGCGCGCAACGTGCCAACCGACTGAAACGTATCCAGCAGTTGTTCTGCCTTTTCGGCATCCGGGATATCGGTAAATTCTATTTTATCAATGGCACCACGATAGCCATGACGACGGTCATAAGCCAGCAGGGCATCTTGCAGCGCCTTGGTTGCTGCGCGCTGATGCACCGCATTGATGGTGGTATGAACCTCAATACCGTCGGTATATAAGTTCTCGCCATATTCTTCAATCAGACTGGTTCGCACCATCTCAGCAACATAGGGCGCATAAACTTCGATATCACGTCCGTGGTAGCGCACATTGACCGGCTCAGCAATAGCAGTGTCATATTGTTGTTTGTCAATAAAGCCAACCGCTAGCATGCGGCTCAGTACATAATTTCGCCGATCTAAGGCTCGCGGGGGGTTGGCGATTGGATTTGAGGCGGATGGCGCTTTTGGCAGGCCGGCAATCATCGCCATTTCAGCCAGAGTCATTTGATCCAGCGTTTTACCGTAATACACTTCAGCAGCGGCACCGACACCGTATGCACGGCTGCCAAGATAAATTTTATTCAGGTATAACGTCAGGATTTCTTCTTTGGACAGTGTTTGTTCAATTTCCAGCGCTAAAATGATTTCGTTGAGTTTGCGTAGGTAAGTTTTTTCGCGGCTCAGGAAAAAGTTTCTGGCGACCTGCATGGTTATGGTGCTACCACCTTGCGTTTTTTCACCCGTCACCGCCAATGAGTATGCCGCGCGGATAATACCTTGATAATCAACGCCGGGATGCTCAAAGAAACGGTCATCTTCGGCAGCCAGAAAGGCATCGATCAGTTGTGGGGGAATCGACTCAAACACCGCAGGAATTCGGCGTTTTTCGCCAAACTCGGCCATCAACAATCCTTCACTGCTATAAATTCGCATAGGGATTTGCAGCCGGACCTTTCTAAGTTCCTCAGCATCGGGTAACTTAGGTGCTAACAAAAAGTAGATGACAGCAATACTGACTACACCAACAAAGAACAGGGTAAACAGTACGCTCAGCAGGCGGAACAAAAATCTCGACATAAGGGTATTTCGGGATCGCAAAAAAATTGTTAGTAGAGTATATATAAAGTCATGGATAAAACCAGTGCAGCGGTCAGGTGCTTGTTAAAGAACATTTTTATTGACATCCTGCTGGTTCTTAATAAACTACTTTAACTAAGATAGGTAACTGATGCATTTGAATCGGTTCGACCGGAATTGAGGCCAGTCATGTTTGGACGGAAAAATTCCCCACTGCTAGGGATAGACATCAGCTCTTCAGTTGTAAAAATACTGGAGCTGCATAAAAAGGGCGACCGCTTTCTGGTTGAATCCTATTCTGTAGAGCCATTGCCCGTGAATGCGGTCGTTGAAGGCCGGATTGAGAATAGCGATGAAGTAGCCGGTGCTATCAAGCGCGCTGTTAAGCGGGCAGGGTCAAAAACCAAAGAAGCTGCCGTTGCGGTTTCTGCCAATGCCGCAATCACTAAAACGGTATCGTTTCCTGCTTCGTTATCAGATCGAGAGCTTGAAGAGAATGTCATGCTCGAAGCCGAAAATTATATTCCATACCCATTGGAAGAGGTGCGGCTCGATTTTGAAGTGCTGGGTACATCTGCCATCGATCCAGATGCATTGGATGTTTTACTGGCCGCATCACGGCGTGAAAATGTTGATGCTCGTACCGAGGTGATTGAAAAAGCCGGTTTGAAAGCCAAGCTGGTCGATGTCGAGGCTTATACGATGGAAAACGCCTTTACACTCATCGCCGAACAATTACCGCATCATGGTCAGGGACTTACGGTTGCCGTTGCTGATGTTGGCGCAACAGTGACCACTCTGCATGTATTAGTTGATGGCAAAATTGTCTTTACCCGCGAACAAACGTTTGGTGGCCGGATGCTCACCGAAGATATTGAGCGCCATTATGGCATGTCCTACCAGGAGGCCGGACGTGCCAAAAAAGATCCGGCCAGCCTTCCGGACGACTATCTGCCAAAAGTCCTCGAGCCTTTTAAGCGTTCTATGACGATGACGGTTACCCGCGCGTTGCAGTTTTTCTTTTCGGCATCGAGTCAATATCAATCAATTGATCATATTTTTCTGGCAGGTGGTTGTGCTTCAATTAAAGGCGTCGATGTCATGATTGAGGCGGAAACCGGTACTTCTACATCAGTTGCCAATCCCTTTGCCGATATGATTATTGCCCCGCGTGTCAAAGTGCAGGCACTCAGCAATGATGCACCATCGATGATGATTGCCTGTGGACTGGCCATGAGGAGCTTTGACTGATGGCACATATCAACCTACTCCCCTGGCGAGAAGCCCGTCGTCAAGACCGACAGCAACAATTCTATGTAGCTTTGGTGGCTGGTTTATTGTTTGCGCTGGCAGTTTTGTATTTTGCTACCTCATTTGCAAACGGTCTGATTGAACAACAAAACAGCCGCAATACCTATTTGCAACAAGAGATTGCCAAGCTCGATAAAATCATCAAAGAAATTGAGAATCTGGAAAAAGCGCGTGAGAAATTGGTGGCGCGAATGCAGGTGATTCAGGAATTGCAGCGAAGCCGCCCAAAAGTCGTCAAGGTATTTGATTCGCTTGTGCGGACTGTGCCCGAAGGTATTCATCTGGAAACGGTTAGCCGCCAGGGCGATGTGTTGACACTTCAAGGTGTTGCACAGAGTAATGCTCGGGTATCGATATTTATGGATCAGTTGGATAGCAATCAGGAATTTAATGAGTCGAAACTGCGGGTAGTCGAGCGGACTTCAAATCGTGATGATGCTATCCGCAAGTTTACATTGGATGTCGATGAGAGTAAGCCGGCCAAAGATGAGGAGGTAGAATAATGGAAATATCCTCGTTGTCGGATCTGGACTTTAATGAAAGTGGTGAATGGCCGCTTTCGTTCAAAATTATTGCGATCATTTTGATTTGCCTTGTGGTTTGGGGCGCTGGCTATTATTTCATTATTAAAGATAAGCGCGCGGAACTCATCACTCTGGAGCAAAAAGAGTTGGCATTGCGGCAGAGTTTTGAAAGTAAGCAGGCCAAAGCTGTCAATCTCGAAGCTTATAAAGAACAGATGAAAGAAATGGAAGTGATGTTTTCGGGTATGTTGCAACAATTACCCCGTAAAAACGAAGTGTCTGATTTGTTGTTGGATATTTCGCGTACAGGATTGATAAATGGTTTGGAATTTGAATTATTCAAACCAGAGGGTGAGCGGCCGATCGATTTTTATGCCGAGCTACCCATCACGATGCGCTTGACCGGTAAATATCATCAGTTTGGCGAATTTGTTAGTGGGGTAGCTGCTTTACCCCGGATTGTCACGCTTCACAACTTTAAAATGGGGCCGTTAAACAAAGACAATGGCATGATGACGATGGATGTGACGGCCAAAACGTATCGTTATTTTGATGAGCAAGATCAATGATGGGCCCTGTTATGAATCACACTGTTTGCCGGCCACTAAGCGTCTTACTGTTGGGACTTTGCGTACTATTGAGCAGCGGCTGTCAGCCTGAAAAGGAAGATCTTAATGCCTATGTTGCTAGAGTTAAAGCAGAAGCGCAGTCCGATATTCCCCCTATCCCAGTGATGAAACCCTACGAAAAATTTGAGTATGCGGCGGCTGAAATGCGGGATCCATTTGTGCCGACAGTTGTGGACGTGCCCGCTGATGCACCTGACTTGGCAGCAGATAACGGTATTAAACCTGATACCAACCGGCGTAAAGAAGCGCTGGAATTTTTTGCATTACAAGATTTGCAATTTGTTGGCACATTGGAGCAGGACAACACCATTTGGGCATTAATTCGTGCGCCTGACAGTGTCATTCATAAAGTCCGTGTCGGCAATTACATGGGCAATAACTTTGGTCAGGTGCTGGCTATCAGTGACAGCGAATTAAAATTGAAAGAGATCGTGCCTGAGGGTAACGGTTATGTTGAACGTGAAACAACTCTTTCTGTGGTAGAGATTAACTAAAGGCCATTTCGACATGATTAGCAGAGACGCAATGACAATGGACAGACAGCAACTCATGGTGCACCGAATTTTCCGGGGTAATGATAAACGTCTTAGCTTTAGTGGCCTTGGTTTGCTACTGACGATGTGGCTGACAGCAACGGCTGTTCAGGCAGCTGATTTACAAGATGTAAATTTCACCACTTTGCCGGGAGACAAAGCGCAGGTGACGCTGACTTTTTCTGAAGCAGTAGATGCCCCGGAAAACTTTGCCACTGATGAACCCGCACGGATAGTACTCGATTTTAATGGCGTCAAAAATAAACTCAGTGAACGAACTCAGCAAATAAATAGCGGTGAAACCCGCAGTATTGCGACTGTAGAAGCGAGTGATAGAACCCGCATGGTCATCAACCTGCTGCGGAAAATTCCTTATGAAATTGTGACCAGTGGTAATACGGTCAAAATCATGTTGAATGGTAATGCACCGCAAATGTCTACCAGCAAGGCGCGTGGCAGTGCTGTTGCTATGACGGGTAATCAAGTGACCGATATCGATTTTCGGCGCGGTGAACAAGGTGAGGCGCGCGTCATTATTGATATGTCAGCAGCCGGTGCGGCAGTTGATGTGCGTCAGGAACGTGATACGGTTGTCGTAGAAATTCCCGGGGTCAGCCTGCCTGATAAACTACATCGACGCCTAGATGTGGTTGATTTTGCCACGCCGGTTTCATTGATTGATTCGGAACAAAGTCGAGATGGCACTACTCTGACGCTAACTACGAACCGAGACTTTGAGCATCTTGCCTACCAGTCAGATAAACAACTGGTCATTGAAGTTAAAGCACGTAATACTGAAACTCAGGCAGCGCGTGGTGGTGAGCAGCAAGCTTATTCCGGTGAGAAGTTATCGTTAAATTTTCAGAATATTGAAGTTCGTGCGGTTTTGCAGCTACTGGCTGACTTTAATGGCATGAATCTTGTTACCAGTGATACTGTGACCGGCAATCTGACGCTACGCCTGAAAAATGTCCCTTGGGATCAGGCGCTGGATATTATTCTGAAAACCAAAGGTTTGGCAATGCGTCAGAATGGCAACGTCATGTTGATTGCGCCGGCTGCAGAAATTGCTGCGCGTGAGAAACAGGAGCTGGAAGCCAAAAAACAACTGGTTGAATTGCAACCACTCTATTCCGAAATTATCGAAGTAAACTTTGCCAAGGCAAATGAGCTAGCTACCATTTTAACCAGTACACAGGGTGACTCTGTTGATGGCAGAGGTGGCTTTTTATCTGAGCGTGGCAGTGTGGTGGTTGATGCCCGAACCAACTCTTTATTACTTCGTGATACCGCTGATCAGCTAGTCGCTATTCAGAAACTGATTGAACAGCTGGATATTCCAGTTCGTCAGGTTCTGATTGAATCGCGAATTGTCATTGCCAATAATGATTTCAGTAAAGAGCTGGGGGTGCGTTTTGGTGCTTCTGGACAAAGCCGAACACTGGGAGCGGGTTCCTCTGGAAACCTGAATAGTCTTGAGGTAAACCCAAATAATAATGATAATATTCAACCGATTCAGACACCGTTAGGCGGTGATGGGCTCAACGTCAATCTGCCAGTCAACAATCCGTCCGGCAGCGTAGCACTTGCACTGGCCAAATTACCGTTGGGTATGATTCTTGAGCTGGAGCTTTCCGCGATGCAGGAAGAAGGCCGCGGTGAAGTCATCTCCAGCCCACGGGTTATTACTTCTAACCAGAAACAGGCAACTATTGAACAGGGTACGGAAATTCCTTATCAGGAGGCTTCATCAAGTGGTGCAACCTCAGTTTCTTTTAAAGAGGCTGTGCTGAAACTGGACGTGACGCCACTAATCACGCCGGATGATCGAATTGTCATGGATCTTGAAGTTAATAAAGATGAGGTCGGTGAAATCTTTTTGGGTGTTCCGAGTATTGATACCCGCAGTGTGAAAACACAGGTACTGGTTGATAATGGCGAAACCGTGGTGCTCGGTGGGATTTATGAGCAAACAAAAAACCAAGGTGTTCAACGTGTGCCATTTTTTGGTGACTTGCCTTATGTCGGTGTTTTGTTCCGTAATAGCTTTAACGAAGATCGTCAGCGTGAACTCTTAGTATTCGTCACGCCCAAAATCGTTAAAGAAGGTATGCAGTACTAGGGTTTCTAACTGCGCTAAAATAGTAAGCCGGGCCTGCAAAGGTCCGGCTTTTTGTCATTAAAAGTCCGGGAAACTCAGGCAGTTGTGATTTCAGGTAATATATTTCTGGTTGGACCAATGGGTGCCGGTAAATCAACTATCGGCCGGCAATTGGCAAAAAAATTACGCCGCCGATTTTGGGACAGTGACCGGGAAATCGAAGAACGCACTGGTGTATCCATTTCCTGGATCTTTGAAATGGAAGGTGAGGCGGGTTTTCGGGATCGTGAACAAAAAATGATCGATGAGTTAAGTGCTCTGGACAATGTCGTGCTGGCGACGGGGGGTGGTGTCGTGTTGGCAGAAACCAACCGGCAGTTATTAGCGGATCGTGGCACCGTCGTGTATCTCGCTGCCAAAGCAGAGCAATTATATCGCCGCATGGCACGCGATAAGAGTCGGCCATTATTGCAAACGGGTGATAAACGTCATCAAATCAAACAACTGTTGGCACAGCGTGATCCGCTTTACCGGGAAATTGCCGATATTATTGTTGCCACTGGTGAACAGTCAGTGCAGCGAACGGTCAGTGAGGTAATCCGGCAACTGGAACAAATAGAAAAAGATAATACAACATGATGAAAACTTTGCACGTTGCGCTTGGCGAACGCAGTTACCCGATTTATATCGGTGAAAAGCTGCTGTCTGAGCCGGATCTGTTCGCTGCTCACATCAAAGGTAAAGAAGTGCTGATTGTCACCAATGAAACGGTGGCACCATTATATTTGGATGATGTTAAATCTACTTTATCAGCCTACCGTTCAGCAACGGTGATTTTGCCCGATGGCGAGCAATATAAAACGCTGGAAATCATGCAACAGATTTTTGATGGCCTGTTGCAGGCCAGAATGTCCCGGCAGGCAACGATTATTGCGCTGGGCGGCGGTGTCATTGGTGATATGGCCGGTTTTGCTGCCGCCTGTTATCAGCGCGGTGTACCGTTTATTCAGGTGCCAACGACTTTATTATCACAAGTTGACTCATCAGTCGGTGGTAAAACAGCGGTTAATCATCCGCTGGGGAAAAATATGATTGGTGCTTTTTATCAACCGGAATGTGTATTTGCCGATATCAGCACGTTAAGGACACTGGATGATCGTCAATTTGCAGCAGGCCTTGCTGAAGTCATTAAATACGGTTTGATCAATGATGCTGAGTTTTTTGACTGGCTGGAAGCCAATATGGTCGGGTTAGTTGCCAGAAACCCTGAATTATTGGCGCAGGCAATCGCCCTTTCCTGCCAAGATAAAGCTGATATTGTGGCTGCCGATGAACGGGAGCAGGGTGTGCGGGCTTTGTTAAATTTAGGCCATACTTTTGGCCATGCTATTGAAACCGGCTGTGGTTATGGTGTGGTGCTGCATGGCGAAGCCATTGCTATCGGTATGGCAATGGCGGCCGATTTGTCTCATCGCCTCGGTTGGCTGGATGTGACCACCGTAGCCCGAATCAAAGCCGTATTAACGTCGGCGGGTTTACCGGTGACGGTGCCGTCTGAAATGACCGCCGGGCGTTTTATGGATTTAATGGCCGTTGATAAAAAAGTTCAGGATGGTGCCATTCGCTTGATTTTGCTGAAAGCCATCGGTCAGGCAGTTATTAGCGACGATTATCCGCCTGCGCAACTGGCGGCTACCCTGGACGCTTTCTGCTAAGGCAATACCGATGACGGAAATGCATGCCACTGCGGAACCTACATACCTCGACCGTCTCGCATTGCATAGCAATCCGTTTAGCCGGCAGAACCTGCCTGGCGCTTTTTTTGCCGGTCGGCAAACCAGCCAGCGGTTAAATCTCATTCTGCATTTATTGCGAAGCAGCAGCCAAATCAGTGTGCTTAACGCCCCGGATGGTTACGGTAAGTCGATGTTATTGACGGCTTTACAACAACGCGGTGGTGAGGATTTACGTTTTTGTCTGGTGTCCGCTAGCAATCACAGCAATCTAACGCAAATCACGCGGCAGTGTTTGCAGGCATTTGGCGCCACAGGTGATAGTCAATTAAGCGGTGATCAACAACAACTGTTGCGCGAGCGTTTGCAACAATTAGTGCAGATTCAAGTGACCCCGGTATTGTTGATCGATGACGCAGAGAAACTCGATAATAGCATCCAGCAGCAATTAGCCACCTGGTTACACTGGCAACATGAGGGGCAGTATTTATTACGTGCGGTGGTGTCCAGTAACGAAGCTTCTGTACTACAAAACCTGCGAAATGAACGCTTTCAGGATCTGGACCTGCTGCCGCTGGCTGAGGATGAAATTAGCGGCTATTTACAGCAGCGGCTACAAGCCGCTGGCTGGCAGGATGATTTGCCGTTTACCGACAAACAATTGCAACGTATTGCCCGCCGTAGTAAAGGTATTCCATCGGAAATCAATCATCAGGCGCACCAGAGTTTACTGGGGGTGAACAGAAGTTGGCAACTGCCTGCTCTGCCTGTCTTGCGTTTACCAAGCTGGCTTCGCTGGCTGCCCGTGTTGCCGGTGGTGGTGGCATTGGCTTTAATCCTGATTTTTCAGAAAAATATAAATGACTGGCTGAGTCAGAATCGGGATAAGCATGATGAAACGATTACTGAACTGTCTGAAGAACCTGAATTGCCGATGGTGGTTGTCGAAGACAATACCGTTACCAGCAATGCGCAGGCCGAAAAACAAAACCTGATTGAACTACTGGATGCATTAGAAGAAGAACAAACCGCAGAGGAAAATGTAACAACCGAACAGGCCATGGCTGACGTAACAACATCAACCTCATCCATCTCTGAACAAGTTTCACAAAGCAGTCAGCCGGCATCAGAAATAGCCGAACCAGATAATGAACAGTTGGCATCAGTGATTCCACCATTTACGCCGCTCAATGAGATGCCGGAAAAAGAGGCAATGATTGCGCCACCAACTGAATCTGCCTCTTCGAAGGCAACTGAAGCAAACTTAAATACCAGTGATAGTTCGGATAACAGTGCTAATGAAGTACGTGGCGCAGATTGGATCATGCAACAAAAACAATCCGCTTATACCTATCAGCTGATGGGTACCTGGGAGCGATCTGAAGTTAATGATTTTATTGCAAAATATTCGCTGACAGGTGATGTCGCGGTATTTGCCAGCATGCGCGAGAATAAAGTTTGGTATGCGTTAATTTACGGTGTGTATGACTCTAAGAATGCGGCATTGGCAGCCAAACGCCAATGGCCTGCGCCATTGAACAGTGTTTCAACCTGGTTACGCCGCTTTAACGACGTCCAAACGCAAATTAAAGAAAAGGCACCAGACGCTTAAATATTGCATCCGCCTGACAGGTCTTGTCAGCAAAAACCAGTCGGTAATAATCCTGTTGTTTTAAGCGCGTTTTAGAAACTACGCCGGCGTCAACCAAAGGCTGTAAATCTGCCGGATGTTGAAAACACACAATACCACTCTCCGACAGCAATAAGTCAGCCACTTTACCGGTCAGTAAGCCAGTCATATTCTGGGCTTCTGTCAGCTTAGCGGCCAAATCCGTTTGCAGCATTTTCAGGCCATGGTGCTGCAAGGTCAGCCACAAAGGCAGAAAAGTTTCGGCGCCGCGTGAGCCGATAATACGGCTATCAGGCGTCTGCTGTAGATACTCTGCGGCAGTCGAAATGGTTGGCAAAGGCTGACGATAAAACACTAAACCACAAGGCCGCGGCTGGCCCAGTGATTTATGCGGGTCAAAACAAAGCGAGTCGGCCTGACTGGCTGCAGTGAGCAACGAGGTATCGTTTAACAAAGCCAGAAAACCGCCCCAGGCCGCATCAATATGTAACCAGCTTTGGTATTGTCCGGCCAATTTGATCGCGGTTAATAACGGATCAATATGACCGCTGCCAGTGGTGCCGGCGGTGACAATGATTGCCAGCGGTGGCTGTGCTTCGCAGGCTTCTTTTAATGCCGTAATATCAAGCTGATGCTGTTCATTTGTCGGCAATAGCAGCAGTTTTAAATTCAGTAATGCACAGGCTTTGTTAATCGAATAATGACAATTTTCACTGGCGTAGACATACGTGCGTGTAGGTGAACGTTGTTTGGCCAGCCAAAGTGCCTCGAGATTGCCGACACTACCACCGGGGGTAAAATGGCCTAATGAAAAATTAAACTGTGCGGCCATTTCAGTCAGTAGGGTCGTTTCAATTTTTTGTAACTGTGGATATAACTCCGTCGATAACAAATTGCCCTGATGTAATGTGGCAAGCAACTGTCCTGCAATGGCTGCCGGATATAATTGACCGCCCATATGGGCAGCTTGATCAAATGATTGCCGCTGGCTGGCTTCAGCCAATAAATCGCTGCATAGCGATAACGACGTTCGGTCAAATGTCAGATCGAAAGTCGCTAATATCTGCTTAAAACGGCTCAGCGCTGACGTCATGTCAAGTATATTTGCCTGGTTAGCCCATCAGTGACATCAACCTGCGGGATAATACTGCAGGGTAAAGGCTGTCGTTGATATTGTTTGGCGAAATACGCGTCGAGAATACCGTACTCGGATAAGTCACGTATTTGAGCACTGCTAACCACACAACTTTTGATCAGCATCAGCTGTGAGGCATTAAGTTGCTGTGCCAGCCATAACGCCAGACTATCTGCGGTGACTTGCCAGTTTTGTGGTAAATCGGCAGCCATTAACTGGCTGTCATCGGGTAGCCAAATCGACAAGCCATTGGCTGGCCGTGACTGGTCTGACCGACTAAAAATGTGCGCACCGGGCAGTAAATCAATGAGCAGTAAAGCAAACTGGCGCATGGCATTTAAAGCCATTTGATGGGCTGTTTTATCTGAAACGTCATGGTCCTGTTGTGCTTGGCGCACCATATCAGCAAAAGGCCCGCCACCTGCTACCAGCACCACGGCACGGGTATCAGCGTACCCCAGGATATTTTGTAAACAAGTTGATAGCTGCCGGCTGTGATAGAGACTGCCGCCCAGTTTGATAACCGTCAGCATTGCCTCAGCCGTTCAATTAAATCCAGCATGGCGGCGGCTTTATCGAGCACTTCCTGATGCTCGGCAGCGCACTCGGAATCAGTGACAATTCCGCCGCCGGCCCAGAAACGCAGCCGGTTTTGATTAAAGACCAGTGTACGAATAGTAATATTGCTATCCATATTGCCATCAAAGCCAATGTAGGCAATGCTACCGCAATAAACGCCGCGCCGGTGCGGTTCCAGTTCTTCGATGATTTGCATGGCACGTAATTTAGGCGCGCCGGTAATTGAGCCACCGGGAAAGCAGGCGCGCAGCAAAGATACCGCGCTTTGATTGGTCGCCAATTGGCCGGTAACGGTGCTGACCAAATGATGTACGGTCGCAAAGGATTCAAGTGCAAAAGCTTTCGGTACGCTGATACTGCCCGGTACGCACACTTTGCCAAGATCATTACGCAACAAATCCACAATCATCAGATTTTCGGCGCGATCTTTCAGGCTGTTTTGCAGTTCAAGCGCATTTTGAGCATCTTGCTCAGCATTTATTAAATCCCTTGGCCGTGTGCCTTTAATCGGTTTGGTCTCGATGCGCCGATCTCGGACAGATAGCAAACGCTCGGGTGAAGAGCTGAGAATACTGGCCATGGGGGTATCCAGAAACGCTGAAAAAGGCGCGGCATTGTGCTGACGCAATTGCCGATACGCTATCCAGGGATCCCCTTCAGCATTGATTTCAAAGCGTTTGGCAAGATTGACCTGATAACAATCACCTTCACGAATATAGTCTTGTATTCGTTGGAAAGCTTCGGCATATGCGGCATCATCAAGGTTACATTGCAGTTCGCCCTGTACTTTAAAGTGTGTATCCAGCTGGTTGTCTTGCTGAAAACGGCGAATCAGTTCCGGCCACATTATTTGGGTTTGTGGATCCATATCATGGCTGACTAACTGACAACGCTTTTGCTGATGGTCAATCAACAATGCCCAGTCGTAAATTCCCACAGCCATTTCCGGCAACTGCTCAGCATCTTTTGCCAGCGCCGGCAGCGTTTCGATGCGCCGGCCTAAATCATAGGCAAAATAACCAATAGCACCGCCGGTGAAGGGTAAATCACTGGTGACCGTCTTGAACCGGGTCAATTGGTCAGACAACAATGCAAAAGGATCATCATTGCTATATTGCGGAGCCGCATTTCGAAAGTCGATTTGTGTTTGCTGGTCCAGGGTTTGCAAGCTGATAAACGGATCGGCGCTAATAATATCAAAGCGACCGTTATGCTCAGTCAAACCGGCACTATCCAGCATCACTGGCCATGGCAAATCACGGATTTGCTCAAAATACACAGCGCTGTCTGGCAGGTAGGGTAAATCGGTGCAGCGCAGGCTTGAATGAGTCATAGGATTATTTTACGCGAACTGACGCCAGCCAAGAAGCGCCAATGCGCTGGCCGGTGCGGCAATGGCGGCTTGTTCACCAACTTGTAAGTCAGCCATGTCCAGATAAGGTCGCGCTAATCTTGTAGCAATTTCGGCGGCCAGAAAACGGCCAATCCCGGCGCCGATCACAGGCGCCTGTAGAGTTAGCGACATTTTATTATTAATTACCTGCTGGCAGCTTTCATGAATTTGCTGGATGTGTTGTTGACCATACCACAGTGCCAGCTGATGCCAGTTATTGTCAGGATAATTTTCGGCATCGCTGCCCACCATGCGTGCCAATCGTTGCCGGCAGCTAGCTGCTTGCCAGCTTTGTCCATCAGCACTGTGATCGCTGATATTTTCAGGCAATTTATCAAGTAACCGCCAGATATCGGCGGTGGTGGCAAAGACTTCATTGGCGACGTTTTGTATCTGTCCGGCAAACGGAATTTGCTGCGCCAGTGCCATTAATGGTGTCCGAATCACGCCACTATAAACCAGCTCACCGCTCTGTAGCCGGCCTTGATCAGTAAATGCCTGTAATTGCGGCTGACCATCAGTAATAGCGATAATATCGGTGGTGGTACTGCCGATATCAATGAGTAAAGCGCTAGAATAATGTTTTGCCAGCCAACTGGCGGTCGCCAGCCAGTTCATTGAGGCAACATGTTGCCAATAGTGTTTGGCATCAGCTAAATCCAACCAGGATTGAGATTGACTGAAAACCTTGCAGTTTGCTGCAGGTAAATGCTCAGCAACCACATTAAGAATATCAGTGACACCTTGCTGACGATTGGCAAAACAATCGGCCGATTCACCGGTCAGGGTAATAAAATGCCGATCCGCTTGATTACCCAACAGGGTCAGCGCCTGACGAAGTGAATCTCCCAAACTGTTAATACCCTGCCACAACGGACAAGCCAATTCGATACTATTAATCAACTGGCCATGCTGATTGCAGCGGGACACCTTAAGATGTGCACCGCCAATATCCCAGCCGGAAAAGTGTGTTGCTTCAGCCACTCAAAACACCTTGTTTGATTATGCCAATCGATTGATATAAAAGTGCTGCCGGCGACAGTCCTGTTTGCAGAAGTTGGTTAAAAGAGCTGGTTAAACGTGGATTAATATCGATAATCCGAGCCTGTTGTTGGTCAACGAGAATATCGACACCGACAAATCCCGATAAGGCGGGCATGGCCAGTTGCAATTGATTGACCAGTATTTGTGCCTGCCCGTGTTCGAATATTGCCGGATAAGGCACGCCAACTTGGGAGCCATGATAGGAAAATTGCTGATCGATATGAATCAGTTGCTGATTCAACGATAAGATCTGAACACTTTGGCCAATAAAAAGTGACAAGCTCATCGCCTTCGCGTCATAAAAGGGCTGAACAATTTGCTGACGACGCTTATTTTCAGACATTTTTTGCAGGTAGGCTGCCGCGTCATGGGCCTCGTTAAAATAATGGGTATCCATACAGCCGGCGCCATCGTTGGGTTTACACACTATCTGGTCAGTGAATAACGGTTGATTCAACCAGTCGTCAGCGCTTTGTGTCTCAATGGTTGGCAGATGATGTTGTTGTAAAAACTGACTACAGCGCAGTTTATCGCTGCAAAGAGCAATGGCTTCGGGCGAGCTGCCCAGCAGGGTTTTGCCTGCTTTTAATACTGCCTCAGCCAATTGTTGCAAAACGCCGTCAGTTTCGGGAGCGATCAGTAAAAATAATGTTTCTTTGTTTAAACAGTGTTGCCAAATCTGCTGATATTGTTCGCTATTGGCTATCGACAAATTTTGCGCACCGGATAAATCAGCCAGCCCTTTATCGCGTAAAATAATCGGCTTGAAAGCGGTATTGGCGAGCATGTCTTCGACAATTGTCCGCAACATGGCATCGCCTTCACGGGCGAGTTCGGCAGGCAGTGCCCGACCTTGCAAAGCACCGCTGGTAAAGTGTTCGTAGACGACTATTTTCATATTTTTTAAAAGGTTGGTGTTGGGTGCAGATTATACCGGTCATTGATGTGTTAAAGGGGCAGGTGGTTTTAGCCCAGGGGGGGCAACGCGCTGATTACCCATTACTGACCTCGGTGTTGACGCAGTCAACTGAACCGGCGGCAGTTATTGCGGATTTATTGGCATTTCATCGTTTTAAAACCCTTTATATGGCTGATTTAGACAGTATTGAAGGGGCGCCGCTAGATCGTCAGTTTTATCAACGATTGGCTCAACAATTTCCTGATGTGCAGATTTGGCTGGATGCCGGCATTCGCACAGCCCAGCAATTAAAAAAACAGCCCCCGGCCGACAATATCCGTTGGGTAGCGGGTAGTGAAACGCTGCCTTGTGTGTACGCTGCAGCTGAAATGGATGATTGGATTTTGTCGTTGGATTTTCGCCATGGTGAACTCCTAGGCGATGAGCGCTGGCTGACAGACAAAGCCGTCTGGCCTTTTCAGGTTATTGTCATGGATTTGGATGCCGTCGGCAGGTCAATGGGGCCGGGTTATTCGCGATTAAAGCCGCTGATAGAAAAGCATCCGCAACAACAATGGATTGCATCAGGCGGTATTCGGGATAATCAGGATTTACAACAGCTGTCGGCAATGGGCATTAGCGCGGTATTGCTGGCCAGTGCTTTACACAAAGGTTATATTTCGGCCACAGATCTGGCCGGATTAGGGGTTAATCACGCATAAAAAAACCGCCCTTGTGAGGGCGGTTTCTTACCTAGCAAAAATCAATCGGGCTTATTTAGCGCCAAATGGATGTTCGCTGGTTTTGTACTGAGCAACAACATCAGCTGCTTTTGGCTCACGAGCAATAGCGCGTTTGATAGCTTCTTTCGTTGCACGGTAGTTCCAGTCCTGGATCTTCTGGTCGCTATCAGCAGTTGGTGAAATAAAGACACCTACGCAGATAAAGCAATCATCAGCTTCAGCCATTGGGATAGTGCCATCTTCAACACATTCGGCAACGGCTAATGAGACACCGCGTTGAGCCGGGCCGAACATTTGTACGGCTTGTTTCATGTTTTTGATGGTTACTTTGTTAAACATAACGGTCGCTGGTTTGACCATCAGGTTAGGAGCAACGACTGCCAACAGACCATTAACACCTTGTTTTTGGTCGGTCATAGTGCGGCAGAACGCATCTTCAGCAGCTGAGCCACGTGGGCCCATCAATAAATCAATATGTGAGACGTTGTCTAAGTCACCATCTTCGATGACCAGAGATTCACCTACGAGTACGCGATCGATAACTGGCATGTTTTGTTTTCCTGTTCCAAAAAAATTGTCAAAAAGGCTCATTTTTTCCGCTCTTCTAGAAGCGGTTTATACGTAATAAAGGAACGTATCACCTGCTCAGCGCCGCACGCTATGTGCATTGAGCTACTGAAATTCGGTTGATGTCAGCCTGTGACAAAGCATGCAGCAATAACGCGGCTGCACTGATGTCGGCGGTAGTACCCGGATTGATGGCTAGACATTTTAATTGTTGGTCCCAGTCCCTGAGCTCGTCTTGCATAGAACGTAATGTGGTTGTGTTATTCATTTTTGCAACAAATAATTGCGCCTGTTCTGAAACCATTTGAGCTTGCTGCCGTGAAAATTTGCGGCTTATCAATGTGTCTGGGACACGCGATAGGACAATAAGATACGCGAAAGCGGTGGCCCATTCAACCTTTTCCCCACAGTTCAGGGAATTTGTCAATTCCTTAAAGGCAATTTCCCATACCTCTTTGTAATTATTGACATATTGCCGGGCAATACTATCGCGGTTTTGCGCCAAAAACATCGCTTCATGCAGCGTCACGGTAGGTTTGCGGCGAATGTCCTGTTCAGCGGCTTCCCCCAGATTGCCGGCCTCAGCCATTTGAATAGCCTGATAACAGTCTTTGGCATCTGCAATGGTCAGGTTTTTAAGTACATTTGCCAACGCTGCTGGCAATTCTGAAAAGCCTGAACACTGCCATGCTGCCTGAATAATTGGTGCAAACAGTAAAATGATGCCCAGATTGGTATTGCAGTCGACCACTTGTCTGGTAGCAATGACCGACTGTAAAATGCGCTGGCCAACCGTTAAATCCGGCTGGGCCATGACCGGGGCTATAGCCGCCGCACTGCGCAGAAAGTCATCGACCTGCATCTGATGACCATCACTGTGTGGATTAACGTTGCCGGGTTTGGGGGCATAAACTTCTTGTTCGCAGGCCCAGCGAATGCAGTCGGATAGCTGCTGTTCAGACAGCATGATCAGGTATTGGGCGACACTGGTTTTTTTCAAGCCGACTCGATACCATGCGGGCAATAGGGCCTGCAATATCTACACCGGTTGACTGAAATAAACCTTTCCAGGCAGGTACGCTATTCACTTCTAAAACACTGAATCGGCCATTGTGATCCTGGATCAAATCAACGCCAGCATAAGGCGCCTCAACGGCACGTGTAGCTGCCAAAGCTAAATTATGCATCTCATCATTGACTGTGGCGGCAAAACATTGCGCGCCCTGAGCATAGTTAGTAATCCAATGTCCTGACCGGCGTGACATGGCGGCAACCAGCTGATCGTCAATGACCATTAAACGCCAGTCCTGCCAAGCACCTTGCTCGGCCGGCAGCACATAACGTTGCAAATAAAAAGCCTCGCCAACTGGTGTTATCAAATCCAGCTGGTTCAGATCATCAATACGAATAATGCCTTTGCCCTGGCAACCAAATAGCGGTTTCATGACTACTGAGTAACCAGCAGCCAGCTCACGGCGAATGATATCAACGGCTTGCTGACGATCTTCACAGGCCCAGGTGGGAGGAGTATTTAACCCTGACAGCGCTAAACGTAATGAAGTGCGCGCCTTATCGACGGTTAGCTCAATGACATTGGCCGGATTCAGCACTGGCACAGCTAGCTCTGCCAGGGTGTGTAACACATCCATACGTAATGTGATTTGTTCCAGACTGCCCGGTGCAATACCCCGCACCAACACAGCATCGGGTAATTGTTTATCAAAACCCGGGATATAAAGCCGTTGCGGCAAACTTAAATCGATCCGGCAATACGCCAGATCGCTATATACAGTTTCAATGCCCAGTGCCGCAAAAGCCGACGCCAACTGCTCACTATGCCAGCCGTGGGTGTCGTTAAAAATTGCGACGCGAGGTTTATGCATACGCCTTTACAGGCCGAAAGAACGGGTCAGTAAGTCGGCATTCAGTTCACCGGCAGTAAAACTGTTGCCGGTTTGGGTATTGGTAACGATGACTTTGGCCGGGCTGAATAACATTGGATCAATTTTGAAAAAGTCGTATTCATAGGCTTTGAAAATTTCGCCAAATGGCCGGCCATAATCTGATGAGGTATTGCTGGGCATTTTTTCAGCCAGATCGCGGGCTTCATCATCACTAGCCTCGACAAATAAATGTACGCTTCCACCATAAAGGATGGCGTCATTGGTGCGGCCCATGCCAGTCATAAAATCACCACCGGGGGGGGCGACCGGCGTGCTGCCATAACCATCAACAATTTTTTCCAGTGGAAAATGCAGGGTATGTGCTTTATGCATAGCAACTTCCAGCACCCGAATGGCAATTTGCATCACACCGGCAAGGCTGGTGGTTGGCGTTAAAATCAGTGTCAGGTTTTCCGGTTTTATGCCACAGTTATCAGCGATCTTATCGGCAATAGCGACTGGTGGTAATTTATCGACTTCCAGCACAATGACCGTCGAATCGGCTTTATCCTGATAACCGAATTCTTTGAACAATTCTTCACGTGCCGCCAAGGCCCGGCCCGGACCTGAGCCCAACGCAAAAAATTTCACATCATCGGCTTTGTGCGACAAACTCCAGCCAGCATACTGACTGCCCAGACAGCTGAGCACCGGTGTTTTGGCATGTACATTGACCGACCATGGCCAGTTGCTAAAACCGCTCTGACTGCCCATTGCCACCGTACCGAGACCACCCATACAGATTTCGCCAATCCGCCGGCCGGCTTCGAGGCCACCGCGCGCTTTTATACCGGCATCAACAATCCGGGTGCCGTTACTGAGGCTGCTGATTTCCAGTTGTAATGCCTGTGCATCTTGAAGCAAAGCATCAACCAAAGGCTGGCAGGCAGCATTGACGCTGGTCCAGTTGGCAGAAAGCGTAGTCATCGACAAAATCCTGTGATTAATTCAAAACGACATTATACGCGATGCATGTATGCCTCGCAGTTCAGTCATTATTGCGATAAGGCTGTAATACTTTATCGATAGCTTGCAAGCGGGCATTTTTCAGGGCTTTTGCAATAGCCAAACCTTGCAAGCCAGCTTTAACAAAGGCATCAGCTTTAACGGCCGATGCGGCATCAAAACAAGCCTGCAAAACGGCCTTTTCAGGCATCTCAACTGTTTCGTAACCGGGCCGGCCACGAAAGTCCGCTTCACCCGCCAGCAAATATTGGCCAAACCGCTCTGGCCGGCGAAAACTGTCGAGCTTCTCAAATACTGCTAATACTGTTTCAGCAGACAAGGTAAACAAACGATGGATTTCAGTATGCAGTTCAGCGACTTTTTCGGCCAAAGTTTGCATGTCTCGTGGTACTTTTAGTCGCAGACAAAGTTGTTCAGTCAGTTGAACGCTGCGCGTCTCATGGCCCTGATGGCTGGGCAGAATATCGGCAGGTGTTTCGCCTTTGCCTAAGTCATGACATAGCGCAGCAAATCGCACCGCCAGGTCGTCGCTGAGTTTGGCTGCTTGATCCAAAACCAGCATGACATGCACGCCAGTATCAACTTCCGGATGCCATTTGGGATGTTGCGGTACGCCAAAAAGGCGGTCAATTTCCGGAAACAGAATGGGCAGGGCACCCACTTCGCGCAAGGTATAAAAAAAGCGTGAAGGGATAGCTTCAGACAGCGCTTTGGCGGTTTCTTGCCAAACCCGTTCAGCAACCAGATGATCCAGTTCACCGGCACTGATCATCTGCTTAATCAGTTGCTTGGTATCATCAGCAACCCGAAAACCAAAGCGGGCAGCAAATCGCGCCAGCCTTAATACCCGCAACGGGTCTTCGGCAAAAGCCGGTGATACATGACGCAATATACCTGCTTGTAAATCCTGCTGGCCGCCAAAGGGGTCAATAATTTCGCCATTGGCCGTTTCTGCCATAGCATTAATCGTTAAGTCTCGGCGTTGTAAGTCGTCTTCAAGACTGACGTCGGGCGCAGCATAAAAGGCAAAGCCACGATAACCGGGTGCGGTTTTACGTTCAGTGCGGGCCAGTGCATATTCTTCATGGGTATGGGGATGCAAAAATACGGGAAAATCTTTCCCAACTGGCCGATAGCCATGTGCCAGCATGGTTTGCGCATCAGCACCAACCACCACCCAATCATGATCGTTAACGGGTAGGCCGAGCAGTCGATCCCGGACACAGCCACCGACTTGATAAATGTCCATCAGGGTTATTTAGTGTTTCCCGGGCGCACCGCTGGCATCCGCTCACTAAGCGGAATAATCGGCCGTTTAAGTTGGTAATCAAAAGTCGCCGTAAAACTCATCACGGCGCGGATGTAACGACGGGTTTCAGTAAATGGAATATTTTCTGCCCAGATATCGGCCGGCATCGAACTTTTTTCCGGTAACCAACGCTGTACCCGGTGTGGCCCTGCATTATAGGCGGCAGTCGCCAGCACAGGATTGGCTTGCAATTCTTCATAGACTTTACGTAAATAACGGCTGCCGATTTCAATATTGCGTTGTGGGTTATACAGTTCAGCGTCCGATGTGAGCGGTTTATTCAGCAATTTTGCAGTGCTACGGCCGGTCGCAGGCATCACTTGCATTAAGCCCATCGCACCAGCGTGTGAACGGGCGTCGGGATTAAAGGCACTTTCCTGACGGGCAATGGCCAATAGCCAAGCGACATCGAGTTTCTGATTTTTAGCCGCTCGTAACATGTCTTCGCTATACAGTACCGGGAAACGCTGATCCAGAGCATCCCAGTATTGGGCACGACCTAGCAGTGCAATGGTTTGGTTGTGCCAGCCCCATTTGTGAGTTTCTAACGATAAAATCTGTAATTCACGGTCAGTTAAGTTATTTTGCAGATAAAAGGCTTCCCGGCGCGCTTCCAAATCTTCGCCAATATGATAAAACTCATATAAACGCTGATAGGCTGGCGAGGCTTTTAGTGCCGAAAGTTCAGCTTGTTCCGCGATAATTGGCCGTGAGTTCATACTATAATCAGCGCCCAGCCGATCGGCGGCTAAAAACGCATAATAATCACGCTCATTAATCAGTGTTCGCCAAATAGCTTCTGCTGCAGCTTTATCGCCAGTTTTATCAAGGCTGCGGGCTAACCAATATTGCCATCTGGTTTCCTGTTGGGTTTTGTCATCAAGACTAGCGATGGCGATTTTTACGGCTGGCCAGTTTTGTTGCCACAGTGCGGCACGTACCCGCCAGGGTTCGTTGGGGGTGTCGCCAAAATATTGCAGCGATTCATCCTGACGGTTTAACGCAGCCCACAGACCGATTTCACGCTGCACGGCATATTGTTGTTCGCTGTCAAACTGATAGGCGGGTTTCAGTCGTTGCCAGTGATAAAAAGCTTTATCAGCATTTTGACGTGCCAAGCGACTCAAGCCATGGACAATAATTTCCCGTGATAACGGCACGTCATTAGCCAGACTGACCCGATTGTGATCGACCGCCGCCGGTAACTGAGCGAGCAGACTCTCCGGATTGCTGTGCATTTGTTGCCAGCGATCGGTCCAGGCCTGCGCAGTGGCTGCTGCATCAACCGTTTTAGCCAAATAACTGGCCAGAGAAAATTGTTGTGCTCGCAAACTCAGCATAAGACGCTGCCAGCGGCGTTCATCCGTCAATAAACCGCGTTTTTCGATAAAGCTGAAAACGGGGTCACAGGCTTTATCCTGTGAATATGGCACCAGCCATAATTCAAGTGCGGCTGTTTCTGCTGCTGCACGTTGACCGGTATGCATTAAAGCTTGCGCCCGATGACACTGGCTTACAGCAGATTCTGAAGTCCGGTAAAAGTCAAGATAGGCCTGCCATTGTTTACTGGTCGCCAGTTTGTCGAGCTTAGCAGCGCGCAAGCGGTCAGCAAAAAAACTGTTGTCGTGACGGCCAAGAAAAGCCGCCACACTGTCATTGCTGGTTTGATTCAGTCGATGACGCAGGAACAGATAATCCAGATAACCTTGGAGCGGATAATCATCCAGTTGGTTTCGTAGCGTCTGGAACCGCGTTAACTGATGGGTTTCTAGGGCTTTTTTGGCCTGCTGATAGGTTTTTCGCTGTTCACTCAACGATAAGGCAGCGTTGACAGTAGCTGGCACAAAAGCGACCAGCAGCAGGAGGGAGATAAACAAATTGCGCAATTTCATGGCGCCTATCATAAAGTAAATATCGCCAGAATATCAGGGCATTGATAACTGGTTTTGCAGATGCGTTTCGATATCGTCCAGATTGGGGATCAATGCCGTTTTATTACCGATTTTAATTTGGCAATATAACCATTCTTGCGCAGCATCGTGGACGGTTGTTTGCAATGCTGCCTCGTTGAGGGTAATAAGTTGCGGCGCACCGCAGCAAGGCAATGCATAGTGTTCAACTGCTGTATTATCGTTTATGCCGTTGACGATACATAATTTGTTGGCGGCACGGCTTTCCACATCTGCCGGTTTACCAATCAAGTTCTCCAGATCAATCACCGGCAAAATGCCGTCACGCCAATGGCATTCACCAACAATAAAGCTCTGTTTTGTCGTCTGCGACGCAAAAAGCTGTTTCGACAATGGAATCACCTCGGCAATAGTGGTGTTCGGCAGTAACAAATAATGCTGACGTAATGGGATCAGCATGCAATGAACATAATCAAGCTTAACAGTCATGACAGATCCAGATTAATGGCGCCGATGTGGATAACGGGCACCCAAAAGTTGTTTCATCGCGGCGACCAGTTCATTTTCTTGGTAGGGCTTGCCGAGATAATCGTTAACCCCTATCCCCAAGGCTCGCTGTCGATGTTTGTCACCGGTACGTGAGGTAATCATGATGATCGGCAAATGATGAAATTGCGGATCATTGCGGACAATAGACGCAAATTCAAAGCCATCCATGCGAGGCATTTCTACGTCGAGCAGAATAATGTCTGGCTGTTGTTCGTAAAGCTGCGCCAATGCCTCAATGCCATCTTTGGCAGTCATCACTTTGAAGCCGAGACGGCCCAATAAACTACCGGAAGCTTTACGCATGGTAATCGAATCATCTACCACCATGGCGACCGGAAGCTGTTCATCAGCATGTTGTTGCAAGCTCAGCTCTTCCGGTAAATCAGTGCTGCCAGCGTGCTGTTTGCGATGGACTTCAATAAGCGTCGGGATATCCAGAATCAACACCACTCGGCCATCGCCGAGAATGGTTGCACCATTAATGGCATTGATCTGTGACAGCTGTTTGCCTATCGATTTAATAACAATTTCGCGATTACTGTTAATGGCATCCACGAGCAGCGCCACCCGCACATTACCATTACGAAATAATAGCAGCGGCATCGGCTGACGGGCATTATCCGGTAGATTTAAAGGTTCACCGAGCAAATGACTGAGTGGCACAAATTCATATTCATCGTTATCAAACCGATAAATCGGTTGAGGATTCATCAGTAGCGCACGAATATCGCCAACAGATAAACGCTCGCCAGCCTTAACCGTCGACAGCGGAATGGCGAATTGCTGTTGGTTTGCCGTCACGAGTAAAGCCTGGATCAATGATAAGGTCAGTGGCAAGCGAATATGGAAACAGCTGCCTTGGCCGGCCACTGACTCAATCGATAAACGGCCCTTCAAAGCCCGGATTTCATTATTGACGACATCCATCCCGACGCCGCGACCTGCTAGCTGTGACACATTATCAGCAGTACTGAAACCCGATGTCAGTATCATTTGCATCAGCACTTCATCGCTGGGGTTGTCCTCAGCCGCTATTAATTTTAAAGCCAACGCTTTATTGCGGATTTTGTCGATATTCAGGCCCTGGCCATCATCACGGATACTGAGCACAATTTCTGAGCCTTCACGCTGCAGATCAATTTGTAATTGCCCCGTTTCTGCTTTGCCGTTTTTCTGGCGCTCTGAGGGGGATTCAATACCATGGGCAATAGCGTTGCGTAAAATATGTTCGACAGGCGCAACCAAGCGATCCAGAATCGCCCGATCCAATTCCTGATTGGCCCCCAGCACACGCAACTCAGCATGTTTACCGACTTCGCTACTGGTTTGCCGGACGATTCGTTCCAGACGCGGCACGATAAATCTGAACGGTACCAGCCGGGTACGCATCAGTCCTTGCTGTAAATCTGTATTCAGGCGTGATTGCTGTAACAAAATGACATCGGTTTCCCGCACCATTTGATCCATGGATTGGCTAATATCATTAAGGTCGATAACACTTTCTGTCAGGCTGCGTGACAATTGCTGGATGGTTGAAAACCGATCCAGTTCCAGCGGATCAAATTCAGCATGATGATCGGCGTTGCCATCCTCATAACGAAACAGAATCTGGGTCTCGGTCTCAATTTCTAATTTGCGCAGCTGCTCATGCAAACGGCTGACTGTTTCTTCCATTTCCCGAAGTTGTTGACGCAGTGCCTGATGTTGCTGCGTGACGCGGTCACGGGAAATACTGACTTCGCCGGCAAAGTTGCTGAGATAGTC
>JBFJJO010000003.1:0-38154 GCA_041612215.1 Methylophaga sp.
AATTTACCGGAAATATCCAGATTATC
This sequence comes from Methylophaga sp., assembly GCA_041612215.1. Classification (GTDB taxonomy): domain Bacteria; phylum Pseudomonadota; class Gammaproteobacteria; order Nitrosococcales; family Methylophagaceae; genus Methylophaga. Next base: position 27 of record JBFJJO010000003.1, read on the forward strand.
GCGCATTCCCTGATACCAGTTCCGATCTATATCTCGTTCGGCTTCCTGTAACGCTTTAAGGCTTTGTTGTGTACTGTCGAGCACGGTAACGGCTTGTTGGCGATCATGATCCAGCCAGTTTTGCATCTGATTTGCAGCCAGAGCAGTGACGGGTACTGCCAGCCGTAAAACACTCAGGATAATCACGCCTCTCAGCAGATTCTTTTGCAAAGACAGATTACTGCCACGAATCAGCATGACTGCCAGCGTAATGATGATCAATAAAATCAATAAGCCACGAAAGATTTCGATATCACCGGCAGACAACAGAATTTTCTGAATGCCTATGGAAGCTGAAGCTATTAACAGGATCAGTGAAACCTGTTCAATTAAATCATTAAGCGGATCCAGGATCTGTCCCGGCGTCAGTGTGACACCGACGCCCATTGGTTCGATGGCAAGTTCAGTGCCCTGCACCACTGAAATCAAGGCATTTAGGCCCCGCGCCAGCGCATAGACTGTCAACGTCACTTTCAGCATTTCGTTAAGCTGTGGATTGACCAGCGAGGTCATAGGCAAACAAGCCATTAAAAACAACAGCAACAATATGCCATAAGACCACAGGCGCTGATGGGGCGTCATAAAGATTCCTTCATAATCAGCTTCGAACGGTTATATAAATACTAAAATACTCCCAAGACGCAGCATATCAAACTGACAACGAAACAAGCTTATGAATGCCTCAGGAAAATCCTGAGTACAATCAGGCGAAACACTGATGTTTGTTTTTGAACTCATCGGTATATTAGAAATCGTGAGCTTGGAGAGACAAGCGCTATTACTATCTTATTGGAGGATTTAATCATGTGGACTAAACCAGAATATTCAGACATGCGTTTCGGTTTCGAAGTAACAATGTATATTTGCAACCGTTAGTACGCAGTCAATACTTAAAAAAAGCCCCGCTAATCGGGGCTTTTTTTTGCCTGAAAATTGCTAGTCATCCAGATCGTAATGTCTGTCGGGACGCGTATCTGAATTGTCCTGATTACTACCTGTTCGTAAGCCTAGATAGTAAAAAAATATCAGCAGTAAGTAAAACCAGATGAGACCATCTTTTTTTGCAACGCTTAACAAAGCCCATACGGGCACGACATAAAAAACACCATTCAGGGCAATACTCCAGAAACGATTAAACCGCTGTCGCGCAAGATCAAAAAGATAGCCGGCAAACATCCCTGTCATGTAACCACCGATGATCGCCAGAACTAACATCAAAAAAACACCTGTACCGCTCAGTTTTATCATGAGTCTGATCCTGCATTCGCTGCTTCAAAGCCTGCCAAATATTTTCACATTGTCATCACAGCATAAAGCTAGCATGATTACTGAATAACATCAGGTGAAAAAATTCATGACCCGACTGAAATTATTATTAGTTATGTTTTGCGTATCACTGGCAGCCTGTGCTGAAGAAGCAACAGACGCTTTAGAAGATAACATTGATCCAGTTCAGCAATTATCGGAATGGTGTTATGCCGACTGGCAGCAAAAAGACTGGAAAATGGGCGAATCACAAGTACTGGCCAAAGATAACAAAGCGTTTAGTGAAGGCATTCGTAAAGTTTGCCAGGCTCGTGCTGAATTGTATGCAGAGGGTTATGAAATTTATCCGTTTATCGCTGATGATGCGCAGCGGGAAATTTACACCATGGTTTTTTCAGCATCTGTTACCGAAATCAAATCTCATATCCGGGAACATTTGCCGGCTTTGCAGAGAATATAAAGCTGCCTCAATGCACAAACAGGCAATTTTTATATCTGGCTGAATTTATGATTTGACTCTATGATGCACAGCATTTTTCTGTTGCCAAGAGCCACTTCATGAACCTGTCACAACAACGTACTTTGAGTGCGTTTCAATATCACTTCGAACAACTTCGTCATAACCAGCTGTTTGAACTGCTGGTCGTAGCGGTTATTATCTTTTCGGCGCTGCTGGCTGGTGCCAAAACCTATGATATTTCTTACAATATGACGCAAATTCTGCTGTGGCTGGATTATGCAATCACCCTGTTTTTCGTATTAGAAATTAGTATTCGCTTTCTTGGCGAAGCCGACAAGCGAGATTTTTTTAAAAGTGGCTGGAATATATTTGACACGTTGATTGTGTTGGCAAGCCTTATCCCCATTGAAAATAGCGAACTGGCTTTTATCGGCCGGCTACTGCGAATCTTCCGGGTCTTACGAATGATTTCCATCATTCCGGAGCTGCGTCATCTGTTGAACTCTCTGCTGAAAGCCTTGCCGCAACTCGGTTATGTGGCGCTGATGATGTTTATTATTGTTTATATCTTTGCCGCCATCGGCACCAGCTTATTTGCCAACATCAATGAAACCTTATGGGGTGATATTGCGGTTTCGATGCTGACTTTATTCCGGATCATGACCTTTGAGGACTGGACTGATGTCATGTATGAAACTATGGCCATCTATCCACTGAGCTGGATTTATTATCTACTTTTTATCTTTTTAAATACGTTTGCGTTTTTAAATATGCTGATTGGTATCGTTGTTAACGTCATGGAGCAAGAACGCCGCGAGGCCTATCAGCAGGCGCATAAAAATGATTTAACTATTGAAGATTTATCAGTGCAGATCAGTGAACTGAAACAACTTATTCATCAGCAAGCCCGCTCATAACCTGTTTTCACGCCGGATTCACAAACAGCTGGCCAATATTGGCGTTATTTAGTGGAGAAACCGGATGTTACGATATGGCTTATGTAGTGCACTACTTGTGTTTATGTTAACCGGGTGCAGCGCATCACAGCCGCCCATTCGCACTGAATCATCCGTTGATTTGACTGAATTTATGGGGGACTGGTACGTCATTGCTAATATTCCGACCTTTATTGAAAAAGGGGCGCACAACGCGGTTGAGTCTTATGAAATGAACGATGATGGCACTATTGCCACCACGTTTCGTTTTCGCAAAAATGGCTTTGATGGTGAGAAAAAAACTTATCACCCTAAAGGTTACGTCAAGGAAGATGGCTCTAATGCCATCTGGGGCATGCAGTTTATCTGGCCGATTAAGGCGGATTACCGCATTGTTTATTTAAATGATGACTACACACAAACAATTATCGGCCGCCAGCAACGGGATTTTGTTTGGATCATGGCACGCACGCCAAGTATTCCGGAAAAAGATTATGCCGCTATGCTAGAACTGTTGGAAGATGAGGGCTATGACATCAGTAAAATTCAAAAAGTACCTCAGCAGTGGCCGGAAAAGTAAGCATTAAATGACAAAACATCAAACCGCTTTAAATACCGACAAACCAGAAACACTGGAAATTGTAGTCGCCCGCATCAATGATATTGCTGCATTAAATCTTTTGCTTAACCAATGCGCAGACTCAATGGCCGCGCAAGGGATGCCGCACTGGCTGGGGGTTTATGATGAAATAGCGGTTGCCAGTAACCTGCAGCAAAAAACGGTTTATACCTTGCGAGATCAACAACAGATTGTTGCTTGTGTGGCTTTATCAAATCAACCGGCTAATTATTATGTCGACTGCTGGCCGGATGCGCCAAAAGCTGATTATTATCTGACCATGCTGGCTGTCACACCGGATTGTCAGCAGCGCGGGTTTGGTAAATTAATGGTGCAGTTTTGCCAGCGGCAGGTGCCTGCCGGGCAAACATTACAATTAGATGCCGTGGTTCACTACCCGGCGTTACTGGATTTTTACCGCCGATTGGACTTTAAGCAAATACATCAAGGTATTGGTCTGGGCGACAAACGCTATTTATTCAGCTGGTCAGCCGAGTAATGTGGTCAGTAGCATAATCACAAAAAAACCTCCCATCAGGCCTATGGTTGCTGTCGTTTGATGGCCATTTCGATGGGTTTCTGGAATCACCTCATGTGACACCACAAAAATCATCGCCCCGGCAGCAATGCCTAATCCCAATGGATAAGAAACCGGCAAACCACTGGACAGAAAAATACCCAGCACGGCGCCAAAAGGCTCGACCAAACCGGTTAAAGCGGCAATCATCACAGCCTTGCCAACCGGCATATCGATGCGACGCAATGCCAAAACCACGGCCAGACCTTCAGGAATATTCTGAATGGCAATCGCTGCGGTCAATGGAATGCCCACCGATAAATTACCATCAGTGTAACTGACCCCTATCGCCATGCCTTCCGGGAAATTATGCAAAGCGATGGCCAGTACAAATAAACTGGCCCGGCCAACCTGCTGGTAACCGGCACCGTGCAAACCGATATGCGCGTGTTCGTGTGGTAAATAGTAATCTAGGCCCAACATCAACAATACGCCGCCAATCATGCCAAAAATCAAAATCAGCACACCACCTGCCCCACTGCCTGCAATAGATGTCCCGGCTTCAATCCCCGGCAAGATTAACGAAAAGAAACTGGCTGCCAGCATCATCCCGGCAGCCATACCCAGCATTGAGTCTTCAATTTTAACCGGCAGATTTTTTATAAAAAATCCGGGAGCCGCGCCTAAAGCAGTCGACGCCGCGCCCACCGCGCCGCCAATTAAAGCCCATTGTAAAAACACCGGTTCAAACCTGTTAAATGCTGTGACCAGATTCGCAATCAGCATGAATAGCATGGCGCCGATAACGCTGGCCCATGCAAGTGTCATCAAGGGCCGGTTTTGCATTTGTAATCGCCAGCTGATGAGCAGATTATTAACGGATTGTTTTACGTCACTTTGCTGCATTGGGTGCTCCATGTTGAAGATGCTTGGGCGTCCTTGGTCTATTTTTGGTTGCCGTGACGGTGCAATTTTATAACTTGGAAACTTTTTACACTTTAACAATTTCCAAACCTTAAATTGTTTTAAGGCATGAATATGATGCAAGCATTACAGGAACATTGGATTAATTGTCCCTACTGTGGCGAGGCCATCAGTGTGCTGATTGATTGCAGCGTTGCAGAACAGGATTATATAGAAGACTGTCAGGTGTGTTGCCGGCCAATTGAATTTGAGGTTTACGCCGAGGCTGATGGTCATGTTTCTGTTAATGTTTTTAATGAAAACGAGTAATGTTTTAAGGAAGATTATCCTGTATTTTACGGGATACTTTGCTCATCCGCAGTTCGACATATAGGTTTTAAATAACTGTTCAGATGCCAACGACGGACATGATATTGATCATCAAGCACTTCAGTGCCACCAGCGCCTTGCTGTTTTTAAGTCTTTGTTTACCTCAAGCTCAGGCTTCTCTGGACTTGTTAGCGGGGGTAGAAGCGGGTATTGAAACCGATACCGCGATGACCAATCCGGATCTGGAACGCACTCAGGAAATCCTCTCCAGCCAACAAGCAGAATCCAACCATGCCTGGCAAAATGCTGACACCGGCATTGCTTATGAAATAAATATAAAACGCAGCTATACCTATGGTAGCTACCCCTGTCTTGCCTATGATTTAACTATCATTAAGGGCTCGCATCAGGACATCAAATCGCTGGATGCCTGCCAGCATCGCAGTGGCAAATGGATTTCAGTGGCCCCGAACGCTATGGCTTTCTGATTATCTGGGTGCGTCAGCTATAAATACTGCCCGGCGTGGCCCCGGGTAACCCTCAATGGTTTTACTGTGATCTTGTGGATCTAGAAAGTCCACTAATGACTCAAAGGTCATCCAGTCAGTCGCCCGTTGCTCTTCCACCGTGGTATCGGCGACACTCACACACCGCACATTTTTATAACCACATTTGCGCAGCCACAACGCCATCGTCGGTACCGATGGAATAAACCAGACATTATTCATCTTGGCGTAACGTTGCTCTGGCATCAGCGTTTTGCCCAATTCGCCGTCAATCACCAGAGTTTCCAACACCAATTCTCCCCCGGGTTTCAGGCATTGCCGGCATTCCATTAAATGCGTTAATGGTGAGCGACGGTGATACAACACCCCCATCGAAAACACCGTATCAAATAGCTGCAGATGGGACGGCATATGTTCAATACCGATGGGTAAGACAAAATGTTGCTGGCTTTGAATAAATTGTTGGATAAGTTGGTACTGCATAGCAAATACCCAAGTCGGGTCAATACCCATGACCATTTTGGCCCCCTCACCGACCATCCGCCAACCGTGATACCCATTGCCACCACCAACATCAAGTACCACTCTGCCTTTTAAAGGTGAGATATGCGGCAATACCCGATCCCATTTCCAATCAGAGTGCCATTCGGTATCGATATGAATACCGAATAAGTCATAAGGCCCCTTGCGCCAGGGATGGAACTGTTTAAGCAAGTCTGTCAGTGTTTCTGGCGAAAAATCCTGCAAGTCGGCAGACGTGCCAATTTGTACTTTGTCACGCAGTTCAATGACTGAAGGCGTTATCGCCGGCAAATCGGCTAGAGCCTGCTGCCACATGGGCATTTTGCCATGCCGCTCGGGATGCAGTTTGTCCACCACCTGCTGTTGTAATTGCTGGCGCCACTCGGTCTGACCGACTTTATCGAGCCAGTCGTAAAATTGTTGATAAACCATTATTTTATTGCGATAAAAGAAGCAAAGTTAAAACACTGAAACCATTGCTCAACCTGTGAAAAACCAGCAATCAGAAAACGCTTATGATGGGCCTCGGTCGTTTCCGGGATCATTACATTTTCGAGGGCATTACGTTTTTGGCTGATTTCCAGATCGCTATAGCCATTAGCGCGCTTAAAATCCAGATGCAGCTCTTGCTGTAACTGCTGACCGCGATTATCAGCAAAGGCCAGTTTCTCGGAAATTATCAACACACCGCCGGGTTTTAAACCGTTGTAAATTTTCTTTATCAAATCATCACGCAGATCCGGCGCAATAAATTGCAAGGTGAAGTTCATCACCACCACCGAGGCGTTATTGATAACACTATCTTTGATATCTTCGCGACGCAATTCAACCGGCACCCGGTTATTATCTGTAGCAATTATGTGCTCGGCTCGCTCAACCATCGCCGCTGAATTATCAATGGCAATAATGCGGCAATTAACGGCTTTAACACGCTGGCGCATCGATAATGTCACCGCGCCGAGCGAACAGCCCAAATCAAAACAATCACTGTCATCCTGAGCATAGTGGCCGGCGATAATGCCGATATTGGCAATTAAAGTGCCGTAACCCGGTACCGAACGCTGGATCATATCGGGAAACACATCAGCGACCCGCTCATCAAAACGAAAATCGACCATTTTTTCAAGCGGTGATGCGTAAAGGTTATCGGCCTTATCAACCACTATTGCTCACCTTTCTTTTTGGCGACATTATTACGTAAATAGACCGGTAATGCCTGGTGCGCAGGCATCTGCTCACCTTTTGACAACTGAGCCCGGGCCAAAGGCAACATGGCTTCAGCACTGGGATAAATATCACTGTCCACGCCCAGTGATTGCTCGGCGAAATTATTGGTCAGTAGCTGCTGATATTCGGCCCAACCCGTGCCGGCGCCAAACCAGTCACGATCATCCAGCGGTTTCACATTTTCCGGTGCTGTTACCTGTTCTTGCGAGAGGGCGACAGCTAGTCCATTTTCGATCACAAAGTCAGCCTGATAGACTTCGCTCATTCGGGCATCCATCGCCACACAGATGTTTGTGACACCATGTTTTGAATAAGCGGCCTGGGCAACCGCAGCTAATGTTGAAACGGGCACAACCGGCAAGTCTTGAGCAAACGCAATCCCCTGCGCCACTGAAACTCCGACCCGCACACCGGTAAAAGAACCAGGCCCGCGGCCAAATACCAATGCATCAATCGCCGATAATTCGCTGCCAGCTTGCTCAAAAAGCATATCCAGCATCCCTAAAATACGTTCAGAGTGACCACGTTGGGTCATTTCACTGACTGCAAACACCCGGCCTTCAACCAGTAAGGCAGCACTGCAGTTTTCGGTACAGGTATCTAATGCTAGTAAATTCATCTGTCAGTCATTTCGCTGTCATGGGTAAGTCACAGTCGACCATTATAATTCAAGCACTTATTTAAGGAGGTAACCATGGCGTTTATTATCGATTCAATTTATGTCTGCCGCGAATTATTGCGTTTAGTCTTTGTGGTTATCGCTTCACCTTTCGCCATCGTGGGCCGTCTGCTGTTACTGGGTAGCACCAGCTGGCAATAAGGTTACAATTAGGGCTCAGCAGTCAGGGGGACTTATGGCACAAATCCACCAACAAGCAATTGCCTACATTCATGACAATGACTGGCACAATGCACATGAATTGATCCAGACCAGCAATGATCCACTGGCCTGCTTGATCCACGGTTTCTTACATCGTCAGGAAGGCGATCTTGGTAATGCCAGTTATTGGTACCAGCGCGCCGGTGAAACCTTAGCCGAAACGCCATTAGATACCGAACTGGAACGGCTGGAAGCGCTTGCCCGACGTTAAACGCTACTACCTTTTACGACTGCGTTTTGTAGGGGTTTTGCCGCTTTTATTACGCACATGCTGGGTACGAAATTGCTTGGCAGCCATTGCCGGCGTCACTGCTTTACGGCTGATCCGCCGACCTTCACCTTTCTCACCAGTGCCTGCTGGCTGAAACGTCGGGATCAAATGCTTTTTACCATTACCAATTAAATCGGCGCGGCCCATCGACTTCAAAGCTTCACGCAACATCGGCCAGTTTTCCGGATCGTGATAACGCAAAAAGGCTTTATGCAAACGGCGTTTTTTCAGGCCTTTCGGCACAGTAATATCGCCCCCCTCACGTCGCACTTTATGCAAAGTGTCTTTCTCTGAGTGATACATGGCAGCCGCTGCTGACATTGGCGATGGTAAATAAGCCTGCACCTGATCGGCTCTGAAACCATTACTCTTAAGCCAGACAGCCAGATTGAGCATATCGTCGTCAGTGGTGCCCGGATGTGCAGCAATAAAATAAGGGATTAAATACTGCTCTTTACCCGCTTCTTTAGAATATTTTTCAAACATTTGTTTGAATTTATCGTAACTGCCAATGCCCGGTTTCATCATTTGCGACAATGGGCCGTCTTCGGTATGTTCAGGGGCAATTTTTAAATAACCACCAACATGGTGGGTGACCAGTTCTTTAACGTATTCCGGCGATTCAACCGCCAGGTCATAACGCAAACCTGATGCAATAAGTATTTTTTTGATGCCAGGCAATTTGCGTGCACGGCGGTACAGATTAATCAGCGGTGTATGGTCGGTATTGAGGTTTTTACAAATGCCGGGATACACGCAGGACAGGCGACGGCAACTGGCTTCAATTTCTTCACTTTTGCAGGCCAGCCGATACATATTAGCGGTCGGACCACCCAAATCAGAAATAATGCCGGTAAAGCCCGGCGTAGTATCACGAATCGCTTCGACTTCTTTGATAATCGAGTCTTCGCTACGGCTTTGAATAATCCGACCTTCATGCTCGGTAATGGAACAAAAGGTACAACCACCAAAACAGCCACGCATGATATTCACCGAAAAACGAATCATTTCGTAAGCCGGAATATTCATTTTTCCATACTGTATATGCGGGATTCGGCTGTAAGGCAAATCAAATACCGCATCCATTTCCGCGGTGGTCAGCGGGATCGGCGGTGGATTCAGCCAAACATCAAACTCCGCATGTTGCTGTACCAACGCCAAGGCATTGCCCGGATTGGTCTCCAAATGCAGAATGCGCGAAGTATGGGCATAGGTAATCGGATCGTCTTTAACCTGATTGTATGCTGGCAAGCGAATTACCGTTTTATCGGCATTACGCGGTGACACCCGGTGAATTTTAATCACATTGGTTTTCGTCTCGGCGGGCGTTTGCTCAGCCGTTTCCGCCTGAGCGGTTTCGCAGGTTTCCGCTGTTTGCATTTGATAAGGATCAATCGGCGGATTCAGTTTGCCGGGTGTGTCGATACTGGTCGAGTCCTTTTCCCACCAGCCATCACGACGGCTGTGTTTGGTCAAATATGCTGTACCACGAATATCGACAAGATCCTTAACCGATTCACCGCTGGCCAGTCGGTGGGCAATTTCCACAACTTGCCGTTCACCATTGCCATAGACCAGCAAATCGGCTTTGGCGTCCATAATGACACTGCGACGGACTTTTTCTGACCAGTAATCATAATGGGCAATACGCCGCAAACTGGCTTCAATACCGCCAATAATTATCGGCACATCTTTATGCGCTTCACGGCAACGCTGACTGTATACCACAACACTGCGATCCGGACGTTTGCCACCTTCACCACCGGCTGTATAGGCATCATTACGGCGGATTTTTTTATCCGAGGTGTAACGATTGACCATGGAATCCATATTACCGCCGGTGACACCCCAGAATAAATTAGGCTTACCCAGTTTTTTGAAGTCTTCGGCGCTGGTCCAGTCCGGCTGAGCAATAATGCCGACCCGAAACCCTTGTGCTTCCAGCAAGCGGCCAATTAATGCCATGCCAAAGCTGGGATGGTCAACATAGGCATCGCCGGTAACAATAATTATGTCGCAGCTGTCCCAGCCTAGCGCGTCCATTTCGGCGCGGCTCATTGGCAACTGTTTGGCAATACCAAAACGCTGTGCCCAGTGTTTGCGGTAGGAAAAAATATCAGGAGCGGCGTGCATAGACCCTCAATGCTTAACAGGCAAAAAAATCAAGGGCTTATTCTAACAAACTGCGACATTAACCGCTGTTGAAATTCAATCTTCGCGGTAAGCGGCAAGCTCAGGCATGCTATCAATGATAATAACCGGGGTGCCGTGACTGACATATTTGTTGAGTTCTTCAATTTCGCTGTTACGTAGAGCAATACACCCTTTGGTCCAGTTACTCATCTGGTGGATTTCAAGTTTATCCTGGGTTTCAACACCAATACCGTGAATGCCGATTAAACCGCCGAGTACGGTATTTTGCGGTGGTAATTCCTCATAAAGGTGCGCACCGAGAATTCGCCGATACTGGGTACGGTCAATCAAACCGGATTTTAAGGCCCGCTTGGCATCATCCATATTTGGATAATTAAGCTGCATGAAAGTATGAAAACTATCACTGCTGCGCACTTCAAGAATGCGGTAATGACCTTTGGGTGTTTTACGATCGCCTTCGCGGACTTTGGCTTGCTTGCCGCCGCTGCCCAACGCAGCGCGGAAAGTTCTGATGGTGCGGTTATCTTTTTTAACCAGCAGCTTATTCTGATCACGGACAATGATAATTTCCACACCATCACTGGATGCGGCAGCCGGCAGGCTAAATGCCAGACAAATCATTAAGATAAAAACACGCCACATAGCTATCTAACCCTAACAAAGTTCATGGCTGGTATTTTTGTCATATAAAACATCAAATGTCACGCCTAATATTATATTTTTTATAGAAATAATCTATTTAAAAAAGACTGGTTTTGACGAATCAGCTGTTGCAATGACTGTGGCAAGCTGGTCTGCAAACTGTCTTCCAACTGATCAGCCAAAGTACGCAGCTTTTTCAGTTTAGACGGATTCACCACTTGTTTTAGCGCCAGGCCAATAACATTGCCTTTACCTGCCACCGGTAATATCAGACTCTGATCCTGAAAACTCTGATTGATACGCTGCATTGTCAGATTAAATGATGACCGGTCACTGCCCCACAAATTAATACTCATGATACCCCGAGGGGATAATACACTGGCGCAGGCATCAAAAAAAACCTGTGCGCCAATGCTTTGCGCCATGCCTTCATGATCGTAGGCATCAACCAGTAATAAATCGAATTGTTGTTCACCGCGGTAAAAAAACTCACTGACTAATTGATAGCCGTCACCCTGCAAAATAGTTAACCGCGGATCATTCCCAGGAACACCAAAAAAGTTTTGCGCGACTTCGATAACATCCTGTCGGTATTCAATCACCGTTACATGGCAATCCGGGTAATGATGTAATAAAAACTTAACTAAAGAACCGCCACCTAAGCCCACCACCAAAATATTAACCGGTATTGGGTTAAATAGCAGACAGGCCATCATCGAACGGGTATAGCTGAGTTCCAAATTATGGGGTTGGCGCAAAGACATGCTGCTTTGTCTGGGATAGGTACCAAAATGCATGGAACGAATGTCGCCAATATCGACCACTTCGATAATGCCTTCGTCACTACTGCGCTGCAGTACCACTTGCCCACCATTATAAAGTTGCATATCAGCGCCGCACATCATCGATCAGTTGACGATGCAGCCAGCTGTGTACCCGCTTGCCCAACAGCTTCTCCATACCGTGAAAATCACGATCGGCACTGACTATTTCTCGCTGACTATAAGGCTGCGTGGTGGTGTATTTCAGTTGACTACGACGCATAACGGCGGCCTGTGCCGATTTTCCATCAATTTGGCTGCCCGTAATATCCAATACCGGTAGATTGGCATCAATAATTTTTTCGGCTGTTATCTCTTCATTAGCACTGATCATGACCAGCGCACTCACCGGTTGCGGTGTTGCTGCAAGCGCATCAATCGCTGTTTGGATGCCCGCACCATGACCGATAAAAATCAGATGCGGTGGATTTTTCACTTGCAACCAGGCAATTGCAGCATCCATTCGTGCTGCATTACTGGGTGATGCCAATGGTTCTGCTGATTTTTCAGCGTTTACAGCATCGGCTTCATTATTCTGTTCCTCGGTATTTTCAGTTACATTATTTTCAGTCGGCGGTTGCTCAGATTTAGTTGTCTGATCTGCAACGTCAGTCTGGGGATTATCAGTTTCAGCCGCATCAGCCGTTGCCGAATTATCCGCGACAGTCGGTTCTTGATAATTCAGCGATACGGTCAGGGTATCCCAGCCAAATGCCGTCAAATCCTCACGTAACTGGCGTATTACTGGGCTGTCAAACTGGCTGGACTGATCGTGTAAAAGGATGATACCACCGCGCAATTCCCCAAATGTTTGCGGTAAAAAAGCCGCCGCAATCGGCTGATTGGCAACATCAAGCCTAAACTCGCCAGCTGTTGCGCCACCACTGCGTAACATCTTCACTGTCGTTGCTTTGTCTTGTTCAGTTGTTGTATCGCCGGCATAGCCCGGATAACTGAACATCACAAAAAACAACGCGGTTAAGCACACTTTCAGCAAGGCATTCTCCGATAAACAAACTGCTTGTTAAACGACCGCAGTATAATCACAGTTGTTGCGTTTCAAAAGCTGAAAAGTAGCTGCTTTTGGGGTAAAGTAACGGGTTTTTGGATCCGAAAACAATTTAAGAGAGAAACCATCATGGCTGAATTTAAAATTGCTCCTTCGATTTTGTCTGCTGACTTTGCCCGTTTAGGCGAAGAAGTTGTCAATGTATTGGCCTCTGGTGCCGATGTTGTCCATTTCGATGTTATGGACAATCATTACGTACCCAATCTAACTATTGGACCATTGGTCTGTGAAGCACTGCGTAAACATGGTGTTACGGCAGAGATAGACGTGCATTTAATGGTTAAACCGGTTGATCGGATTATTCCCGATTTCGCCAAAGCCGGTGCCAGCTACATCACTTTCCACCCTGAAGCCTCAGATCATATTGATCGCAGCCTGCAACTGGTGAAAGCCGAAGGTTGTAAAACCGGTCTCGTATTTAACCCTGCTACCCCATTAACACTGGCCGAACATGTGTTGGATAAAGTTGATCGCATTTTGCTAATGTCCGTTAACCCGGGTTTTGGTGGTCAGAAATTTATTCCACATACGCTCGATAAACTGCGTATGGCGCGCAAAATGATTGACGAAAGTGGTTATGACATCGATTTGGAAATTGATGGCGGCGTCAATGTGCAAAATATCCGCGAAATTGCTGAAGCCGGTGCCCGCACCTTTGTGGCTGGTAGCGCGGTATTCGGTGCAGCCAATGCCAGCGATCCTAACCATTACGAAACCGTAATCGCTGCACTGCGCGCTGAACTGGCACAAGCCCAAATTTAATCTAAGACAACGTCCGTCATTTAAAAGATCTGCCCGGTTCTTGCCGGGCATAACTTAGAAGCCATTGATGAAACAGGAACAATTCGACCAACTTGCTGAGGCCGGCTATAACCGCATTCCGCTATCGCGAGAAGTGCTGGCAGATCTGGATACTCCCCTCAGTACCTATCTGAAACTGGCGGACGCGCCCTATTCTTATCTATTCGAGTCAGTTCAAGGTGGCGAAAAATGGGGTCGGTATTCAATCATTGGTTTGCCTTGCCAGCAAGTCGTTAAAATTTATGGCTCACAGATCCGAGTTTATCAAAACAAGGCATTAATCCAGACCCTGATTAAACCGGATCCATTAAAATGGATTGCCCAGTTTCAAGCAGCTTTCAAGGTGCCGGAACTCGACTTCCTGCCCAAATTCAATGGCGGTCTGGTTGGCTATTTTGGTTATGACACAGTTCGTTATGTAGAGACCCGGTTAGGTGCAGCACCGCCAAATGATCCGCTGGGTTGTCCTGACATTTTGCTGATGGTTTCCGATGAGCTGGTGGTTTTTGATAATCTCAGTAATCGGCTTTTTTTGATTGTGCATGCCGATACCGCACAAGAAAATGCCTATCAACACGCTCAGAATCGTCTGGATAGTCTGACCCAGCAACTTCGCGAATCAACGCCAAAAACGCCGGCGCATAAAGCCACTCATAAGGTGAGTGAACAGGATTTTATCTCTGGTTTTACCCACGATGGATTTATCAGTGCGGTGGAAAAAGCCAAGCAATACATTACTGATGGCGACATCATGCAGGTAGTGTTATCGCAGCGTTTGTCGATTCCGTTTGAAGCAGCGCCGATTGATTTATACCGGGCGCTGCGCACGCTGAACCCGTCTCCATATATGTTTTATCTCAACCTGGAAGACTTCCATGTAGTTGGCTCGTCACCGGAAATTCTGGTGCGTATGGAAGATCAGGAAGTCACCGTCAGACCAATTGCCGGCACCCGTCAGCGTGGCAAAACATCTGAAGAAGATAAGGCACTGGAAGACGATTTATTATCAGATCCCAAAGAACTTGCCGAGCATCTGATGCTGATTGATTTGGGTCGTAATGATATCGGCCGGGTCAGTCAGACCGGCACTGTCAAACTCACTGATAAAATGGTTATAGAGCGTTATTCGCATGTCATGCATATTGTGTCTAATGTCACCGGCAAAGTATTACCCGATATGACGGCGCTTGATGCACTGCGGGCAACCTTCCCTGCCGGTACCGTCAGCGGCGCACCTAAAGTCCGGGCAATGGAAATCATTGACGAACTGGAACCGGTTAAACGTGGGGTTTATGCCGGCGCGGTTGGCTATTTATCATGGTCGGGCAATATGGATACTGCAATAGCCATTCGCACGGCGGTCATCAAAAACCAGCAACTGCATATTCAGGCGGGTGCGGGCATTGTTTACGATTCGGTTCCCGAATCTGAATGGCAGGAAACCATGAATAAAGCCCGCGCGGTATTTCGCGCTGTCGCCATGGCTGAGGCCGGTTTACAACCACCGACCTCCGACCAGCGTTAATCAGGACTGACTATGTTATTGATGATCGACAATTACGATTCGTTTACCTACAACCTTGTGCAGTATTTTGCCGAGTTGGGCGCCGAGGTCGAAGTTAAACGTAATGACCAGCTAACTATTGCCGATATCGAAAAACTGAATCCGGCGCAAATCGTTATTTCACCGGGTCCATGCACACCCAATGAAGCTGGTGTGTCGCTGGAAGTCATTAATCATTTTGCCGGCATCAAGCCAATCCTTGGCGTCTGTCTGGGCCATCAGGCGATTGGTCAGGCATTTGGCGGCGATGTGGTGCATGCTCGGGAAATCATGCATGGCAAAACCTCACCGGTTTTTCATCATGATATCGGCGTATTTAAAGGCTTGAATAACCCACTGCAAGCCACACGCTATCACTCGCTGGTCGTTAAAAAAGATACTTTACCGGAGTGTTTCGAAATTACCGCCTGGACTCAGAATGCCGATGGCAATCTCGATGAAATAATGGGTATCCGTCATAAAACGCTACCGATTGAGGGCGTGCAATTTCACCCGGAATCGATTCTGACCGAACAAGGTCATCAGCTTTTAAAAAACTTTTTGGATGAACATCATGGCTGAATATGTGATCAGCTTGCCGCAAGCCATTAAACAGGTCATGCAGCGGCAGAATTTATCAGAGCAGGAAATGAGCGCTGTTATGCAGCAAATCATGTCTGGCCAGGCTACGGATGCCCAAATTGGTGGCTTTTTGATTGGTCTTGCCATGAAAGGCGAAACCGTTGATGAAATTGCCGCAGCAGCTAACGTTATGCGCCACTTAGCCGCACCGGTTGCAGTCACCGGCGCACCCGTCATCGATACCTGTGGCACCGGCGGTGATGGCGCCAGTAGTTTTAACGTGTCCACCGCAAGCGCTTTTGTGGTTGCCGCTGCCGGCGCCAAAGTTGCCAAACATGGTAATCGTTCTGTTTCCAGCACTTCAGGCAGTGCCGATGTATTAGAAACTGCTGGTGTAAATCTAGAACTAACCCCCGAACAAGTCGGTCATTGTGTTGAAACAGCCGGCATTGGTTTTATGTTTGCCCAGAAACATCACGGCGCCATGAAACACGCCATTGGTGCGCGTAAACAAATGGCGGTCCGGACGATTTTTAATTTGCTGGGCCCGCTAACCAACCCAGCCAGCGCACCACATCAGGTGCTCGGCGTCTATGATGCCAAATGGTTGCGGCCAATGGCAGAAGTACTGAAAAAACTGGGCAGCAAGCATGTGCTGATTGTCCATGCTGAGGATGGTATGGATGAGATCAGCATTGGCGCCGACACACTGATCGCAGAATTGATCGATGGTGAGATCCGTGAGTATCGGATCACGCCCGAAGACTTTGCCCTGCAACGGACTGATATCAATCAACTGACAGTCGATGACGCTGAACAAAGTCTCAATATTATCAAAGGAATTTTTGCCGGCCAAAGCGGCCCGGCACGGGATATTGTCGTGCTTAATGCAGGCGCTGCCATTTATGCCGCTGATCTTGCACAAAGCCTATCCGATGGCATCACACTCGCCCAACAAGCTATTGATAATGGTTCGGCTCAGCAAAAACTCGATGCCTTAATTCAATGCAGTCAACAAGCAAGCTAATATGACCGACACGCCTGATATTCTGAAAAAAATTCTGCACCGCAAACAACAAGAAATTGATGAGCGCAGTGTCCGTATACCACAAATCAAACTACAGGAAATGGCAGAAAATGCCTTGCCAGTCCGTGGTTTTGTTGAAGCAATGCTGGCCAAAATCGCAGCCGGTCAAAGTGCCGTAATTGCCGAAGTCAAAAAAGCCTCACCGAGCAAAGGTTTGTTGCGCGTAGATTTCAGGCCGGCGGAGATCGCCCAGTCTTATCAATCTGGTGGCGCAGCCTGCTTATCGGTACTTACCGATCAGGATTTTTTCCAGGGTCATGAAGATTTTCTGCAGCAAGCGCGTGCGGCATGCGAACTTCCGGTTATCCGTAAAGATTTTATTATCGATCCGTATCAGGTATTTGAAGCCAGGGCGATTAATGCTGATTGTATTTTACTGATTGTTTCAGCACTTAATGATTATCAGCTTGAAACATTAAGCCAGCTGGCCTTACAACTGGATATGGACGTACTGGTTGAAGTGCATGATGCTGAAGAATTACATCGGGCGCTGGTGTTGAATTTACCACTGATTGGTATTAATAACCGCGACCTGCGCACCTTTAATACCCGTCTGGAAACAACGTTAGATTTACTCAATCAGATCCCGGACGGGACAACTGTCGTGACTGAGAGTGGTATTCACACACCTGCTGATGTCGCTTTGATGCGCGAACATCACGTCAATGCTTTTTTGGTGGGTGAGGCATTTATGCGCGCTGACGATCCCGGCGAGGCTTTAAGCCAGCTATTTAAATAATCAGCCGGCTTGTTTATCTAACTGTACTGAAGATGGGCTGCGGCGATGCGCTTCATCGAACAAAATCACAGTTTTACCATGTGCCCAAAGCATACCCTGCTCCTGCAACTCTTTCAGTACGCGGCCGACCATTTCTCGTGAACAACCGACAATACGGCTGATTTCCTGACGGGTGACTTTGATTTGCACGCCCTCTTCGTGACGCATGGCATCTGGTTGGGCAGCCAGTTCTTCTAAAGCTGCCGTGACCCTGCCAGCAACATCCAAAAAGGCCATATCAGACGCTTTACGAGTGGTACTGAGCAAACGTTTGGCTAATTGCTCAGCCAGTGTTTGCAACAAGATGGGATAACTGTTTCTCAGCTGAGTAGTCGCCATACTGCGAATTTGCTGATAACTGATTTCCTCAGTTCGGCAATCACTGCGTGCCCTTACCGTCACCATACGATCACCGACTTCGGAAAACAGACCGATTTCACCGATGAAATCACCTTGATTAAGATAGGCAACAATCAGCTCTTCGCCTTCTTCATTTTCCATGCAAATACTGACCGAACCCTCACGTAAATAATAGAGTTTGTCTGCAGCATCACCGGGGCGAACAATAATCGTTTTTGCGGGGTAATGCCGACTATGACAGTGTTGAAAAAATTCAGCCAAACCGGCTTCGATTGCTTTATGTTTATGATAATCCATCGTTTTTCCCATCGCCGTGCCGGCACATCAAATCTAACAAATTCTGCTCAATGGTGACGAATATGGCAAAATTGTGACCATTTAGCAACGAAGATGGAATTGAATAATGAAAGCGCGGGTGAAATGGGTTGAAGATGTGTTGTTTCTCGGTCAGAGTGGCACCGGCCATACGCTAGTGATGGAAGGCCCTGCCGAATCAGGTGGCAAAGACACCGCCATGCGGCCAATGGAATTGCTGTTGTTGGGTATGGCGGGATGTACCGCTTACGATGTGGTCGGGATTTTGAAAAATTCCAAACAAGACATTACCGACTGCGATGTTAGTGTTGAAGCCGAACGGGCTGATGAAATGCCTAAAGTATTTACCAAAATCCATGTCCACTACACAGTCACCGGCCGCAATGTAAAAGCTACTTTTGTTGACCGGGCGATTAAACAATCCACCGAAAAATATTGCTCGGCATCAATCATGCTCGGTAAAACAGCAGAGATTAGCCATGAATTTGATATTATTGAATTGGATTAAGCGAAGTACTGATGGAAACATACATTTATAAAAGTCGTAAAAAAGAAGAGCTGTATCTGTACCTGACAGTCAAAGACGATTTTTCAGTCATCCCGGAAGACTTGCTGAAATTCATCGGTCACGAGCCTCACTTTGTCATGCAGCTGACACTCAGTGAACAACGCAAACTTGCTCGCGAAGATGTCCGTAAGGTCATGCGCAATCTTCAGGAACAAGGTTTTCATCTGCAAATGCCGCCACCGGTCGATCTCATTTTGCAACGGGAACGTGCCGGCAAGCCGCACTAGTCTGACCTTTGGTTATAACAGTTTTTTCAATTTATAAAGCTGCTCTAAAGCCTGTTTAGGCGTCAGCTCATCCGGCTCAAGGGCGTTTACAGCATCCCGTAACGGTTGATATTTATCAACAGACTGAAATAAATCGGCCTGTGGCTGGATAATCGCAGTCGCGGAATTTGCCGTTTGTGATTGTTCCAGTAATTGTAATTTTTGCCGGGCGGCCTTAATCACATCGCTGGGAACACCGGCCAGCTGCGCCACTTGCAAACCATAACTCTGGCTGGCAGCGCCGGCTTTAAGCTGATGTAAAAAAACAATCTTATCGCCATGCTCAATGGCATCGAGATGCACATTAATCGCTTTGGAATACAATGCGGGTAGTTGCGTCATTTCAAAATAATGCGTGGCAAATAAGCTGTAGGCACCGATATCACGCACCAGCTTTTCGGCGCAGCTCCAGGCCAAAGCCAAACCATCAAAGGTACTGGTGCCTCGGCCGACTTCATCCATCAACACCAGACTGTTTGCCGAAGCATTATTGAGAATATTCGCCGCTTCATTCATTTCCACCATAAAGGTCGAACGACCGGCCGCTAAATCATCACTGGCACCAATACGGGTAAAGATCTGATCCACCGGACCAATTTCGGCGGCTTCAGCAGGCACAAAACTGCCCATATAAGCCAAAATCACAATCAGTGCCGTTTGCCGCATATAGGTCGATTTCCCGCCCATATTCGGCCCGGTAATAACCAGTAATCTGGCGGCGGCATTGAATTGCAAATCATTGGCACAAAATGGCGTATCCTGCGCAACTTCCACCACCGGATGGCGGCCTGCAGTAATGCGGATCAACGGCTCATCAACCAATATGGGTTGAACATAATTTAACTGCTGCGCCCTTTCTGCTAAATTGGCAAATACATCCAACTGTGCCAACGCTTGCGCGGATTGACTCAACGCAGGCAAATCAACTTTGATGGCATCAAACAACTGTTCATATAAGGCTTTTTCAAGTGCCAGCGCTTTATCTTGGGCACTGAGCACTTGTTCTTCATATTGCTTCAACTCAGGTGTGATATAGCGTTCGGCATTTTTTAAAGTTTGACGACGTTGATAATCCAACGGCAAATCAACATCGTGCACCCGACCAAGCTCAATATAAAAGCCATGTACTTTGTTATAGCCGACTTTCAGTGTATTGACACCAGTACGCTGGCGCTCGCGTTGTTCCAGTTCGTTCAGATAGTCGTTGGCATTTAAATGCAGCGTGCGCAGCCTATCCAGTTCCGCATCAAAGCCCTCAGCAATAACGCCACCATCCCGAATCAACAATGGCGGCTCTTCAATAATCGCCCGTTCCAGCAAAGCCAATGTTTCACTGAAATGGCCAAGCTGCCTATCAATTTGTTTCAACATGCCACTGTCAAATACGGCCAGTTGTTGATGTAAATGCGGCAAACTGCGCAGCATCAATCTCAATTGAGTAAAGTCTCTTGGCCTTGCGGTTCGTAAAGCCAGCCGGGTGTTAATACGTTCAATATCACCAATTGGCTTTAACAGGGTTTGTAGCAGCGACATCTGCTGATGGTCCAGCAAGGCGGCAATCGCCTGCTGACGGCTTTTTAAAACCGTCTGCTGACGACTGGGTTGCAATAACCAGCGTCTTAATAAACGCCGGCCCATTGGGGTTACCGTCTTATCAATCACTGCCAATAACGTATGCTCTTTATGGCCCGCCAGATTGGCTTCCAGCTCCAGATTACGACGTGATTGGGGATCGATTCTGATAAAGTCGTTGAGCTGTTCGACGCTGAGATTACGCAACTGCGGCAGCGCCGATTGCTGGGTTTGCTGCGCGTAATTCAATAAACAACCGGCAGCCTGAATGGCCAGCGTTAAATCATCACAACCAAAGCCTTTTAAATCCTGAGTCGCAAAGTGCTCGCACAAACGCCGCCGCGCCGCATCCAGATCAAAATGCCATTCCGGTACCAGCCGCCATTGCTTTTCATAAAACCTGAGTTGTGGGCGCAGTAGTTCATCAGCCAGAATTTCAGCCGGTTTCAATCTTGCCAGTTCGGCTTGTAATGCAGTGTCATCGGCAAGTTCGGACAGCCAGAAACGGCCACTGCTTAAATCAGCCGCTGCCAGACCAAAACCCGATTTACCACTGCTGATGGCCAGCAACAGATTGTCACGTTGTTTATCGAGTAGCGCATCATCGGTCAGCGTACCCGGCGTCAAAACGCGGACCACTTTGCGTTCTACTGGACCTTTGCTGGTCGCCGGATCACCGATTTGTTCACAAATAGCCACTGACACGCCAGATTTTAAAAGGCGCGCTAAGTAGCCATCAGCAGCGTGATACGGCACACCGGCCATCGGGATCGGTGCACCATTAATGTTGCCCCGTGCTGTTAGGGTGATATCCAGCAACTCAGCTGCTTTGTGGGCATCATCAAAAAACAACTCGTAAAAATCCCCCATCCGGTAAAACAATAAAATGTCCGGCCGTTCGGCTTTGATGCGCAGATATTGCTGCATCATCGGGGTATGATTGGAAACGTCTTTCATGGATTTTGTTCAGCGTATGCCAAAAATTGCAGATGCCACACTTTATCAACTCACTGAGCAACTGGCGACTGGCTTATTAAATAAGCAGTGGCTCCTGGTCACTGCCGAATCCTGTACAGGTGGCTGGTTAGCCAAATGCTGCACTGATTTACCCGGGAGTTCTGCCTGGTTTGCCGGCGGTGTCGTCAGTTACTCCAATTCATTAAAACAATCCTTATTAGGCGTCAGCGACGAATCCTTGGCCGAATTTGGTGCCGTCAGCGAGCCGGTCGTGAAAGAAATGGCGCTGGGCTGTCTGGTAAAACTTGGCGGCCATATAAGTGTTGCCATCAGCGGTATTGCCGGCCCGGACGGCGGCAATGAGCAAAAACCCGTTGGCTTGGTCTGGTTTAGTTTTACCAGCGCAAAACAGCAGTTTTGTTGTCAGCAACTCTTTGCCGGGGATCGCGAGGCAATTCGTCGCCAGGCCGTCGCTTTTGCCCTGAATCAGCTTATCGAAATGCTAGAGTGATAACCACTTGTGTGTGATAATCACCGGTTGTAAAAAATCATTATCAGGGGTAAGCAAATGGATGAAAACAAAAAGAAAGCGCTGGGCGTTGCCTTAGGTCAAATTGAAAAACAATTTGGTAAAGGTGCCGTGATGCGTTTAGGCGATGGAAGCGCCTCCCGTGATATCGATGCCGTATCTACTGGCTCGATTGGTCTCGACGTCGCACTCGGTATTGGCGGTTTGCCACGCGGACGGGTAGTCGAAATTTACGGCCCGGAATCATCTGGTAAAACCACTCTGACATTGCACGCCATTGCTGAAATGCAGAAATTGGGCGGTACTGCAGCGTTTGTCGATGCCGAACATGCGTTGGATCCTCTATATGCCGAAAAACTCGGCGTTAATATTGATGACCTTCTGGTTTCTCAGCCCGACACCGGTGAACAAGCGTTAGAAATCACCGATATGTTAGTGCGCAGCGGCGCAGTTGATATTGTTGTCGTTGACTCGGTGGCAGCATTAACGCCAAAAGCTGAAATTGAAGGCGATATGGGCGATAGCCATATGGGTCTGCAAGCACGCTTAATGTCTCAGGCGCTGCGTAAACTGACAGCTAATATCAAGCGTTCTAATACGCTTGTGATCTTCATTAACCAAATCCGCATGAAAATTGGCGTGATGTTTGGTAATCCGGAAACCACTACCGGCGGTAATGCCCTGAAATTCTATGCCTCGGTTCGTTTAGATATTCGCCGTATCGGCGCCATCAAGAAAGGTGATGAAATTCTCGGTAACGAAACCCGCGTCAAAGTGGTTAAGAACAAAGTCGCACCGCCCTTCAAACAAGTTGAATTCGATATTTTGTATGGTGAAGGCATCTCACGCGAAGGTGAGCTGATTGATCTGGGCGTGAGTCAGGAAATTGTTGACAAATCAGGTGCCTGGTATAGCTATGACAGTAAT
The DNA here is from genome assembly GCA_041612215.1 of Methylophaga sp. GTDB lineage: Bacteria > Pseudomonadota > Gammaproteobacteria > Nitrosococcales > Methylophagaceae > Methylophaga. Next base: position 23,473 of record JBFJJO010000003.1, read on the forward strand.
CGTATTGGTCAGGGTAAAGACAATGTCCGACAGTTTTTGAAAGAAAATCCTGCCATTGCTGATGACATCGAAGCCAAAATCCGCGCCGTCATGTTGCCACCCAAACAACCCAGAGCCAGCAAAGCAACAGACGAGGCAGATACTGAATTAGAAGCGTGAGTCCCCGCTCCTGTAATGAACATGCGGTGAGTTTACTGGCACGCCGTGAACATAGTGCCAGTGAATTACGTAATAAATTGCAGCAACACGATCATCAGGACATCGAGATCGAAAAGACTTTGCAGTGGCTGAAAACAAATAACCTGCAAAGTGATCAGCGTTTTACGCAGAGTTATTTAAGGCATCGAAGCCAACGGGGTTGTGGTGAGCTGAGAATAAGGCAGGAGTTGAAACAACGCGGTGTCAGTGACACCTTGATTGCCGAGGCTTTTAAAGCGGCAGAAATTGATTGGTTTGCGCTTGCAGTTGCAGTACGATGCAAGCGTTTTGGCGAGCAGGTCCCCGATGATTTTAAAGAGCGTGCCAAGCAATTACGCTTTTTACAGTACCGGGGTTTTACTCATGAACAAATTACAGAAAGTTTTAATCACACCCAATGAAGACAAGCGCTGAGATCCGCAAATTGTTCCTCGACTATTTCGCTGGCAAAGGTCACGAAATTGTTTCCAGCAGCCCGTTGGTTCCGGCCAATGATCCGACGTTGTTGTTTACCAACGCCGGTATGGTTCAGTTTAAGGACTTATTCCTTGGCCTTGAAACCCGAAAATACACACGCGCCACCAGTTCACAACGCTGCGTGCGGGCTGGGGGTAAACATAATGACTTGGAAAATGTTGGTTATACCGCCCGCCATCACACCTTTTTTGAAATGCTCGGCAATTTCAGCTTCGGTGATTATTTTAAACGTGAAGCCATTCAGTATGCCTGGGAATTTTTGACGGTTACCCTCGCCCTGCCAGCGGAGAAACTCTGGATTACAGTCTTTGAAGAAGATCAGGAAGCTGCTGATATCTGGCTTAATGAAATCGGTATTGACCCCAAGCGTTTTTCAAAAATTGGGGCTAAAGATAACTTCTGGTCGATGGGTGATACTGGTCCCTGCGGTCCCTGCTCGGAAATTTTTTATGATCATGGCGCCGATGTTGCTGGTGGTCCACCCGGCACTCCGGATGAAGATGGCGATCGTTATATCGAAATCTGGAATCTGGTATTTATGCAGTTTAATCGGGCTGCCGATGGCACGCTGACGCCACTGCCCAAACCGTCGGTTGATACCGGCATGGGCCTGGAGCGATTAGCTGCAGTATTACAGCACCAGCACAACAATTACGATATTGATTTATTCCAAAATCTTATCAAAGCCATCATAGACTTAGCCGGCATTGATGACCCAAGCCATACCTCTGCGCGAGTGGTTGCCGATCATATTCGCTCTTGTGCCTTTATGATTACTGATGGCGTACAGCCTTCCAATGAAGGTCGAGGCTACGTGCTGCGTCGGATTATCCGCCGGGCCATTCGTCATGGCCACAAACTGGGTTTAAAAGAAGCATTCTTTTACAAGCTGGTTGCGCCGCTGGTCGTTGAAATGGGCGAAGCGTTCCCTGAGCTTGCCAAGGCCCAACCTTTGGTTGAACGTGCCCTGAAACTAGAAGAAGAACGTTTTGCCGATACCCTCGATCATGGTTTGAAAATTCTTGATCAAGCTATTGAAGCGATGGCTGATAAAGAAATCCCCGGTGAAACGGTGTTTTTACTCTATGACACCTATGGTTTTCCGATTGATTTAACGGCAGACATAGCCCGTGAACGTGGTCTGACCATTGATGTAGCTGGCTTTGAACGGCATATGGAAGCACAGCGTAATCGTGCCCGTAGTGCCAGCCAATTCGGCGGGGGTCTGTCAGAAAGCCTTGTCATTGATGGTGAAACCGTTTTCTGTGGTTATGATCACACCCGTACGGAAGCAACCATCACTGCCATTTTGGTTGATGGTGAAAATGTAGTTCACTTAAAAGCCGGCCAATCAGGCATTATCGTGCTTGATAGCACGCCCTTCTATGCCGAGTCTGGTGGCCAGGTTGGTGATTTGGGCGAAATTAATTCTGCTGGTGCGCATTTTATTGTCACTGACACCCGTAAACAGGGCAAGGCTTTTACCCATATCGGCGAATGCAAACGCGGCAGTTTTGAAGTAGGCCAAAAAGTGCTGGCGCATGTGGATGAAAACAATCGTCAGGCCACAGCATTAAATCATTCTGCAACGCATTTGCTGCATGCAGCGCTGCGACAAGTTCTCGGTGAGCATGTCACCCAAAAGGGGTCACTGGTTGATTCTCAACGGCTGCGTTTTGACTTTTCGCATTTTGAGCCGATGTCCGCTGATCAGTTGCGGAATATTGAGCGACTGGTCAATCAGCAGATCCGTATTAACCACGCGGTTGAAACTCGTTTGATGCCAATTGAAAAAGCGCGTGAAAGCGGCGCAATGGCGCTTTTTGGTGAAAAATACGATGACGAAGTTCGTGTGCTAAGCATGGGGGATTTTTCTATTGAACTATGTGGCGGCACCCACGTAGGCCGCACCGGTGATATTGGCATCTTCAAAATTATCGGTGAAGTCGGTATTGCCTCGGGCGTGCGGCGGATCGAGGCCGTCACCGGCGATATTGCACTGAACTATATTGAAGACTCAGAAAATCGCCTCAGAAAAATATCTGACTTGGTCAAAGCCAAAGCAGACAATGTGGAAGATAAAACCGCGCAAATGGTGCAGCGTACCCGCCAGCTGGAAAAAGAACTGGAAGCTTTAAAAACCAAACTGGCCAGTAGCGCCGGCCAGGATTTAGCAGCCAAAGCCAATGATATTCAAGGTGTCAAAGTACTGGCTGCTAAGTTAGATGGTGTTGATGCCAAAGCGTTACGTGATGCCGTTGATCAGTTGAAAAACAAGCTGGGTAGCGCCGCAATTGTCCTGGCGACAATTGAAGATGACAAAATCACTTTAATCGCTGGTGTCAGCAAAGATCAGACTGCTAAAATTCGCGCCGGTGATTTGGTTGCGCATGTGGCAACTCAAATAGGCGGTAAAGGTGGTGGTCGTCCCGATATGGCTCAGGGCGGTGGTAATCAACCGGAACATTTATCAAAAGCGCTTGATTCGGTAACCGATTGGGTTGCCAGCAAGCTGGAAAATTAAACATGGCGCTTATAGTACAAAAATACGGCGGGACTTCCGTCGGCTCCATCGAGCGTATTAAAGAAGTCGCAAAAAAAGTTATTCAATACCGCAATGATGGACACGATATCGTGGTCGTCGTCTCAGCGATGAGTGGTGAAACCAATCGATTAGTGGCGCTGGCCAAAGAGATTAATCCTGATCCTCGTGGACGTGAGCTGGATGTATTGCTGGCAACCGGTGAACAAGTAACTATTGCCCTACTCAGTATGGCATTGGCAGAACAGGGTATGCCCGCACAGTCTTACACCGGCTCGCAAGTCCGTATCCTGACTGATGATGTACATAATAAAGCCCGCATCATGGAAATTGATGACGCCAAAATGCGCACTGATTTGGCACAAGGCAAAGTCGTCGTTGTCGCCGGTTTTCAGGGCTGCGATGAGCACGGCAATATTACGACTTTGGGTCGTGGTGGCAGCGATACCACTGCCGTCGCATTGGCAGCCGCATTAAAAGCCGACGAATGTCAGATTTATACCGATGTCGATGGCGTTTACACAACGGATCCGCGCGTGGTCCCAGAAGCCCGTCGCCTTGATCGTATTACCTTTGAAGAAATGCTGGAAATGGCCAGTCTGGGTGCCAAGGTTTTACAAATACGCTCCGTAGAATTTGCCAGTAAATATAATGTCCCGTTACGCGTCCTGTCCTCGTTTACCGAGGGTGGTGGTACGTTGATAACGTCTGAGGAACAAGAAATGGAACAAGCACTTATTTCCGGTATTGCATTTAATCGCGATGAAGCCAAACTGACTATTTTAGGTGTGCCTGATCAACCCGGTGTCGCATACAAAATTCTCGGCCCGATCGCCAAACAAAATATCGAAGTCGATATGATCATCCAAAACACCGGTCATGATGCCACGACCGACTTCACCTTTACAGTACATCGTAATGATTACCAGACAGCGTTAAAAATGCTTCAGCAAATCGCCAGTGAATTGAATGCTCGTGAAGTCAATGGTGATGAACATATCGCTAAAATATCACTGGTCGGCGTTGGTATGCGCTCGCATGCCGGCATTGCCAGCAGCATGTTTGAATCACTGGCCCGCGAAAATATTAATATCAGTATGATTTCCACATCTGAAATTAAAATTTCTGTCGTGGTTGATGAAAAGTATCTGGAGCTTGGCGTAAGGGCTTTGCACAAGGCTTTTAATCTTGAACAAGCCTAGTAAATCATTGATCTCAGGAAGTATTTCCTGTCTATTACGGTTAGGCTTACTGTTATAATAGTACACAATAGATTCGGATAGTTTTACTATGTTAACTGTCTTACGAATTTAGAAGAGGCAGTAAGACCTCTGAGCAAGATATAAAACAGGAATCATGGCACGAGTCCATTTAATGAAGGGAGTCCGTTTCCCTGCCCTCGGAGCCTAAATAACAGAGTAAGGGGAATACCATGCTAATACTTACACGTCGCGTTGGAGAATCACTGATTATTGGTGATGATGTCGTCGTTAACGTTCTGGGTGTCAAAGGCAATCAAGTGCGGATTGGTGTTGATGCTCCGAAAGATGTCACAGTACATCGTGAAGAAATTTACGATCGTATTCAAGCTGAAAAAGATCAGACAACTGCCGGATAATCGGCATTTTAACTAGCCAAATCCATCATAGCTGGTATAATGCTTGGCTTTGATGGAGAGCTGGCCGAGTGGCTGAAGGCGCGCCCCTGCTAAGGGCGTATAGGCTAATACCCTATCGAGGGTTCGAATCCCTCGCTCTCCGCCAAATACTTACTTTTACCGTTGCTAGAACAGGCATATAAAAGTATAATTTACCGCTTTAAAGCGCCTGTAGCTCAGCTGGATAGAGTACCTGGCTACGAACCAGGCGGTCGCACGTTCGAATCGTGCCAGGCGCACCACTTATTTATAAGTACATCAAGCAGTTATCGTCTTATGCGATAGCTGCTTTTTTGTATTCACCGTTTGCTGTAGCCGAAAGTGTAGAAAGCTTAATCATTCCTCACACCATTGCTATGGATCGTAACCAATACCCATCTCTGCCCTAATCCTCAAACGTTGTTTTTAAAACAATAAAGATGTCCTATGCTGCATGACCATCCACTTCGTTTTTCAAACTGCTAGCAACGTTAACGGCTGAAACTGAGCAGGGATATAAACCTGTCACAAAAAAAGCCCCGAACACAAACATACGGGGCTTTTGAATCTTAGGCTGTGGCTTGAAGAGCCGTTTTATTCTGCTTCTTTAACGATTTGAGCTTGGTGGAAGTTTTCGATGCCCATTTTGTCGATAAGGCCCAGTTGTGTTTCTAACCAGTCCACATGTTCTTCTTCAGCTTCTAAAATATGTTTGAACAAATCACGGGTGACGTAATCCCCGATTTGTTCGCAATAAATGATGCCTTCTTTGAGATCTGGAATAGCATCCATTTCCAGTGATAAATCCGCTTCTAACATTTCACGAGTATTTTCACCGATACGCAGTGCGCCAAGGTCTTGCAGATTCGGCAACCCTTCTAAGAACAATACCCGTTCGGTGAGCAGATCGGCGTGTTTCATTTCATCGATCGATTCATGATATTCATGTTCGTAGAGATTTTTCAGTCCCCAGTCTTTGTAAATTTTGGCGTGCAGAAAATATTGGTTAATGGCAATCAATTCATTGCCAAGTACTTTGTTGAGCAGTTCGATGACTTTTTTATCGCCTTTCATAATGCAACCCTTCTGTTAATTTGCATCTTTTGATTATCGTTTATCTGACATAAAAGTCAAAGATAAGTGTTTGATATTAAAGGCAAATGAAAACCATTAAGATCTTTACTTGTAGTCAGAGACATGACGGTAGTTAGTAAAGCGTAATTTTTGACGGGGATTGAAAGACTTAGCTTGATACTGAGTAAAATGTACTCAGCCTGAGAACTTCGGACAATTGGATTATTGTTATGAATAATTTGCCGTTTTGGACATGCACTGCGCATCGTTTTGCAGACTTAAATGTTGATGCAACTGGCGGTTAACCTTAAACTGACATTTGCCGCAGCAAGCGCCCGCACCGGTGGTTTCACGTAGTTTTTCCAAAGTATCAGCACCATTATTGACGGCTGACTTGATGGCATTAACATTTACGTTGTTGCAAACACAGATAATCATGCTGGCGACCCATTCAGATAGTGATACAAATGATAATGATTGCTATTTAATTAGTCAATTGGTTTTTAACTAAATTAACAACATTTTGCTTAAAGCTTGCAAGGTATTTAAGAACATCGTAACGTGCAACCTTGTTGATAACCCCAGACATGATGCTCACTATGAAAATACCTGCTGCCACCATTTTAATCGTTGAAGATCATCGTGATTTGGCAGCAAATGTAGGGGATTATTTAGAAGCTGGCGGCTTTACTGTTGATTTTGCGGCGGATGGTATCAGTGCCCTGCAATTATCGGCTGAGAATCATTACGATGCGATGGTGCTGGATGTCATGTTACCGGGCATTGACGGTTTTGAAGTTTGTAAAAGACTGCGCCAAGAGTTGCATCTGGATACACCGGTTATCATGCTCACCGCACGCGACACGATTAATGACAAGGTCAATGGCTTTGATGTTGGCGCCGATGATTATCTGATTAAACCATTTGAATTACGCGAACTGGAAGCGCGCCTAGCGGCATTGATCCGTCGCAAGCGCGGTGAACTTGAAGGGGGGCAGCTGCAAGTTGGTGACTTGCGCTTTGACCTCGAGACCATGCGGGTCACCCGCAAAGATAAGACCATTAAGCTATCCCCTATCACCTTACATATTCTGCGAATTCTGATGCGTGAATCGCCAAAACTGGTGAGTCGCGAGCGGCTTGAATCTGAGGTTTGGGGCGACGATACGCCTGATAGTGATACCCTGCGCAGCCATTTATATAATCTGCGAAAAAATATCGACAAACCTTTCGAGCAACAACTGATGCACACTATTCCCGGCGTAGGCTATAAAGTCTGCCTGCCAGAAGATCTATAAAGTTTAGCGGCTACGAAATTGTGCTTTGGGAAAATGCACACTCACCTCAGTCCCTTCCCCCATCTTGCTCGATAAACGTAAGCTCCAGTCATAGCGGTTACAGAGACGCTTAACAATGGTCATGCCAATGCCATATCCCGGCGCTGCATTCTCCTGTCCCCGAAAAAATGGTTTGAACAACTGATTGAGCTGCGCTTTATCCATACCTATGCCACTGTCTGCAACAGAAAAGCCATCAGACTGAATGCGGATGGTCACACTGCCTTGTAGCGTGTAATTAAAGGCATTACGCAGTAGGTTACCAATCAGGATCGGTAATACCCGTTCCGGCGCATCCACCAGCAACATGCCAGACTCTTCAACGTTGACGCTGATCGGTTTGTCATGATGAATAATGCGTAAATTATCCAGCTCATGGCTGATTAAATCATTGACAACTATTTGCTGCGTTGGCAGCGATTGTGCCTGCTCACGGGCTAATAACAGCAGTGTTTCAATCAGCGATTCCATATCGTAGAGCGTGCGATACATCCTATTTACTTCTGCCGTCGCAGCATCACCGTATTTGCGTTCAACTAATTCCAGTGCCCCCCGAATCACCGCAATCGGCGTACGTAATTCATGACTGACATCGCGGGTAAAGTTACGCTCACGCTCAATGAAATTTTCCAGCCGGCCGGTAAAATGATCCAGTGCTCTGACCAGGCTGGTAACTTCTTCATCAGGCATCCGCCGGATATCATCCAAATCCAGCTGCGGTAAGTTACCTTCACGAAAATCAACCTGCTCGACAGCGCGCGCCAGTTTGACTATCGGTGATACTGCTTTATGCGATTGCCGGTAAGCAAACCATGCCAGTAAATACAGCACCACTAATACCAGTGCCAGTGGCAAAATACCGAACACCAGCGCCAGCCTAGAGACCTTCACTTCGTCAAAAATCAGAAATAACCGCTGACCGGCTTTGTCTTCAACAAAAACGATCGGCTCCTGGCCATTAAGCTGGGTACGCTGCAAGCCCGGCGGTAAATCCCGTAAGGCAGGCGGCAACGATTGTAAATTATCCGATGGCGCCATATGCGCTTGTAAATTCATGGTATTGGGCAGTGGAAAATCAGGATTTTCACTACGCATCAGCCAGAAGTGCTCCGCCTCACCTTCCAGCGCAGCACGCACCAAAACATCCTCGAGCGTTGCTTTGGCGGCATATACCCCGGCTAAGGTCACTAAACTTATCAAGGCTATTTGTATTAAAAAAACCTTGATCAGTTTGGCTTGTAAATTGGTATGGGCTTTAGCCATGCCTTAGTTCACTTGTTTGTTAAACAAATAATGACCGACCAGCCACTCATTCCCATGACGGTAACCAAATAACTCGGCACAGGCCATAAAAAACAATCGCCACCGTTGCAACCAGATGGATCCTTGACCGATGCCATATAATTCATCAAAAATATCAGAGATAGCTTTGCTGTGTTTATCGGTATTGTCCAACCAGGCTTCGGCTGTTTTTTGATAATGACGGCCATCCACCAGCCACTGCTTTTCAATCCGCAGTGCATCCTGAAAATGCAACAAAGTATCTGCTGAAGGCATCAGGCCGCCGGTAAAGAAATAGCGTCCCATCCAATTATCATCGCCCTCAGTTTCAAATGGATAAACCACGCTGCGATGGCAGAAAATGTGGACAAATAGTTTGCCCTCAGCACGTAGCCAACTACCCACCTTGTTAAACAACTGCTGATAATTTCGCATGTGTTCAAACATTTCTATCGACACCACGCGATCAAACTGACCTTCCAGTTCCAGCTGATTGACGTCTTCAGTGATAATTCGAATATTGGTCAGTCCCCGTTGATGGGCTTGTTTTTCAATATGTTGGCGCTGCGAATGCGAATTGGACACTCCGGTAATCCGCGAATACGGAAAACGCTCAGCAAGATATAAGGTCAGCGAACCCCAGCCACAGCCGAGTTCCAATACATCCTGACCGTTTTCAAACTGGCCGCGCTCAACATAACGTTCCAGCATCGCCTGCTCGGCTTCATCCAGCGTCAGCGTGTACTCATCCCACCAGCAACCGCTGTATTTCAGATGTTTACCCAATGCTAACTGATAAAAGGCCGCCGGCACTTCATAATGCTGTTCATTGGCGGCATCCGTTTCAATGGCAATCGGGCTTTGCCGCAGCATTTCAATGCAGCGGTTTTTCTGTTCACTGGCCGCCTGTAAATCATCTGCACGTTCATCCTGCAGCCGCTGTTTGAGCAAGCGCCGAATTCCCATTCGGATCACTGCATCTGGCAGCAGCCCCTTTTCGGCAAGGTTAATGACTGACATGTTTTTTTCTCCAGGGAATAAACGGACTAGTGGTTTGCTGATAACGTCTGTAAGCATCACCACGACTGCGAATCGATTGCTGCTCGGTATACGGGATACCTGTAACAAAATATAAAAACAGCAACATTATCAGCGGCGCCAGCCAGAGCCAAAGACCGCCAGCAATACCCGTTGCGAGCAAGGGATAAGCAAACCAATGCAGCCATTCAAAAAAATAATTGGGATGCCGTGAGTAATACCAGAGTCCCTGCTGACATACTTTGCCCTTATTGGCCGGATCATTACGAAATTGCTGTAATTGCCGATCAGCTAATGTCACGCCACAAATAGCCACCAACACAACGGCAATACCAAAATATTGCGGCCAGCCAAATTCATTAAGCTGCCCCTGACTGATAAGATATACCGGCCAGGCAAAGCCCCAGGCCAGTAAGGCCTGAAATTGGAAAAAGAAAAAATAATAGAGCCCGGCTTTATCACCCCAATACTCTCGCAAATACTGATAGCGGCCATCTTCAGGCTCACCTGCAACTCGCTGCGCCAAATGCCAGCCTAAGCGAAGGTACCATAAGCCCATGACTACGCCTGTGAGCAATCGTAAAGCCGTATTGCCATCACCGACAAGCGCATAAAAAAACGCCAGTCCGCTGAGACTGAATGCCCATAACACATCAACGATGCCAGCATTGCGGGTACGCTGCTGCCAAACCCAACCCAGCAACATCACTCCTGCGACTATGCCCAGACTAAGCCACAGCATGTTGTATCTCCCGCTGCCGCTCCTGCTTACGCCAATGACTTGCCAGCGTTAGTATCATTGGCACTGCAATCGCCCAGGAAACAGCTGTCACCATAATCAGCATTTCCGGTTGCAGCCAACTCAGGGCGCCCAGCTTTTGACCGGCAAAATAGGACAACGGGCTACCAATTGCCGAGATTAATGCTGCCAGCCAGCGCCGTTCCAGGAGCCAGCCCAATGAATGATTCAAAGTCAGCATGAAGTTGATCCACAGACACAAAATCCACCATGGCGCAAAAGGCGGCATCGTTTGTCCGTTATATGCCATCAAACCTGTCGCTGAGTAAAAACTATCCAGTACCAAGCCGACCAGCAATCCAGCAATAATCAAACGAAAATCAGTATAACGCCAGGCAAAATAACGAAAATGCACTAACACAAATACAACCGTCATCAAGACTGCTGGCAGGTTATTATCTGCAGCACCGGATAACACACAAACCAACCAGCTGATTTGAAACAGCACAAAATTAATGATGTTTTTCTTAGCCATTGACGGGCACCCATTGTGGCCGGCGGTTTTTCGGTTTGCTGAACAATAAATGCACATCGGCAATACTGCGTTCGGCAAAACCGCCCTCGCAGTAGCACATATAAAATTCCCACATCCGGATAAAGCTGTCGGGATAACCGAGCCCACGCACCTTATCCAGCTGCAACATAAACCGCTGCCGCCATTCGGCTAATGTCAGCGCATAGCTGGGACCAATATCTTCTAAATTAATCAGTTTTAATTTGGCTTTGGCAGCTGAATTACTCAGCACCGTGACGCTGGGAATAAAACTGCCGGGGAAAATATAGCGCTTAATAAAGTCGACTTCTTTAACCGCTTGAACATAGCGATGATCTTCAATGGTGATGGCTTGAATAATCGCCAGACCATCTTCTTTCAGCAATTCACTGCAGCGGGAAAAATAACCATCAATGTAATGATGGCCAACCGCCTCCACCATTTCGATAGAAATCAATTTATCAAACTTGCCGGTTAAGTCACGGTAATCTTCGAGCAACACCGTTATCTGGTTTTGCAGCCCTTCGGCTTTGACCCGCGTCGTTGCGTGATTATATTGCTCGCGTGAAATGGTCGTGGTCGTTACCCGACAACCGTAGTTTTTGGCGGCAAAGATCGCGCAACCACCCCAACCGGTGCCGATTTCCAGCAAATGGTCGCCGGGCTGTAAATCAAGTTTGTCGCAAAGTCGCTGCAGCTTTTGCGTCTGCGCTACTTCCAGACTTTCATCGCCAGTAAAATACAGCGCCGATGAATACATCATCCAGTCTTTATCCAAAAATAAACTGAATAAGTCATTGCCCAGATCATAATGCGCCGCGATATTTTTACGGCTGCCTTGATGGCTGTTGCGATTGAAAAAGTGCCAGCCTTTCATTAACCAGCCGGCGAATCTCGCCAAGCCTTTTTCCATATCATCGGTGAGATCCTGATTACGTACCAGAATCCGCACCAACGCTGTTAAATCACTGCAATGCCAGTCGCCGGCCATATAGGATTCCGCCGCACCAACACTGCCACCACGCACCACCGAATCGAAAAACTGCCGGTCATAAACCGTCAAACTGACTGACAAATCGGCTTCACTATCACCCAGTTCATAGACTTTTTCGGTGGTATGCAGATGAATACAGCCATCCTGCAACTGACTCAGCTGATTAATTACCAGTTTTTCGAACAGTTTCGAGCTGCGGCTAACTTTTTGCAGCACACTCGGTGGCGAGATTGGTCGGTTCATTTTTCCTCTCTATTACGCGCGACAGGTAAATCGGGCTGCTTGTCGGGATGGCTGAAAAATGGCGTATGTTTGCCCCACAAGCGTAATGCTTGCCAGTAGATCCGAAAAACCACACTGAGCGTTTGTAAGGGATAACGGATCGGCAGCCAACGCATATTTTTAGTTGTTAAAGGCTGCATAGTCGCCCGCATGGCGGCATCAAATTGCCGCTCACCATCATTAATCATCACCATATGAATATTTAAGGCATCGGGCTGTAAGTTAAATTGCCAATGATACTTCACGTCCATTGGCATAAACGGTGATATATGGAATTGTTTATCAAACACAAAATGCATCGGCTGCGTTTGATTTTCTTCTACCATCAGCACATAGGCATAACGCTCATTCCACGGCGTATTATTAATTTCAGCGACAATATATTTCAGCGAATCCGCTTCACTGCAGAAATAAAATGTCACAGGATTAAAAATAAAGCCCAGATAGCGTGGGTGGGTCAGAATCTTGATTTGGCCGCTGAAAGCATCACCGCAACGTTGTTTGATTAGTTCGCTGACAGCCGTTTTCAGATCAGCCGTGTCACTCCGAAGATAATCAGCGCGATAAAAACTAATCAGATTGAAACGCTCCAAAGACCAAAGTCGTGACCGTGAAAAACGTTGCTGCAGTTCATCCAAATCCAGCATCAGCATTGCCAGCGGATATTTAAAACGATGGTTATGCGGCAGATGCCGCTGATGCAGCACAGAGCCCTGGTAAATTCCATCAGGCAACATTCGAGACATCCTGTGTTTGTTGCTGCAGCGTTTCCATTACCCGTAAGGCGCTGTTAACGCCATCTTCATGAAAGCCCCATCCCCAATAAGCACCACAATAAAAAGTATGCTCATTACCAGCCAATTCATCCCAGCGTTTTTGTGCTGCTAATGTGGCAGCGTTATAAATGGGATGCGCATACTTGCGACCGAGAAAAACTTTTGCAGGATCCACCAGATGATTGCTGTTGAGAGACACAATAAATTCCAGCGGTGCATCGATGCCCTGCAATGTATTCATGTGGTAGTTAACGGTGCATTGATTCGCTAGCTCCGGACACACTCTGACATTCCAGCTCGCCCAGGCTGCTTTTTTACGCGGCAAAACCTGTTTATCAGAATGCAGCAACATATCGTTTTGCTGATAACCAATGGCGCCCAAAATCTCAATTTCGGCTTTGCTGGGTTTATCCAATAAACGAAGCGCCTGATCAGAATGGGTGGCTATGACTACTTTATCAAACCGCTGTGACTCTCCGTTGAACCGGACCGTCACGCCACTGGCATCGCGGCTGATACCCTGCACGACGGCAGCTGTGTGAAATGTCGCTGAGCACTGACTAATCAACTTGTCGACATAACGCTTGGAGCCGTGACTAACTACCCGCCACTGCGGTCTATCAGTCAAGTTCAGCATATTGTGATTGTGCATAAAGCTAATGAAATAACGCGCCGGAAATTCACGGATGGCAGTGCCCGGCCCCGACCACAAGGCACAGGCCATCGGCATTAAATGATCATCGATAAAGACATCGCTGTAACGGTTTTTGCTTAGATATTCACCGATAGTCAGACTATCGTCATCGCTTTCGAGCAGCTGAGGCGCCTGGCGATAAAAGCGCACTAAATCCCAAAGCATCCGGTAAAACCGCGGACTCAAGATATTGCGGCGTTGACAAAATAAACGGTTTAAATCAGTGGCGTTATATTCCAGTCCCGTCAACACATTGCTGGCACTGAAACTCATTTCTGTAGGTTTGCTTTCAACCTGGAGTTCGTCTAAAAGTCGGCTAAAATTCGGATAATTTTGCTTGTTGAAAACAATAAAGCCGGTATCGATATCGTATATCTCGCCAGCCACCCGGATTTCATGGGTATCGGTATGGCCACCCAAATAATTGTTGGCCTCAAATAACGTTACCTGGTGATGTTGGCTCAGGTAATATGCAGACGATAAGCCAGCTATACCGCCACCAATAACTGCAATTTTCATTAGCGCAGCCCCATATCTGCAGCGTGTTGAGCACGTCGCTCTTCCGGTACTGTCCGCAAATCCCAAACCAGGCCCAGTTTGGCCATGCCCTTGAGCAGGTAATAACTGATATCTATTTCCCACCAGTAAAAGCCCTGACGCGCTGAGACCGGATAATGGTGATGATTGTTATGCCAGCCCTCACCAAGCGTTAATAAGGCCAACAACGCATTATTGCGGCTTTCATCGCCAGTGTTATAGCGTTGCTTGCCAAATCGATGCGCCATTGAATTGATTGCCAGAGTTGCGTGTATCAGAAATACCGTCGAAATAAAAAAGCCCCACACCAGCATTTGTGCACCACTGGTGCCTAACTGCGGCTGACTTTGTTGCAGAAAACTGCCCATTGCAAACAAACCCACCGCCAATAACACGGGCACCAGAATGTCGTAACGATCTAACAGACGTAATTCTGGAAATTTCTTTAAATCGGTGACCAACGAATAATCCGCTTGATAGTAACTGTCCGATAAAAACCAGCCCATATGACTCCACAAAAAACC
>JBFJJO010000004.1:0-34811 GCA_041612215.1 Methylophaga sp.
AATCTCCTAACGGAACAAATCTTTGTTAACGGCACGCGGTAGGGCTTCAGCTTTGGTAATTTGCTGACGGCGCACTTGTTCCTGCAGACATTGATCCAATGTCTGCATACCAATTGAGGCGCCGGTCTGTATGGCGGAATACATTTGCGGTACCTTATCTTCTCGGATGAGATTACGAATGGCCGGTGTACCGATCATAATCTCATGCGCAGCTATCCGACCGCCGCCGACTTTTTTCAGCAGGGTTTGCGAAATAACCGCTCTTAGCGATTCCGACAACATTGATCGCACCATATCTTTTTCAGCAGCAGGAAATACGTCAATAATACGGTCAATGGTTTTGGCCGCTGATGAGGTATGCAACGTACCAAAAACCAAATGGCCGGTTTCTGCGGCAGTTAATGCCAGACGA
This sequence comes from Methylophaga sp., assembly GCA_041612215.1. Taxonomy (GTDB): domain Bacteria; phylum Pseudomonadota; class Gammaproteobacteria; order Nitrosococcales; family Methylophagaceae; genus Methylophaga. Next base: position 413 of record JBFJJO010000004.1, read on the forward strand.
ATGGTTTCCAAATCGCGCAGCTCACCGACCAGAATAATATCGGGATCTTCGCGCAGAGCGCTACGCAATGCTTCGCTGAAACCCAGCGTATCGCGGTGCACCTCACGTTGGTTAATCAAACATTTTTTACTTTTATGAACAAATTCGATGGGATCCTCAATGGTCAGAATATGTTCATTATCTTTTTCGTTGCGGTAATTAATCATCGCCGCCAGCGTAGTGGATTTACCACTACCGGTTGGGCCGGTGACCAGCACAATACCGCGATGATTATCAGAAATTTGTTTGAAAATTTCCGGCGCGCCCAGTTGTTCCAGGGTCAGTACTACCGACGGAATGGTCCGGAAAACCGCCGCCGCGCCGCGATTCTGATTAAAGGCATTGACCCGGAACCGGGCTAAGTTAGGCACTTCAAACGAAAAATCAGCTTCTAGAAACTCTTCGAAGTCTTTACGCTGCTTGTCGTTCATGATGTCGTAAATCATGCCGTGCACTTCTTTGTGCTCCATTGGCGGCAAATTAATACGTTTAACATCACCATCGACACGGATCATCGGTGGTTCACCAGAGGAAATATGCAGATCCGACGCGTTATTCTTTGCACTGAAGGTCAGCAATTCAGTAATATCCATGGATTATCCCTAATAATTGAATGATTGTTACCGGCCATTGACCGCAAAGTGAATATAGCTAAGGTAGCGCGCTCTCATAAGGCTTGCAACATGGCAGAGATAAAAAATCGTTTACAGGACGTTTTGCAGAAAATCCGTGATGCTGAAAAGTCAGCAAATCGTCTCACAGGATCAGTCAAGTTGCTGGCTGTCAGTAAAACCTGGTCCGCTGATAGACTGCGTGAACTGGCTCTGACCGGCCAGCAAGATTTCGGCGAAAATTATCTACAGGAAGCACTGCACAAAATCACTGATCTGGCTGATTTAGAACTGACTTGGCATTTTATCGGACCGATCCAGTCCAATAAAACCCGCGATATTGCTGAACAGTTTGATTGGGTACATAGTGTCGATCGCTTGAAAATCGCCAGGCGTCTCAGTGAGCAACGTGCCGATGATTTACCACCCCTGAATATTTGTTTACAGGTCAATATCGATGCCGAAGACAGTAAAGCCGGGGTTACCGTCGATGCCTTGATGGCATTGGCGAAAGATGTAGACAATCTGCCAAATTTGCAGTTACGCGGTCTGATGGTGATACCGCAAGCGACTGATGATGTTGATGCCCAGCATGATGCCTTCAGGCGCAGTTTTCAACAATATCAGGCCTTACAATCACAATTTTCGAACATCGACACACTATCAATGGGTATGTCGGCTGATCTCAATGCGGCGATTGCCGAGGGCAGTACCATGGTTCGGATTGGTACAGCATTATTTGGCCAGCGGCATACACAGAAACCATGATAAACAGTACACTGACCAGACTGGATTTGAGGTAATACGACCCTAATGAATAACGGCAAAATTGTTTTTATCGGCGGCGGCAACATGGCGCGCAGCCTCATCGGTGGATTAATTGCTGACGGACTCCCGGCCCAGCAAATCCACGTACTTGATACACAAACCACCGTATTGAAGGCCTTAGCGCAGGATTATAACGTTCATACGCATGAGGACCTGGCAAATGCGGTGCAATCTGCTGAGGTGATTTTGCTGGCGATTAAACCACAGCAAATGCAGGATGTGGTGAAAGCACTATCCACTGTTTGGCCTGCCAATGCGGTATTAATCTCGATTGCAGCCGGTATCCGCCTCGGTGATCTTGACCGCTGGTTGCAGCAACCTGAAGCAGCAATTGTTCGCGCCATGCCTAATACACCGTCCCTAGTGCAGGCAGGTGCTACGGCATTATTTGCCAATGGTCAGGTTAATAATCAACAACGTGAACAGGCAGAAGGGATTCTGCGAGCTGTTGGTTTGGCGATTTGGCTGGATGATGAAACCAAAATGGATGCTGTAACAGCGTTATCTGGCAGTGGCCCGGCTTATTTCTTTTTGGTTATGGAAGCCATGGAAAATGCTGCCATTGAATTGGGTTTGCCACAGGAAACCGCACGGCTTTTATGTCTGGAAACGGCATTCGGTGCTGCTAAAATGGCTTTGGAAAGCGGTGTGCCAGCCAACCAGCTGCGCCAGCAAGTCACCTCGCCAGGTGGAACCACCGAACGCGCCATCCATGAACTGGAAGACGGTGGTCTGCATGGTTTATTCGAAAATGCATTAGTCGCTGCGGCGCTGCGTGCCCGTGAACTCGGTGATCAATTAGGACAAGACCATGACTGACGGTTACCTCAGCAATCCGCTTATTTTTATTATTGATACATTGTTTTTTCTTTACATGATTATCGTGGCATTGCGATTACTAATGCCTTGGATTCACTGGCCGACCAATCAACCTTTGACGCAAATGGTGATCCGCGCTACCCAGCCATTGGTACAACCTATGCGTAAAATTCTGCCGCCGGTTGGTAAATTGGATACCGCGGTGCTGGTTTTATTACTGCTTATTGGTTTGTTCAAACTCATTCTGATTACAGCATTGCAGGGTAACGTGCCAGGTATTCTGGCGCTGATTCCTTATACGCTGGCGGAAGTGTTCACACTGTTTATTACGCTATTTACGGTAACCATTATTATCGAAGTGGTCCTCAGCTGGCTGACACCGCCGGGCAACTACAACCCGATGACCGAATTGCTGGTGCGTATCAATGCGCCACTGCTCAACCCAGTGCGGCGGATATTACCCGATATGGGAGGCTTGGATTTATCTCCACTTATCGTCATTATTGGTTTGCAAGTACTGAAAATGCTGGTGTTGCCGCTGCTTATTGGCAGTGTTTAATTGCTTGCCGGCCAGTTGCTGATTAAAATGCCCGCTTACTATTCAGATGACCGCTGTTATGCCCGATAATCTGCCGGCCGATTCGGTTGGACTTGTTAATCCGCAAAGCCTGCGCATCACTGAACCACTGGATTTGGATTGTGGTCGCAGTTTGTCGCAATTTGAACTGGTTTATGAAACTTATGGACAGCTCAATGCCGACAAATCGAATGCGGTACTGATTTGCCATGCCTTATCCGGTGATCATCACGCCGCCGGCTATCACAGTCTCGATGATAAAAAGCCCGGCTGGTGGGACAGTGCCATTGGCCCTGGCAAAGTAATTGATACCAACGAGTTTTATGTGGTTTGCCCAAATAACCTGGGTGGCTGCAAAGGCTCTTCCGGCCCTAATACGCTGAATCCGAAAACCGGCAAATTGTATGGCCCGGATTTTCCCATTGTCACGGTGACAGACTGGGTAAACAGTCAGGCAATTTTGGCCGATTCACTGGGCATCCAACAATGGGCCGCGGTGATTGGTGGCAGTCTGGGTGGTATGCAGGCAATGCAATGGGCGATTTCCCTGCCGGATCGTGTTCGTCATGCCTTAATCATTGCCGCCGCGCCAAAATTATCGGCGCAAAATATCGCTTTTAATGAAGTGGCGCGTACCGCCATTAAATCCGATCCCGATTTCCACAATGGCTATTACGCCGAACACAACACTCTGCCCCGCCAGGGCCTCGGATTAGCAAGGATGCTGGGCCATATCACCTATTTATCAGATGAAGCCATGGGCCAGAAATTTGGCCGCGAACTCCGCAGTGGCCAGATCCACTATGGTTATGATGTTGAATTCCAAATCGAAAGTTATCTGCGTTATCAAAGCTCCAGTTTTGTTGAACGTTTTGACGCCAATACCTATTTGCTAATGACCAAAGCACTGGATTATTTTGATCCTGCCAAAGCCTTTAATGATGATCTCAATGCCACCATGCAAGGCATTAAAGCCAAAACCCTGGTGATGTCATTTACCAGCGATTGGCGGTTTTCCCCGCTGCGTTCGCTGGAGATTGTCGATGCGCTGCTCAGCGCCGGTAAACAGGTCAGTTATGCCGAAATTGAAGCCCATCAGGGTCATGACGCGTTTTTAATGCCGATACCGCGTTATATGGAAATTTTTGGCACCTATATGCAGTTAGTTGCCAAAGAGGTGAACAGCTGATGACATTACGTGTCGATTTACAAATCATCAGTGACTGGATCCCGGACGGCGCCAGCGTTCTGGATTTGGGCTGCGGCAATGGCACATTGCTGCATCATTTACAGGATCGCAATGTCACGGGCTACGGCCTGGAAATTGATAACAGCAAATTCGCTGATTGTTTGCGTGCCGGAATCAACGTCATTCAGGCAGATTTGGATGAAGGGCTCAGTCAATTTGCCGATCAGAGTTTTGATTATGTGATTTTGTCGCAGACCTTGCAGGCGATTAAGCGGCCAGACTTTTTATTGCAGGAAATCATGCGTGTTGGCCGTCATGGCATTATCGGTTTTCCCAATTTCGGTCACTGGCAATGTCGGTGGCAATTAAGTTTAAGCGGTCATATGCCGGTATCCAAAAGCCTGCCTAATCACTGGTTTGATACGCCAAATATACACCTGTGTACGATTAAAGATTTTGAGCAGTTATGCCGCGCTAATCACTTCAACATCATCAATCGCAGCGTCGTCAATCACGAATATAAAGACACATTGGCCATTCGGCTGCTGCCGAATCTATTTGGCGAAACCGCTGTTTATCTGGTGCAAAACCAACCTAAATAACATGAAAAAATATCAACACGACTTTATTGAATTTGCCCTGGCAACAGGCGTGCTGCGGTTTGGCAGTTTCACGCTGAAATCCGGCCGGCAAAGCCCGTATTTTTTTAACAGTGGCCTGTTTAACAGTGGCTTCAGTCTGGCGCAGTTAGGCCGGTTTTATGCGCAGCGTATCGTCGACAGTGGCCTGACATTTGATGTGTTGTTTGGCCCTGCTTATAAAGGTATTCCACTGGCATCGACTGCGGCGATTGCACTCGCAGATCAGCATCAGATTGATATGCCCTATGCCTTTAATCGCAAAGAAGCCAAAGATCATGGTGAAGGTGGTCAACTGGTAGGCGCACCGCTCACCGGCAAAGTGCTGATTATTGATGATGTGATTTCTGCCGGCACGTCAGTCGGTGAGTCAGTTGCCATGATCCGGGCTGCTGGCGCCGAACCCGCTGGCGTTGTGATCGCGCTGGATCGTCAGGAGCGTGGCAAAACCGAAAAATCTGCCATTGCTCAGGTGGAGGGCGATTACGATATTCCGGTTATCAGCATTATTTGTCTGGCTGATTTGCTGCAATATCTGGATGGCCAGGCGGAATTACAAAGCCATCGCGATGCGGTCGCTGCCTATCGCGCCGAATATGGAGTTTAAACCGGGCCGATAATCAGTCGCAAAGCGATCAAAATTGTTATCACTTCAAAACAGCGTTTGATCCAGCGATTGCCCCAGCGCAATGCCAAATGAGAGCCCAAATAACCGCCGATTAAAGACCCCAGCAATAAGGCTGGCAGCCAGTCCCAACGAATATCGCCGAGTATGCCTAAAGTAATGGCACCGGCCCCATTCCAGAATAATCCCACCAGAATCAGCGTATAAGCGACCGCCCGCTGATAATCCATGCCAAACCATAATACCAGCCAGATGGTGACAAATAAGCCGGTGCCAGAAGTCAGTGACCCGTTCAGGAACCCCAGAAAAAACAGCATCAAACCACCACGTAAATAGCCCGGCCAATCTCGATGCTCCGGCTGATAATCCTGACCTAACTGCGGTTTGAAATACGAATAAATACCAAGGCTGCCGGTTAGAATACCCAGCGCAATTTCAGCAATACGATCCGGCACCAGCAAGATGACACTGCCACCCAGCACCACACCAGGTAAACCGGCGATCAGCAGCAGCAACACAAACTGGCGTTCTAGCCGGCTGGTCGACATATAACGTAGCGCCGCCCCAACACCAAGCGCTACACTAGCAACTTTGTGCGTGGCCAACGCCACAGCAAAACTTAAACCCAGAAAAATCAACACCGGAAACTGAATCAGACCGGCACCGCCACCACTCAGGGCTGAAAAGGTATTAGCCAGCAGAGAAATAACAAACAGAATACAATGTTCAAAAAATGTCAAAGTTTAGGCCGTTTTACCAAGTCGGAGAATTAGGATGATACGCAAACGCTTGCTTTGCAGCAGCTTTTTGTTAGGTTTTTGTCTGGCCGCCAGCCACGTTTCTGCCGGTCAATTATTTCGTTTTAATGATGAAAGCGGTACGCCTACTTTGAGCAAAACATTGCCGCCAGAAGCTGCACAACGGGGCTACGATATTCTCGATGATAAAACCATGCGCTTAATTGAGCGAGTACCGCCACCATTAACCGAAGCGCAGCTCGCCGAACAAGCAGAACGCCAGGCCGCTGAACAGGCAGCACAGAAAACCGCTGAGAACGATGCAAAAAAAATCGCGATAATGCAGCGGCAGCAAAGCTTGCATGATCAAAATCTGCTGAATATTTATCAATCCGAAGATGAGTTGCTTGCCGCACGCGACAAAGAACTAAGCTATCGGCAAAACCAGCTGAACGCACACACTGAAAAAAATCCTGTACTTGAGCAGAAATTGACAGCTGTTCAACAGCAAGCCGCAGAGAAAGAACTTAGCGGCAAGCCTATCACCGAAAATCTGAAACAACGGCTAGACGCAGCCGAGCAGGAGTTGAACAATAATCAGTTAATGATTCGCCAACTGGAAGCAGAAATTCTGATGCTGACCCAGCAATATGAGCAAGATCAGCAACGGCTAAACGAATTACTCAGCATAAGGAAACGCTAAACTAAGACATCCAATTCGCTTAACAGCAGCTGGTTCTCAGTGTGAGTGCCGATTGTGATCCGCAAAAACTGATCAATGCGCGGCTTATTAAAATGGCGAATAATAATACCCTTCTCGCGAAGCGCCGCAGCCAACTCTCTGGCATCGTGCTGTGGATGGCGTGCAAACACAAAATTGGCAGCTGACGGCAACACATCAAAGCCCATTTCCTGCATAGCCTGACTAACCAACTCTCGTTCCGCAATCACCTTTTGCTGGCATTCCTCAAAATACTTCCTATCTTCAAATGCCGCAACACCAGCCGCAATCGCCAGACTGTCCAGCGGATAGGAATTAAAACTGTCTTTAACACGGACCAGTGCTTCAATTAAATCGGCATGACCAATAGCAAAACCAATACGCATTCCAGCAAGGGAGCGGGATTTCGATAAACTTTGTGTGACCAGCAAGTTTGGATACTGTTGCGTGAGCGGGACCGCCGTTTCACCACCAAAATCGATATAGGCTTCATCAACGACCACCACCGACTCGGTATTGGTTTTTAACAGCGCTTCAATGTCGCTGAGCGCTAATAAGCGACCGGTCGGCGCATTTGGGTTCGGAAAAATAATACCGCCATTAGCACGCTGATAATCTGCAATATTCAGCGAAAAATCATCCGTCAAAGGTACGGTCTGGGAATCAATGCCATACAACTGGCAATACACCGGATAAAAGCTGTAAGTAATATCCGGAAATAAAATGGGCTGCGGATGCTTGAACAAACCATAAAACAGATGTGCCAGCACTTCATCGGAGCCATTGCCAACAAACACATTGCTGCTATCTACTTTGTAATAACTGGCAATTTCCTGACGTAACGGTCCACCATCCGGAACGGGATACAGTCGCAAACGGTCTGTTGCCGCCATTCGAATGGCATCTATAACTTTTGGTGATGGGCCGAATGGATTTTCATTGGTATTGAGTTTGACCAGATTGGCGCCGGGCGGTTGTTCACCGGGAACATACGGCTCCAGTTGATGGACAAAATCACTCCAAAAGCGGCTCATATCAATCTTTTAAACGGTATTCAGCACTGCGGGCGTGGGCGGTCAGACTCTCACCACGAGCTAAAACCGAGGCGATTTTGCCCAGCGTTTGCGCGCCTTCAGCTGACACCTGAATCAGACTGGAGCGTTTCTGAAAATCATAAACACCCAGTGGCGAACTGAAGCGGGCTGTTCGTGATGTTGGTAAAACGTGATTAGGTCCGGCGCAGTAATCACCCAGCGCTTCGGGTGTGTAGCGCCCCATAAAAATCGCACCAGCATGGCGTATTTGTTTAGCCATGTCGGCGGCATTATCGACCGATAATTCTAAATGTTCCGCAGCAATAAAATTGGCTACTTCAACGGCTTCTGTCATGTCCGCAACCTGAACCAGCGCACCGCGATTACCTAAGGATGTGCGGATCATGGCTTCACGTTCCATGGTCGGCAGCAGCTTATTAATCGATGCGGCGACTTTGTCGAGAAAATCGGCATCTGGTGAGACTAAAATTGCCTGCGCATCTTCATCATGTTCGGCCTGTGAAAACAGATCCATAGCAATCCAGTCCGGATCGGTTTTGCCATCACAAATCACCAGAATTTCTGATGGCCCGGCAATCATGTCAATGCCAACCGTACCAAATACCATGCCTTTGGCAGTGGCGACAAAAATATTACCGGGACCAACGATCTTATCGACCTGCGGAATGGTTTCCGTGCCATAAGCCATAGCAGCAACGGCCTGCGCGCCACCAATGGCAAAAATCCGATCCACACCAGCAATTGCCGCGGCCGCGAGCACCAGTTCATTAACCTCATCATCGGGTGTTGGCACCACCATGATCAGTTCCTGAACACCGGCAACTTTAGCCGGAATGGCATTCATTAATACCGATGAAGGATAAGCAGCCTTACCTCCTGGCACATATAAACCGGCACGATCCAATGACGTTATCTGCTGGCCCAATACCGTGCCATCGGCTTCGGTATATTGCCATGACTCCTGTTTCTGATGCTGATGGTAACGACGCACCCGCTCAGCCGCTTTTTCCAATGCCTCACGTTGCTCCGCCGGGATCGATTTCAGCGAGGCATGCGCCCGGTCCATAGGAATTTCCAGATCCGCTAAACGGGTCGCTTTAACCCGATCGAATTTTTGGCTGTATTCAACAACAGCTTGGTCACCGCGCTGTTTTACATCCGCCAGAATATTACGCACGGTATCCGTCACAGCAGTATCGGAAACACCTTCCCAGGCTAACAGCTCTGATAGCTTTGACCAGAAATCAGCTTGCTGAAAATTTAATCGACTCACTTCAAACATGTTTTCTCTCAATAACGGCGGCACGGATATGTGAAATAAACTGTTGGATCCGTTGATGTTTTGTTTTCATAGATGCCTTATTGACCACTAAACGCGAGCTGATATCCGCAATAAGTTCTAAAGGCTCCAAACCATTGGCACGTAGAGTGTTGCCTGTATCAACCACATCTACAATCCGATCAGCGAGACCTACTAACGGTGCCAGCTCCATAGAACCATATAATTTGATGATATCGACCTGCTGACCCTGCGCGGCATAAAAGCGACGGGTGCTCTCGACAAATTTGGTCGCAACTTTTAAACGGCCCGGTGGAAGCGGCGCATCTTTGCGGCCGGCGGTCATCAATTTGCAGCGGGCTATTTGTAAATCTACAGGCTCATACAACTCGGCATCCGGATGCTCCATCAACACATCCTTACCAGCTACGCCCAGATCGGCACCGCCATATTCAACATAAGTCGGCACATCAGAGGCCCGAACAATAATCAGCCTCACATCCGGGTGATTGGTGGCGAGGATCAATTTACGACTGGTTTCAGGATCATCGAGCGGCTCAATACCGGCTGCTTTCAGCAGTGGCAAGGTTTCTTCAAAAATCCGCCCTTTTGATAGCGCCAGCGTTAACATCTCAGCCATGCGTGGCACTCCGCAGCCCGGTAGGAATTCGACGGATCCGCGCACCCAACTGCTGCAGTTTTTCTTCAATACATTCGTAACCACGATCGATATGGTAAATTCGCTCGACCACCGTTTCGCCGTCAGCAACCAAAGCCGCCAATACCAAAGAAGCAGAAGCCCGCAGGTCAGTAGCCATAACCGGCGCCGCGGTCAGTGCTTCCCGGCCACTACAAACCACGGTATTACCTTCGATTTGCAGATTAGCACCCATACGCTGCATTTCTTGTACATGCATAAAACGGTTTTCAAAGACTGTTTCAACAATCGTTGCCTGGCCTTCGGCAACACTGTTTAACGCAGTAAACTGGGCCTGCATATCCGTCGGAAATGCGGGATAAGGGGCTGTGCGAATATTGACTGCCTTGGGTCGTTTGCCCTGCATATCCAAACTGATCCAATCCGGACCGACATCAATTTTGGCGCCGGCTTCTTCAAGTTTTAACAACACCGCTTCCAGTTGATTGGCATCGGTATCTTTTAATTTAACCCGGCCACGGGTAATAGCTGCCGCGACCAGATAGGTTCCGGTTTCAATACGATCCGGCAGGATGTCATATTCAGTACCATGCAGTTTTTCGACGCCATTAATTTCTAAAGTCGCAGAACCAGCACCTTTAATATCAGCACCCATTGAGATTAAATAATTGGCAAGATCGACTACTTCCGGCTCACGCGCTGCGTTTTCGATAATGGTTTTACCTTTAGCCAGTGTAGCTGCCATCATCAAATTCTCGGTACCCGTCACGGTCACTTGGTCGAGAAAAATATGCGCACCTTTCAGACCATCGCCACTGGTAGCGCGAATGTAGCCATTTTCTACTTTGATATGCGCGCCCATGGCTTCCAGACCGCGTAAATGCAGATCCACTGGCCTGGAACCGATAGCACAACCACCTGGTAACGACACATCGGCTTTACCGTATTTAGCCAGTAACGGCCCCAATACTAAAATAGAGGCCCGCATGGTTTTGACCAGGTCGTAAGCCGCTTCGGTGATAGTCAATGTTGTTGGATCTATTTCCACACCCGAGCGTTCGTCAACGGTCAGAGACACCCCCATCCGTCCAAGCAGCTCCAGGGTAGTGGTGATATCATGCAGATGCGGGACGTTACCAATACGCACCGGCGAATCAGCCATCAAGGCGCCCATCAAAATAGGTAAGGCAGCGTTTTTGGCCCCGGAAATACGGATCTCGCCGTCCAGCGGCACGCCGCCTCTGATTATCAATTTATCCATAGTTTCTCTGCTTGGTTAACGGCGGGTGATTAGCTGGCACGGGTTTTCAGAGATAAGGCGTGTAATTCACCGCTACTGAATTTATCACCCAACGTCGCTTTGACCATTCGATGCTGTTCAATAAGGCTTTTACCGGCAAAAGCCGAACTTGTCACAATCGCCTCAAAATGCTGGCCATCATCACCTAAAACATTTACGTCAGCGCCTGGCAAACCCTGTTCAATTAGCTGTTTAATATCACTTGCTTTCATGATGCACTCTTTGCTTGAAGGGGCAGGATGACATCTAGACCACTTGCCTTTGCCATTGCCAGCATTTGTGCCGGCATCTGTTCAAATATGATGTCTTTATCACTGGCGCTTGCTTCGCGCATCCAGCGAATTAACAGCGCAAGTCCAGCACTGTCACTGCGACTAACTGCTGACAAATCTATACGCAAAGCCGCCAATTGGCTGAACAAAGTCTCACTTTGTTCGAGATACTCTGGGACAGCATCAATCGTTAAGTCTCCGCTGACGCGCAAATACTGCGCCGTATTGTCCAGCGTGATGCTCATGATTTAGCTTTTTGGTTACGCTGTGCCAAATCTTCAATCAGTTTGTCGATGCCGCGGTTATTAATGTCGCGACTGAAAGTTGATCTGTAATTCGTCACTAAACTGATGCCTTCAATTTTGACATCGTAAACTTTCCACTCTTCCGCTGCATTTAAATACAGAGACAGTGTCATTGGGATACCCGGTCCACCGCTTTGAACAACTTCCATCGGCACATTGACCCGCTTTTTGCTCAAATCATCACGAAATGGCAGAAAACGGATTTCTTCATCGGTGTATTCCAGCATGGCGGTTGAATATGTACGCACCAGTAACACGCGGAACTCTTCAACGAATCTGGCCTGTTGGCATTCATTGATATTGTTCCAGTTTTTACCTAAAGCAAGCTTTGCCATACGGGCAAAATCAAAATTCGGGATCAAAATCTCTTCTACCAAGCTATAGATTTTGCTGGGATTGGCTTCCAGTTCAGCTTCATTTTCTGCCAAGGCCGCCAACATCTCATCTGAAGCCTTTTTGACCAGTGCTTGGGGTTCTGGCATATCTTCAGCGTAAACATTGAATGTACTAAGTGACATCAGCATCGCTGCCAGCAGCAATGCGCTGATTTTAAAATTACTTACCAATTGCATGATTATTCACCTTCTGCCTTGCTATATAAGAATTGCCCAATTATCTGTTCCAGCACCACGGCCGGCTGGGTTAAGGTAATTTCATCACCATCGGTCAGGTAAAAATCGTCGGCACCTGCTTGCAAACCAATATATTGCTCACCAAGCAAGCCTGCAGTGAAAATACTCGCGGAAGTATCCAGCGGTATATTGTCATATTGCGGATAAAGATTGATTGTCACTACCGCATCATAAGTTTCCGGGTCTAATTTGATATCTGCTACCCGACCGACCCGAACACCGGCCATGGATACCGGCGAACGCGGCTTTAAACCCCCAATATTTTGAAAATTAGCCGTCACCTGATAGCCTTTCTCCTCGGTAAAGTCGCCCAAGTTACTAACCTTCATTGCCAACATAAACAGCGCAGCTAAACCTGCAGCAACAAACAGGCCGACAAGAATTTCGGTTTGCTTACTTTGAATCATTTTCTTATTCTCCAAACATCAACGCTGTCAGTACAAAATCCAGTCCCAGAATGGCAAACGCCGAATGCACCACCGTGCGAGTCGTAGATCGGCCAACCCCTTCTGACGTTGGCACCGCATCATAACCTTCAAACAAAGCAATCCAGGTCACTACAAAACCAAACACAATACTTTTAATGACGCCATTTAAAATATCTTCATACCAGTCGGTTTTGGCCTGCATTTGCGACCAAAAAGCGCCATCATCAACACCCAGCAAACCATGTCCCACCAGAAACGCGCCTAAAATGCCGACAGCACTGAACATAGCCGCCAGCAGTGGCATAGAGATCAGCCCAGCCAGAAAACGCGGCGCAATCACCCGGCGAACGGGGTCCACGGCCATCATTTCCATACCGGACAGCTGTTCTGTGCTTTTCATCAAGCCTATTTCAGCCGTCAATGCAGAACCGGCACGACCCGCAAACAGTAAGGCACTTACCACCGGACCGAGTTCACGAACCAGTGACAAAGACACCAACACACCCAATGATTCTTCAGCACCAAAATCAACCAGCGTATTGTACCCCTGCAAGCCGAGCACCATACCGACAAATAAACCCGACACCAGAATAATCAACACTGACAGAACACCAACATAAAATAATTGCTGCACTACCAATGAGAAACGCATCATCAACTCAGGAATGCCGGTAAGAATTTGCATTAATAACAAAGTGGCCCGCCCCAGTCGCTCCAGGGTTCCCAAAGCCCAGCGGCCCAGCGTCCGAATAAAATCAATCATCGGTTGTCCTCGCCCGCCAGTAAATCATCAGCAAATTCTGTCCCCGGATAATGGAATGGTACTGGCCCATCTGGCAGGCCTTGCATAAACTGTTCTACCCAATCAGAACCAGACTTTTGTAACTGCTCTGGTGTCCCCCGATCGACCACCTTGCCACCCGACAATAAATAGATATCGTCAGCAATTTGCGTCGTTTCCGCGACATCATGTGACACCACGATACTGGTCAAACCCATGGCGTCGTTAACGCGACGGATCAAATTCACCAACGTGCCCATGGAAATCGGATCCTGCCCAGTAAACGGCTCATCATACATGATCATCATTGGATCCAAGGCCATAGCCCTTGCCAGCGCTACGCGGCGAGCCATACCACCAGACAATTCCGCAGGCATCATATCGCGGGCATTACGCAGCCCTACGGCCTGTAATTTCATCAAGACCAAATCTCGAATCATCGATTCTGGCAAATCGGTGTGTTCGTAAAGCGGAAAAGCAACGTTCTCGAAAACATTGATATCCGTAAGCAAAGCGCCGCTTTGAAACAGCATACCCATGCGCTTACGCAAGGCATATAAAGCTTTCCGGGATAATTTGTGAACATCTTCGCCATCAACAACAATGCTGCCGCGCTGAGGCCGCAACTGGCCACCAATCAGTTTCAACAAAGTGGTTTTACCGGTGCCACTGGGGCCCATGATGGCGGTAACTTTGCCGCGATAAATATCAATATCGACGCCGTCGAAAATCACTTTATCACCGCGGTAGAAATGTAAATCTCTGATTTTAATCAGTGGCGTCATAGCCCTGCCGATAACTTGAAAATAAAGGGCTCAATTTTCGGTAATCCGCAAGGTTAAGTCAAATAATACTATGGAACACCTCAACGTTATCCGTTAAAGTATTTGGCCCAGTTTCAGGCAAATCAGGAAAATTCAGCCTTGGTATCTGTTCAGAGTACGTTCAGAATCCTCATGGTAATGTTTTGACACACCATAAAAACGGAGTAAATAATGAAGAAATTGTTACAGTTTTTTGCCATCGCCCTGACAGTAGTTCCCGTCGTGGCTAATGCTCACGGTCCAACCCGGCAAATGGTTGAAGAGAAAATTGTTATCAATGCGCCTATTGATAAAGTTTGGGCCATGGTCAAAGACTTCTCATCGATTGAACAATGGCATCCAGCGGTTAAAAGCGTTGAACTCAAAGATGATAAAACCCGCGTCATGACGCTGAATACCGAAGGCAACCCAACGATTACTGAAGAACTGGATAAAATTGACGAAGAACGTAAAACACTGATTTACACCATTGAAGATATGAGTGTTGTTAAAACAATTACATTTAACAGTAAAGACACGCCTTACTACACGCTGCCGGTTTCTACCTATAAATCATGGATGTATGTTAAAGAAGTTGACGGTGGTACCGAAGTGAAATGGCGCGGTAAATTTTACCGTTCATTTATGGACAACCCACCTGTACCTGAAGGCCAGTCAGATTCTGAAGCCGTCGAAGCCGTTACAGCTGTTTACACCAGTGGTTTGGAAGGTTTGAAAAATGTTCTGGAAAAATAATGCGCGCTAATGCGACTTATAGCGTAACCAAAGCGGCCCCATTGTGGGCCGCTTTTTTTCTGTTGGTGATATTGCCGTTAACGGGCTGCAGTGATGCGCCGCAATATGCCTATATCACCAACCAGCTCAGCAATAATGTCAGCGTCATTGATCTGCAAACCCGGCAGGTCAAACACACCATTGATGTCGGTGACGCTCCCGCAGGTGTTGCACTAAGTCAGGATGGCCAAAAAGTCTTTATCAGCAATGCTGATTCACAAGACATTTCGTTTATAGATACGACACTGATGCAGGAAACCGTCCGGCTGAAAGTTGGTGATGGCCCGGTCGGTATTGCCAGTAATGATGATGGCAGTTTGTTATTTGTGGCCGACTGGTATCAACAGCAAATCAGTGTGGTCGACACCAAAGACAAAAAAATTATTAATACCATCGTAGTTGGTCAGTCACCTGCTGGCTTAATTGTCGATGACGCTAATCAAATATTGTATGTCGCCAACCGGGACGATAATTCAGTCTCAGTGGTTGATTTAACGACACAACAGGCTGTTGCTGAAATTGCAGTTGGTAAAGCACCATTTGGTGTTGCCCTGAGTCGGGATGGCGACCGGCTATATACCGTCAATGTGCAGGATAACAGCGTTAGTGTTGTTGATACTGCCAAGCAAAAAACCATTGAGACCATCGAAGTGGGTGAATGGCCATATTGTGCGACGCTCAGTCACGATGACAGCATCTTGTATGTCACTAATCAGGATGAAAACACCATTTCCAAAATTGATCTCAGCAGCAATAAGGTCACTGCGGTAATTGATGTTGACGATACCCCGGAAGGCATTGATCTCAGCGCCAATGGCCGTTATCTCTATGTGGCTAACTGGGGTAGCGGTCAGGTGTCAGTGATTGATACCAAAACCGATAAATTGATTGAAAACATTGTTACCGCGCAAGGCAGCCGCGCTTTCGGTAACTTTATTGCCGGTCCCTGATTACCAATGACCGCCTGTGTGGTCAGCTTCACAAATGACGCGTTTGCCGACAAGGCCCAGCAATTGGCTAACTGCTTGGCGTTACCGCTAAGCACTGAAATAAATGCAGAATTGCAACTAATGGTTAACGAGCACGGATTAAGTTTATGGGCACCGGCTCTGGGTGGTCCGGTGCAGGTCGACTTCAGCGGCGGCAAAAATGCCCATCGCCGGCAATTTGGTGGTGGCCGAGGTCAGCCACTGGCCAAAGCTATTGGTTTAAAATCCGGCTTTAATCCGACTGTTATTGATGCCACCGCAGGCTGGGCCAGAGATGCATTTGTCCTCGCCAGTCTCGGCTGTCAGTTAACCTTATTGGAACAGCAGCCGCTGTTGGCTGCATTAATAGAAGATGGCTTAAATCGTGCCTCTAATGACAAAGATATCGCTGAAATCGCAGCCAGAATGTCATTAGTGAATGTGAATGCGGTTGATTATTTAACGGCTTTGTCCGAAACCAACTGGCCGGATGTTATTTATCTGGATCCAATGTATCCCAGCCGGGATAAAAGCGCACTGGTCAAAAAGGATATGCAAATCCTGCATCAATTAGTTGGCAATGATGAAACGGGTCAAGCGTTACTGACTATGGCGCTGCAACGCGCTAAAAAACGGATCGTCGTCAAACGCCCTAAAGGCGCGCCATTATTAACTGCTGTTAAACCGGTTGCTGAAGTTGCCAGCAAAAATACCCGCTATGATATTTACGCGCCAATTAAGGTTTAACCACGTTTTTTGGCTTGTTTGTCGAGGTCGCGTAACCGGTTCAATTTTTCGCTAATCTTGATTTCCAGACCCCGATTAACCGGCTGATAATATTGCCGCTCGCCCATGGTTTCCGGAAAGTACGTCTCGCCCGCCGCATAAGCATCCGGCTCATCATGGGCATAGCGATAAGTTTTACCATAATCCAGATCTTTCATCAGCTTAGTCGGGGCATTGCGTAAATGCAGCGGTACTTCAGCAGTACCATGGGTTTTTACATCATGCATTGCGGCTTTAAAAGCCGTGTAAACAGCATTACTTTTGGGTGCGCAAGCCAAATATACAACAGCCTGGGCAATCGCCAACTCCCCTTCAGGCCGGCCCAGCTTTTCCAGACTGTCCCAAGCGTTTAACGCCAGCTCCAAGCCGCGCGGATCAGCATTACCAATATCTTCCACGGCCATCCGGACAATGCGTCGCATCAGATAAACCGGATCACAACCTCCATCCAGCATCCGGCACAACCAGTACAGCGCCGCATCCGGTGCGCTGCCACGTACTGATTTATGTAACGCAGATATCTGATCATAAAAAGCCTCGCCGCCTTTATCAAAGCGCCGAAAACTGCCGGATAACACTGCCGTTAAATCTTCCCCAGTCACTGCGGTTTGTGATTTGCTATCAGCCAAATCGATAGCAATTTCCAGCAGATTCAACACGCGCCGGCCATCGCCATCCGCGCTTTCAGCAAGCTGATCCCGCAGGTCATCATCAAGACTGATATTGCGAGCGGCAAGACCACGAATACCATCGTCCATAGCCCGATCAATAATCAGACGTAAATCTGCAGATTCCAATGATTTGAGCACATAGACCCGCGCCCGTGACAGCAGCGCATTATTCAGTTCGAATGAGGGATTTTCAGTGGTGGCACCGATAAAAGTAAACGTACCGTCTTCCACATACGGTAAAAAGGCATCTTGCTGAGATTTGTTAAACCGATGTACTTCATCGACAAATAACATGGTACGCCGTCCACGTTCCTGGGCAAGCAGCTTAGCCCGGGCCACCGCTTCACGGACTTCTTTAACACCGGCTAACACCGCAGAAATAGTGATAAATTCGGCATCACAATAACCAGCGATCAATCTGGCCAGCGTGGTTTTACCTGTACCGGGCGGCCCCCAGAAAATCATTGAGTGCGGCTGACCACTGGCAATTGCCTGACGCAGCGGTTTGCCTTCACCTATCAAATGCTGTTGACCTATATAATCATCCAGCGTCTGCGGCCGCATCCGGTCCGCTAACGGGCGACCGGTACTGGGCTGCAGATTATCAAACAGACTCACTTACGGCGCATCTCCCACGACGTCCACACCTGCCGGCGGGATAAAGTCAAAACGATCGGCGGCCAGCGTAGGATTGATTTTCACTTCGGTAAATTGCAGATTGGTTTGCTGGTCAAAGGCATCGGTCATCAGCATTTGCTGAAGACCGGTTTCATCAAAGCCCAGTTGTACCCGCTGAAAATTCGACTCAGCGTCTTTAGGCGTCAACTCCACCCACTGCAAATTATCATTTTTTTCAACCGCCATAATGTTATAGGCATCTTCCGGCATACTTTTGCCAGATAACAAACCTGCTGGTGTATCGGCCAGCGTTTCATCCTGACTTTTAACCGTGATTTGTTCTAAATCCTCGTCATAAAACCAAATACGCTGACCATCCGCAACGATTTGCTGTGGATATGGCGCAACATAATCCCAGCGGAACTTACCGGGACGTGACAGCAAAAATTCGCCATCTGCCTGTTCGATAATATTGCCTTCGGAATCCACCACAGTTTGCGTAAACATCGCCTGAAACTCGCTGACCTCAGCAACGAACTGATTCAGGCGACTAACCGCATCTTCTTCAGCCTGCACAGACCCTATGCTCAAACTCAGCACCCCAGCCAGCATCAGCGAAAATCGCTTTAACATATAAACTCCTGATAATTAATCACGCTGCTTAGACTACAGCGGATCGAAATAGGTGCATTAGTCGCGTGGCGGTGGCGCTAATACTTCACGACCACCGTTACTTTGCATCGCAGACACAACGCCAGCCGCTTCCATAGCCTCGACAATACGCGCCGCCCGGTTGTAACCAATTTTTAAACGCCGCTGAATGCCTGATACCGAAGCGCGCCGTGATTCAGTAACAATCTGCACCGCCTGATCGTAAAGCTCATCTTGTTCACCATCCGAGGCATCGCCAAATACACCACCGTCACCCTCTTCAGCACTGAGCGCTTTCGTGATTTCTTCGAGATAATCCGGCCCACCCTGACTTTTCAGGAAATTGACCACAGCATGCACTTCATGATCATCAACAAACGCGCCATGGATACGCTCCGGCAAGCCACTGCCCGGTGGTAAAAACAACATATCACCCTGACCCAGTAATTGTTCGGCACCCATTTGGTCCAGAATGGTCCGAGAGTCGATGCGTGATGAAACCTGAAACGCCATACGTGTGGGAATATTAGCCTTAATCAGGCCGGTGATAACGTCTACTGATGGCCGCTGCGTGGCCAGAATCAAATGGATACCCGAAGCACGGGCTTTCTGCGCCAGACGGGCAATCAATTCTTCGACTTGTTTACCTACTACCATCATCATGTCGGCCAACTCATCGATAATGACCACGATAAATGGCATCGGCTCCAGCGTTGGGATAGGCTCGCCAGGCAAAATTTCTGCCAACGGGTCGGTAATCGGCTCACCTTTATCGATGGCATCCTGTACTTTTTTGTTATAGCCGGCGATGTTACGCACACCCAAGGCCGCCATCAGCGGATAACGCCGCTCCATTTCGGCTACACACCAACGCAGTGCATTGGCAGCCTCTTTCATATCGGTCACCACCGGTGTCAATAAATGCGGGATATCTTCATAAATCGACAACTCCAGCATTTTTGGATCGACCATGATCAGCCGGACGTCTTTGGCAGTCGATTTATAAAGCAGGCTGAGAATCATAGCGTTGACCGCCACCGACTTACCCGAACCGGTGGTACCAGCCACCAGCAAATGTGGCATTTTTTCCAGATTAGCAACCACCGGC
The DNA here is from genome assembly GCA_041612215.1 of Methylophaga sp. Lineage (GTDB taxonomy): Bacteria > Pseudomonadota > Gammaproteobacteria > Nitrosococcales > Methylophagaceae > Methylophaga. The sequence goes on from JBFJJO010000004.1 coordinate 20,307, forward strand.
CGGCCCGCAATATCTTTACCCATGGCAATTACCAAAGGTGATTTATTATTCTCGTAATCACTGCAGGCGAGAATTTCGCGTAACCGGACAATTTCGCGGTACTCATTAGGGATTTCCAGTCCGACTACCGGTTTGCCGGGAATAACTTCAACGATGCGCACACTGCTGACCGATAAAGCACGGGCCAAATCTTTAGCTAAACCGCTGATTCGGCTGACTTTAATGCCAGCCGCAGGCTGCAATTCAAAACGCGTGACTACCGGGCCGGGCTGGACTTCAACGACCTGCACCTCGACACCGAAATCTTTCAGTTTCAGTTCTACCTGCCGGGACAAGGCCTGCAATACTTCTTCGCTGTAACCTTGCTGGGCAGCCTTGGGCAGATCAAGTAATGAGAGCGTGGGCATACCGGGCGCATCTGCAGTTTCAAACAATGGTTTCTGGCGTTCTTTTTCTTCACGTTTACTGGTCACAATTCCTGGCGGTAGCACCGGCTCAATTCGCACTTTGGCTTTGTGTTGTAATTTTTCTTTTTGTTCTAAAAAGGTTTCTTCACGCTGCTGGCGATTACGTTTAGCCTGAATCTCTGCTTGCATATCGCGACTGCGACGGGCTGTCCAGGTCATCACTATCATGGCGGCGGCACCCAGCCGATCGATGACCATTAACCAGGACAAGCCGGTAAACAAGGTAACGCCTGTCAAAAGCAAAGCCAGTAACAACAAACTGGTTCCCGACGCACCAAATACCGCCTCAAAACCATGACCGACCACTTCACCGAGGACACCGCCAGCACCCAAAGGTAATAATTGAGCATAGTCCATCAGGCTTAATGTTGATAAACCACTGGCTGCCGCCAATGCCATTAACAAACCAATACCTTTTAATACCCAGAAGTGCACAGCATCAGCACTATCGGCACGTTTGCCCCAGCTAAAAAGTAACCAACCGGAAAAACCCAACATTAACGGCGCTAAATAGGCCGGCAAGCCAAAACCATAAAGCAGCGCATCAGCAAGCCATGCCCCTACAATACCGCCGCTATTAGCCACCACATCATCGGTGCCGGTGGTTGACCAGCCCGGATCAGTCGGCTCGTAAGTGGCCAGTGATAACAATAAGTATGCTGCCAAAGCCAGTGACAAAATCAATGCGGCTTCGCGCAGCCGAAAACCGACTGCGCCAGCGGTGACGTCTTGTTTTGCCTTGTCGTTTACCCGCGTCGCTTGTGCCAATGTAATAATTCCAGTGAAGCCAATAGATTATCGGCAGATTCTAACACAGCTTTTCAACCACGATGCTTGTCCAAATCCTTGGCAATGGTTACTCTAATCATCATCTTTAACGAATTACGGGGAATGGTTTTATGGCTGACAGTAAACACAGTCGTTTATTGATTTTAGGCAGCGGTCCGGCAGGCTATACCGCGGCGGTCTATGCGGCACGTGCGGCTTTGGATCCAGTGCTGATTACCGGCATTGAACAAGGCGGTCAGTTAACCACCACCACTGATGTTGATAACTGGCCCGGCGATGCTGAAGGCGTTCAGGGTCCTGAGTTGATGCAGCGCATGCAAAAACATGCCGAGCGCTTTGGTACCGAAATTCTCTTTGATCACATACATACTGCTGATTTAAGCCAACGACCGTTTACGCTGACCGGTGATGCTGGCGTCTATACTGCCGATGCGCTGATTATCGCCACGGGTGCCTCGGCAAAATACCTGGGTCTGGACTCTGAAGAAGCCTTTAAAGGCCGCGGCGTGTCAGCTTGCGCCACCTGCGATGGATTTTTCTACAAAAATCAACCGGTTGCTGTAATTGGCGGCGGTAACACCGCTGTTGAGGAAGCACTGTATTTATCCAATATCGCTTCCAAAGTCACAGTTATTCACCGTCGTGACAGCTTCCGCGCGGAGAAGATCCTGATTAATCAGCTGATGAAAAAAGCCGAAACCGGCAATGTCGAAATTATCTGGAACAGCACGCTGGATGAAGTACTGGGTGATGATGCCGGCGTGACCGGTATGCGTGTCAAAAATAACGATGGCAAAACGCAGGATATTGCTGTGCAAGGCGTATTTATTGCCATTGGTCATCAGCCAAATACGTCGATGTTTAAAGATCAGCTGGAGATGCAACACGACTACATCATTCTGAATAAAGGCCAGCAAACCAGTATTCCCGGGGTATTTGCCGCCGGTGATGTCTCGGATCCAATTTACCGTCAGGCAATTACATCCGCAGGTGCAGGTTGTATGGCGGCGCTGGATGCCGAGCGTTTTCTGGAAAGTCAGAAATAACCAACAAGGCAGGGTAACCCTGCCTTGTTTGTCTGTGGAGAGATCTTATGGCTTTATACCAACATATTTTGATCGCAGCCGATTTTTCAGCGCATACCGATGAGGTCATTCAGCGAGCACAATCGCTGTCTGGCCCAGAAACACAGCTGTGTTTATGCCATATCGTTGAAGATTTTCCCCTGACGGATTTTGCTTACGAGCCGATGATCAGCGTCGACAGCGATATGCGCGAATCTCTGCTTGAAGCCGGCCAACAACAACTGGCCGACGTTGGCAAACGTTATGGTATAGATGCCGACCATCAGTGGGTAGAATTTGGCAGCCCGGGTCGTGACATTGTTCGTATTGCTGATGAGCATGCTGTCGATTTAATTGTTGTTGGCTCTCATGGTCGGCATGGTATCAAGCTGTTGCTCGGCGCTACGGCTAATGCCATTTTGCACCATGCCCACTGCGATGTTTTAGCTGTGCGTCTGCAAGATAACAATTAATTCAGCTGATGACGGGACGAGTCAACTGATTCGGCCCGTTTTTGCTGGTTGCATGTATCAATGCCATGGTCGAACCGGGTCATAAGAACATCGATTAAAACACCTTATTCAAAATTTATCATGACGCCACGCAAGTCGCGTTGAGAGCGGGATTGGCTGTGCTATGACCATGATTGGTTTTGCTGTATTTGTCGCCTTATTTATTATTCCGCTTAATGCCTAGCTCCACTGCAAAGCGCTGGCTGAACAACTGAGCATAAAGCTTGCCGATAATAACTGGGTCCCGAATTCAACATGGCTTGCGACCTGTCATCAGTTGAGCAGCGATCATTTTTTAATGTTTTTACCTTAGCTGACGCTATTACTATCAATAACGGTATTGTTGCAGTTGTGTCGAAAAATCAGTTGATTATTTAATGTCTATTTGCAAATAATCATTGTAAGTCATTAATGAAGGTTAAATTTGTGGCAAAACAGTCGTCGTTTCCCCCTGTCTATACCGATGCCTTCCAACAAGCATCCGAAAACCTGCGCCGAACGTTGCCGCTGATCAACCGATACCAAACACCCATTAATCCGGTGAATTATGCCGTTTGGTATGAATATGTCTCGGGTAACAATCAGGCACTGATCAATGCCATTGATACGCGGCTGACCAAAGGCGAAGAAATCAGTCCTGAGCTTACCCAATATTTATATGAAAAATATGTGCTAATGGGGATGCCGGAACGTCTGGAGCAAACCAATGACGGCCTGCGTCTGGTGGTGGATAACACTATCCATAATATTAATCGTGCCGAAATGGCCGCCGGCGACTTTACCTCAGATCTCAATCAAAGCCAGAGTCTGCTGGAAAATTGTGACGATATTGCCGATATCAAAAATGTACTGGCCGGTATTCTAGAAAACACCCGTAAGCTCAGCCAATCCAGCAGTGGATTAAAACAAGAACTGGCTGAATCCACGCAAGAGATCCTTAAACTGCGCAGTGAGCTGGAAGCCGTCAAACAAGAAGCGCGTATTGATGGCTTAACCGGCCTGCTTAATCGTGGTAGCTTCAATAAAGAATTGTCACAATTATGCCGTACTGGTCAGGTTAAGTTTGCGTTGATGTTGTTTGATATTGATGCGTTCAAATCGGTAAATGATCGCTTTGGTCATGCGCTGGGAGACAAACTGCTGCAATTTTTTGCCACTTTGCTGAATAAACATTGTGATGATTTACATATTGCCGCACGTTTTGGCGGCGATGAAATGGCCATGTTATTGCTGCACAGCAATGCCCTCGAAGCGCAAACGATTGCTGAATCAATTCGCAGCAGTTTTGCTGAGAGCCGGCTGAAGAAGAAAGGCAGCCAGGAATCAATCGGTGAAGTCACGGTATCGATTGGCGTTGGCATATTTCAGGCCGGAGACTCTCCGATAAGCATTATAGAACGTAGCGATCAGGCACTCTATAAGGCAAAAACCACCGGTCGCAACCGGGTAGTAGTAAGCAGCTCAGAACCGATAAAAACGGCTATTTAAATAATCAATTACCTGCTGCTGTTGCGCCGGCGTCCAGTTGGCATCGGCAGCAATTGCACAATTGGCAACGCGCTTTTCCAGTCCCGACAGCGTTTTCACTTTTCGATCGGTACGGCTGTATAAATCAGTACCATCACCAACGGTCAGTGAGGCATGACATTGCAGGCAACTGGCATCATGCAGTGCTTTTCCATCTGCCAGCACCATTGCGCTGGCAGACAAAGAAACAAGCATTATCAGCCAGAAACGCATTACCTGGCTTGCAGCGCAGCAATGCGTAACGATGCCGGCGGATGTGAGTCATAAATCGCAGAGACCAGCGGGTCCGGCGTTAAGGTGCTGGCGTTTTCCTTGTATAACGCAACCAATGCAGTTACCAAATCATCAGCGCTCGACACCGATGCTGCATATTCATCCGCTTCATATTCGTATTTGCGTGACAGATGCGTCAGCAACGGATGCAAAAAGAAGCTGAAAACCGGAATCACCACCATAAACAAGACCAGGGCCGTTGCCGCATTCATGGTCTCGACACCGAGACCGGTATAAAACCAGCTTTGTGCCGATGCCCAGCCGAGCAGTGCCAGACCAATCAGACTTAATATCGCCAGCAAAAGCATATTTTTGACCACATGCTTACGGCGGAAATGGCCCAGCTCATGCGCCAATACCGCTTCAATCTGATCTTCATTGAGCGTACTCAACAGCGTGTCAAAAAACACGATACGTTTGTTATTCCCCAACCCGGTGAAGTATGCATTACCGTGACCACTGCGACGTGAGCCGTCCATGACAAAAATACCCTGACTTTTGAAACCACAGCGCTTTAATAACCCATCAACACGACTTTCCAACTGTTTGTCGTCCAGTGGTGTAAATTTATTAAACAGCGGCGCAATAAACGCCGGATAAGCCCACATCATAAACAGTGCGAAACCCATCCATGCGGCCCACAAATACAGCCACCATAAATCACCGGTGCTGTTCATCAGCCACAATGTCACCCAGATAATTGGCGCACCCATCACCAGCATCAGCAGCATTTGTTTGGCAAAATCACCGAAAAACACGCCCGGCGTGCTGCGGTTAAAACCAAATTTGTCTTCCATAACAAAGGTCTTAAACCAGCTGGTCGGCAACTCTAACAAAGAGCCAATTACCAGAAAACTTAAAACAAATAAAATACCCGTGACGGTCGCTGACAAACCCAGATTTTGCCATGCGCCAGAAAGCCAAGCCAAACCGCCCCCCAAAGTCCATGCCAGCAGAATTACCGCACCATATAGGGCTTCCGTACGTTTAAACTTGCCCTTGGCTACACTGTAATCAGCCGCTTTCTGATGGGCTTCGAGACTGATTTGCTCGCTGAAAGCCGGTGGCACTTGATCACGTTTCGCCAGCACATGACGTTTTTGGCGTAGAGATAGCCAAATTTCAATGCCCGTCATCAGTAACAAGGCAATTACAAATACCCAGGTAAATTCATTCATCATTATTCAAACCAATTAAATTTCTAAAATGTGTAGTGCAGGGTAGCCTTTGATACAATCGCTGGCAATATAGTTCATTCCTTGCCGGCAGCAGAAAGACGGAGACCATGGCTAAAAACAAAAATAACCTTATATGGATAGACCTGGAAATGACCGGTCTCGACACCAATAACGATTATATAATTGAAATTGCCACCGTGGTCACCGACAGCGAACTTAATATCCTCGCCGAAGGCCCAATAATTGCCATTAAACAGCCTGATGCGATTCTAGATGGCATGGATGAATGGAATACCAAGCAGCATAACCGCTCTGGTTTGGTGGAGCGTGTTCGCAACAGCACCTACAATGAACAACAGGCTGAAGCCGAAACGCTGGCATTTCTGCAGAAGTATGTCCCCGCCAATGTCTCACCGATGTGCGGTAACAGCATTTGTCAGGATCGACGTTTTATGGCGCGTTGCATGCCAGAACTGGAAGCGTATTTCCATTACCGCAATCTCGATGTCAGCAGCCTGAAAGAACTGGCCCGCCGCTGGGCACCGAAAGTCGATAAAGCCTTCAAGAAAAATTCCTCACATCTGGCCATGGACGATATCAAAGACTCGATTCGCGAATTGCAGCATTACCGCGAGCATATGATGAAACTGCCTGCTGCTGAATAAAGGTCGTTGACCGCCTGTTTCACACTGATTTCACGATGGCCGATCGACACTTTCCAGCAAAATACCTGGCGTGTTGATGTTGATATGGCCCACCTAAAACCACATTTGCCTGAAAAAATCTGTGTTATTTGTCAGCGACCGTTCAGCTGGCGCAAAAAATGGTCAAGCTGCTGGCATGACGTTAAATACTGCAGCGAACGCTGCCGCCGCCAGCGGAGCAGCGCATGACATTCTCTGATGGGTTTCCGAAAAACATGGTGCTGCTGGATTGCGAAACCACTGGCGGTAATGCGCAGCGGGACCGGATGACCGAACTGGCGCTGATTTTTGTCGAAAATGGTGAAATTACCGGCCGCTGGCAACAGCTATTTAATCCGGGACAGCGAATACCGCCATGGATTTCTGAGTTGACGGGCATTACCAACGCAATGGTGGCCGGCCAACCCGCTTTTGCAGAGCTTGCAGACACTATTTATGACTTACTGGCCGGCAAGGTATTGGTCGCCCATCATGCCCGTTTTGACTATGGTTTTTTGCGGGCAGAGTTTCAGCGGGCCGGGATGACGTTTCTCAGCAAAACCTTATGTTCAGTGAAACTCAGCCGGCGCTTCTATCCAGAAGCCCGCCGTCATGGCATTGATGCCATTGTTGACAGACTTGGCCTGCATATCGAAAACCGCCACCGAGCTATGGATGATGCCGATGTCATTGGCAAATTATTTTCACAAATCAGCGCCGACTATCCTGCAACAGATATTCAACAAGTTTGTCAGCAATTGTTACAGCAAACCCGTCTGCCCAGTCAGCTGGACCCGACAGAAATCGAAAAATTGCCAGAGTCACCCGGCGTCTACCGGTTTTATGATGAAAACGGTGCGCTGCTATATGTCGGTAAATCTATCAATATCAAACAGCGGGTGCTCAGCCATTTTGCCTCGCAAAGCAGTGCTCGCAGCAGTGAAATGCAGCAGCAACTGGCCCATATCGACTTTATCGAAACACCGTCTGATTTTGGCGCACAGCTTTTAGAAAATCAGCTGATAAAATCCGAGACACCACTTTATAACCGCCGCCAGACCAAAGCCAAACGACTATTTCAACTGGCACTCTCTACCGATAAACGGGGTTATCAGCGTGTTCAGATTGAGATGGCTGATCTGAGTCAACCACCCGAATTCACTAACCGTTTCGGCCTGTTTCGTAGCCAGAAGCAGGCACAGAAAAAGTTATTACAGCTGGTCACTGAACATCAGCTTTGTCAGCAATTGACGGGGCTGGAACCGGCTAAAAAAGGCAGCTGTTTTGGCTTCCAGCTACATAAATGCAAAGGTGCCTGTGCCGGCGTTGAAGCTGCCATGATTTACAATTTGCGGCTGCAAACAGCGCTAAGCGGCTTGAAAAATCAGGTCTGGCCGTGGTCAGGGCCAATTCTGGTCAAAGAATTAGCAATCGATGGTGATGACGATAAAAGTCACTACCATTTAATCGATCAGTGGCTCTACCTCGGCCGGGTTAATGATATCGACAGCGCCCAACAACGGCTGTTTAGAATTGCCGATGTACCGCAATATTTCGATTTGGATGCTTATAAAATTCAGCTGCGGTTTTTGCTGAAACTTAAGCCCAAACAACTGCAAATCCAATCTTGTCGCAAATTTGCCGAGGAATGGTCATGAGCCGAACCCATCAATTTTTAGGCTATGCCGGCCTGATTCCGTTTATCGGACTTGCCCTCCTCAACGCTTTCGGTGGTTATCCCGACAGCAGTGAATGGTTACTGAGTTATGCTGCGTTAATTTTCAGTTTCCTCGGCGGGCTGCTGTGGCTGGTATCGATGCAATATGAATTGCCCCGCCATGTGCCACTAGTCAGTGCTGGGATGATGTTATGGGCCTGGTGCTGGTTATTATGGCCGGCAATGAACTGGTTTTGGCTGGCCGCCTGGTCTTTTTTAGGTTTGTGGTTATACGAAAAATTTTATTTGGCATCCGTCTATAGCCCCGCATTTTTGCGAATGCGTGCCCAGTTATCACTGATCGCCGCGCTAAGCCTGATCTCATCAGCGCTGGTTAGCGGATGAGTAAACCAGCATCGCGTTTATTGCTTATTCTCGGCGATCAGCTTGATCGTGACAGTTTACTGTTCAAGGAGCTTAATCACGAAGCAGACCAGCTATTGATGGTTGAAGTCAGCGGCGAATCCACTGAAATCATCTCCAGCAAACAGCGAACAGTAGCATTTCTGTCTGCCATGCGGCATTTTGCCGAGGATCTGAAAACACAAAAACTACCACTCTATTATTACACTTTAGACGATGGCCTTAAAACCTTCAGCGAGGCCCTGACTCATCATTTAAAGCAACAGCCATTTGGATGCATTTACTGCGTTTTGCCCGGCGATTATCGGGTAATGCGGGAAATCGCTGAATGGGCAAAAAGCGCCAATATCGACCTTGAATGGCTGCCCGACCAGCATTTTATCGCTAAGCGTGGTGAATTTAAAAACTGGCTGGCTGAGCGCAAACAACCGCGTATGGAATACTGGTACCGGCAACTGCGTAAAGACCGCAATATTCTGATGGACAGCGATAAACCGGTCGGCGGCCAGTGGAATTTTGATAAGGAAAACCGCAAATCTTTTGGCAAAAATGGCCCGACTGATGTGCCTGAGCCAACACTGTTTAAGCCCGATGACATCACCGAACACGTTATTAAAGACGTTGAAAAACACCTGCCGAATTTGTCGGGAAAACTTGATGACTTTATCTGGCCAGTCACCAGACAACAAGGACGCCAGATATTAGATGATTTCATTGCGCAGCGGCTGAAACACTTCGGCGATTATCAGGATGCCATGTGGACTGAGCAGCCATGGCTTTATCATTCCAGAATATCGCTGGCACTGAATCTGAAATTGATCTCGCCTCGTGAAGTCATTGATGCCGCGATTAAAGCGTATGAAAACCAGCATGCACCACTCAATGCCGTTGAGGGTTTTATCCGGCAAATCCTCGGCTGGCGAGAATATGTTCGCGGATTGTATTGGGCTCACAAAGAAGACTGGCTGAATATGAACGCGCTCAATGCCCGCCGTGATTTACCCCACCTGTATTGGGATGCCGACACAAAAATGACCTGTCTGCAACAATCAGTGTCGCAAGTACTTACTCATGGTTATGGCCATCATATTCAAAGGCTTATGATTACCGGCTTGTTTGCATTGTTATGGGGTGTTAAACCCAAAGCTATTCATGAATGGTATCTGGCGATGTATGTCGATGCTGTTGCCTGGGTAGAGATCCCCAATACACTGGGCATGAGCCAATATGCCGATGGTGGCATTGTTGGTTCCAAACCGTATATCGCCAGCGGCGCATATATCGACCGGATGTCCAATTACTGCAAACAATGTCCGTTTGACCCGAAACAGGCTCACGGCGATACCGCCTGCCCATTTACGACTTTATACTGGGCATTTGTTGATAAACATCAGGATCTATTGAGCCGTAATCCGCGTCTCGGCATGCAGGTCAAAAACTGGCACCGCAAAGATGCGGACGAACAAGACGCTATTTTGAAACACGCCGAAAAATTGCACCGGCAACTTCCCTAAGGTTTATGTATGGCAAACATTCAAGCCGTCTGGCTGCGTAACGATGTACGAATTGATGATCACCCGGCGCTTTATAAGGCACAGCAACAAGGGCCGGTTCATGTGGTGTATGTCGCGACACCCAAACAGTGGCAACAACATCATGAATCGCCGGCAAGGCTGGGATTAAAAGCGGCAGCATTACGGGATATTGCCGAGCGGTTGGCAGATCTCGGCATTCAATTTACGCTACTGGAAACTGACTGGTTTAAAGACACACCGGCTGTTTTACAAAAATTCTGCGACGACGAAAACATCAGCGAATTATGGTTTCAACTGGAAACGCCATGGGACGAAAACCAGCGTGACGAGGCCGTTGAAGCGACCTTGAAAAACATCGGTATTGCAGTGCATGCCCTGCCATATGATTTACTGGTGCCGCAACCGGTCAAAACCCAGCAGGATGATCCGTTCAAAGTCTTTACGCCTTATTACCGTCGCTGGTTGCAAATCCTCGAAGACACGCAGCAAGCCCCCTACCCTTTCCCTAAATCGCAGGGTAAAGCGCTGACGAAACCCAAACTCGATTGCCACTGGGCCGGTGCGTTTCGTGAGGATCTGTGGCCGGGTGATGAAGAAAGCATCCTGTTACGTTTATCGTCGTTTGCTGAATTCAAAATTCAGGACTATAAAAAACAACGTGATTTTCCGATAAAACCGGCCACCAGCGTGTTGTCGCCTTATCTTGCCAACGGTCAACTTGGGCCGAGACGTCTGCTGGCAGTCGTGCAGTTTTTCTGTGGTGAGCAAAACCGCGACTGGCGCCATGATGACTGGCTGCGTGAACTGGCCTGGCGTGATTTTTACCGGCAACTGCTGCTGCATTTCCCCAAGATCAGCAAACACCAGCCATTCAAACCCGAAACCAAATATGTGCAATGGCGAGATGATGAGGCAGGTTTTAAAGCCTGGTGCGACGGCAAAACCGGTTTTCCCATTGTTGATGCCGCCATGCGCCAGCTCAATCAAACCGGCTGGATGCACAACCGGCTACGAATGATTGCTGCCAGCTTTTTAACCAAACTAATGCTGACCCACTGGCGGCGCGGTGAGGATTATTTTATGGATAAATTAATCGATGGCGAATTTGCATCTAATAACGGCGGTTGGCAATGGAGCGCCTCCACCGGCGTCGATGCTGCGCCCTACTTTCGCGTGTTTAACCCGACGCTGCAATCTGAGCGCTACGACCCGGAAGGCAAATTTATCAAACGCTTTGTGCCAGAACTGGCCGACGTCCCCGCCAAGCAAATCCACAATCCACCAGCCGAATTACGCGAACAATGCGGCTACCCACAACCAGTCGTTGATTACAAACCTGCCAGACAAGCAGCCATTGCAGCGTTTAAGGATTTGTCGGCAAATTAAAGACTAAAGCCATTATTTTTTCTCTGAGCCCTGACCCGCTCCTTTTTTAAACCGCAAAAACTGCCCATAACTTGAATACGTACTCAACGCGGTCACAGTGACTATTATCAGCGCCATACCGGCTATTTGAAGCACATTCAGTCGCTCGCTTAAAACCACAACACCAAACAGCGACGCAGTCACCGGCTCAACCATCGCCACAATTGACGCAACGGCTGGCGGCGTATGCTTCAGACCAATGATATAAAGCACAAATGATAACCCCGCGCCAAGCACACCAAGTGCTAAGAATAATGGCCAATCCGGTGAAGTCAGAGCAACGATAATCTGTTTGGCATCGCTGGGCCAAAAAAGCGTTATGACCAACACCCCGAATACAATAGCCAGAATCGCCTGCGGACTACCATGCTGCACCGCATACCTGAAACCGAAAATAAATATAGCGTAGGACACACCTGCCAACAGTCCTGCCCCCACCCCCATTGGCGTAATACCGACTGCACCAATATCGTAAACCTGTGTCAGCAAAGCAATACCAAGCATCACCAAAACAATTGCAGCCCATTTTGGCGCATTAGATCGCTCGATATTTAATGCGAATGAAGCGAGGTAGACGAGTACCGGCGCACAGTACATCAGTGTGGCTGCAACGGCGACGCTACTCTTTTCAATGCTCATGAAATAAAAAGCGAAATTGCCGGCCACACCAAGCCCTGCAATCATAGACCAGAACCACAGCCGCCGACTTGTCAGTCCGCTGCCACGCGATCGGATTAATAGCCAGGAAAAAACAAACAGCAGCCCTATCGCGCCCCGGTACCAAGAAATCACAAATGGGTCCCAACCACCAGCGATAAGCATACCGCCAATCCCACCTGTTAATCCCCAGAAAAGCGCCGCCAGTGCCACTAAAGCTGTATAAGCCCCCATCAATGTAAAGATTAAAAGGTATTTGATGATGAGACAAGGTTAAACGTTAGCGCGGCTTCACACGCTATTACATAGTTAATGATTTGCCTCACTACGGCCGGCAGATCAACAATGCTATAGTCAGCCTCTTTGAATTTTCCGGATAGCGACTGATGAGCCAACCCCGCGCCGCCAAAAAGGAAATCTTCGGCTGGGCAATGTTTGATTTTGCCAATCAGGCCTACACGCTGCTGATTATCACGGTGGTGTTTGGCGATTTGTTTACCCGTGTCATTGTCGGCGATGCTGAAAATGCTTACCGGCTGGGTAATTTGTTGTGGAGTCTGTCGCTGGCCGCTGGTTATTTACTGGTGGTTTTGACGGCACCGTTTTTCGGGGCGGTGATGGATTTAACTGCACGGCGTAAGCAGTTTCTCTTGGTTAGTTATCTGCTGACGATCGTCGCCACTGCCCTGCTGTATTTTGTCGCACCCGGCTATATTTTTCTCGGCATGTTGCTGATTGTTGTCTCCAATTATGCCTATTCGATTGGGGAGTCGTTTATTGCCAGTTTTTTACCGGATCTGGGACCACCTGAAGATTTGGGCAAGATTTCCGGTTTTGGCTGGGCGCTGGGGTATGTTGGCGGCTTGGTGGCAACGGGGCTGGCGTTATTATTTCTGGGCGAGGTCAGCCTTGAAAACTTTGATAATGTCCGCTGGGTGGGCCCTTTTGCAGCGACATTTTTTCTGCTCGCGGCCATACCAACTTTTTTGTGGTTGAAGGAACGCGGGACAGCCACGCATATTAACGGCATTAGCATCTGGCAGCAGGGCTGGAAAAGACTGGAAGGCAGTTTGCGGCATTTACAGGGGTATCAGGACTTAAGCCGCTTTTTGCTATCGGCGATGTTTGCCATGTCGGGTATCTATATCATCATTGCCTTTACCTTTATTTATGGCGCACAGGTGGTGCAGTGGGACGAAAAAATGCGCGTGCTGACGTTTATCACCGTGCAAGTCACTGCAACGTTGGGCGCAGTACTGTTTGGCTGGGCCGAAGATCGGATGGGTAGCCGTTTTACCTATCTGTTTACGCTGCTGTTTTGGATCATGGCGATTTTGCTGATTTGGCAGACTCCGAATCTCACCAGTTGGCTGAATTTGCAGGGGCATGACTTGCAGCGGCAGGATGTATTTTTAGTGGTGGCCATTTCGGCCGGCTTGTGCCTGGGCGCAACACAGTCGGCCAGCCGGGCGATTGTTGGCAAACTGACGCCATTGCCCCGAGCGGCAGAATTTTTTGGTTTTTGGGGGTTATCGCACAAACTGGCGGCAATTATTGGGTTGGTCGGCGTCGGCCTGATGCAGGCGGTTGTTGGGCTGCAAAACGCCATTTTGCTGTGTGCGGTGTTTTTTGCACTGGCGATTGTGACTTGTCTAAAAGTTGACTTGAATCGCGGGCGTTTGAAAGCTGAAAGCTATCAGGATGATTAACGCTAAGTCCCAATTATCCCTCCGTCTTTTTTGGTAATCAGCACGGTTGCAGAACGGGGCCGCCCGTTGGGTAAATGATCGGGCCAGTTGCTGGCAGCATTGGGGTTGGTCGGTGATTTTTTGATGCCACGATCTTCGAGCACTGCCGGTATTTCGCCGGGATGCTGGATATTGACCCACATGGTTTTCATATCAGGCGTCATGATGACGCCCGTCACTTCGCAACCAACCGGGCCGGTCAGAAAACGACGGATTTCGCCGGTTGCCGGATCGGCCGCCAGCATCTGATTATTGCCAAAACCTTTAAATACCCCATCATTTATCATGCTGGCGCTGACATCGGTCTGAATCCATAACACGCCGCGATCATCAATATGCAAACCATCAGGGCAGGCAAATTTTTCGCCCTCGCCTTCACCGCCAAGAACAAACACCTGCCAGTTAAATTCGGTCACTGTGGCATCGGTTTCACTGAATTTAATGATATGGCCGAAGCTATTCTGATTACGAGGATTGGCAGCATTTTTAGAAGGGTTGTCATCCGTGCCACGCTCGCTGTTGTTGGTCAGCGAAACAAATACTTCACCAGACTGTGGATGCACGGTG
>JBFJJO010000005.1:0-33744 GCA_041612215.1 Methylophaga sp.
AAGCGACGATTTATCGCGGTCAGCAGGATAATGCCAGTCAGCCACAAGGTTATTTTCGTTTGCTGGTAGGTCACAGCCCGGAGATGAAAAAAGTACAGCGGATGATTGGGCAAGTGTCCGATTCTGAGGCCAATGTGTTGATCTTGGGCGAATCAGGCACCGGTAAAGAAGTTGTCGCCCGCAATTTGCATCATTTTTCCAGTCGTCGTGACAAACCGTTTGTACCCGTAAACTGTGGCGCCATCCCCGGCGAATTATTGGAAAGTGAATTATTCGGTCATGAAAAAGGTGCCTTTACCGGTGCCATCACCGCCCGCAAGGGCCGGTTTGAATTGGCCGAAGGCGGAACATTATTTCTCGATGAAATCGGCGATATGCCTTTGCCGATGCAGGTGAAATTGTTGCGTGTGTTACAGGAACGGACTTTTGAAAAAGTCGGCAGCAATAAAACCCAGCAGGCTAATGTACGGGTTATTGCTGCCACCCATCGTAATCTGGAATCGCATATTTCAGCCGGGCGTTTCCGCGAAGATTTATTTTATCGGCTCAATGTGTTTCCGATTGAAATGCCGGCGTTAAGGGATCGTCCGGAAGATATTCCTCTGCTTATCCATGAACTGATTCAACGCATCGAACATGAAAACCGTGGCTCAGTTAGGCTCACGGCTGCAGCGGTGGCGTCATTTTGTCGTTATCCTTGGCCGGGCAATGTCCGTGAATTAGCCAATGTCATTGAGCGGCTGGTGATTTTATTCCCTTATACGACCGTTGATTTTGACGATCTGCCGGACAAATATCGTGTTGAAGGGGATGCGCTGCCAGACCATATCAATGCGGTTATTTACGCTCGGCCAGAAGCGGCTGCGCCACGTGAAGTTCACCAGCATTCAGAGGCTGTGCCACCAGTTGCGATAGCAGAACTCAGGCAGCCGGTTGCTCCGACGAGTAATGATGCCGAATTACCCGCCGATGGTCTGGATCTGAAAGAACACTTGGCTAATCTGGAATATTTGTTAATCAAGCAAGCGCTTGATGAGGCTGCCGGTATTGTCGCCCATGCTGCACAGCGCCTGAAAATGCGTCGTACCACACTGGTTGAAAAAATGCGTAAGTACGGCATACAGCGTGAGGGTGAGCAAATCGAAGGAGTGATGGGCGACTAGTCATTTTTTTGACTGCAGCCTATTTGGTTTTTATTTTAAGTTGTTGAGTTATAAGGTTTAATTTTTAGGGCATATATTTTGCAGAAATTCAGCAAACACGTTGATGCTGGAGCAACAATATGCACGCCAAATGGTCTGAAAGTTCTTCAATTGATGCCGTCCTGCCACCCCGCCAAAATCGGATGGCGCCGCCGGATTGGTCGAAAACACTACAAACCGATTCTAATCCCCCCCTGAACGAACAGCCGACCGGTCGCAGTGCCAGTCGGATGAGCCGATTATTGTCAGTTATGCCAGCCGGTGTGGTCGTGATTGATGGCGAAGGTCGCGTCCAGGATTGCAATCCCGCAGCAATAAAATTACTCGGTGAACCGCTCAGTGGTGAACGCTGGATTGATATTATCCAGCGAGCGTTTCAGCCGCGCCCCGATGATGGTCATGATGTGTCACTTCGCGATGGTCGTCTGGTGCATATTTCGACCAATCCTTTAGACGGTGAACCGGGCCAAATCGTTTTACTTCATGACGTCACTGAAACCCGCCAACTGCAGCATAAGGTTTCGCATATGCAGCGGTTATCAGCAATGGGTGAAATGGCGGCGCGTCTGGCCCATCAAATCCGCACACCGTTGTCTTCAGCCATGTTGTATTTATCGCCTTTACTCAAAACCAATGGAGATACGGCAACCCAACGCCGTTTTGCAGAGCGTTTGCATGACAGTCTCAGCCATATGGAACAGCTGGTGCGTAATATGCTGGCTTTTTCCAAAGGCGATATGGCGGCCCCTGCACCGGTTAATATTGATGCCTTATTCGAAGAAGTAGCACGGCAATTTCACAGCAGTGCCAGTCAAGATG
The DNA here is from genome assembly GCA_041612215.1 of Methylophaga sp. GTDB lineage: Bacteria > Pseudomonadota > Gammaproteobacteria > Nitrosococcales > Methylophagaceae > Methylophaga. The sequence continues at coordinate 2,022 of JBFJJO010000005.1, forward strand.
GTTGCCAGTTGACGGTGATTAATAACAGCAATGATGGTCACATCTTCGGCAGTCAGCCAGCTCTGGTCAGCGCGATTAATAATCTGATGAATAATGCCCGAGAAGCCTGCCGTGAGGCAGGAAAAATCACGCTGTCAGCAGATTTTATTGAAGATGAGCAACAACAGCCATTTATCGAAATCAGTATTGAAGACAATGGTATCGGCATTGACGAAGCGGATTTCAACAAAATCCTGCAACCGTTTTACACCACCCGTTCAGCCGGTACAGGGCTCGGTTTGGCGGTGGTGCAATCCATCATTAAAGCGCATAAAGGTGTCATGTGGCTGGACAGCAATTTGGGTGAAGGCAGTACCTTTTGTCTGCGGTTGCCGGTATACCGCGCCTCTCAGCCAGTTTCCCAGGCTAGCCATGCTGGAGCAGCATTATGAGTCAAACGATGATTATGGTCGTTGAAGACGACGCCAATTTACGCCATGCCCTATGCGATACATTAGAACTGGCCGGTTATCAGGTGACTGCCACTGATCATGGTCAGCAGGCACTGGATAAACTCAGCAGCGAACCAATTGGCCTGTTGCTGAGTGATTTACAAATGCAGCCGATGGACGGTCATACTTTGTTGAAAAAAGCCCGTGCCATGTTGCCGTCATTGCCTGTGGTCATGATGACCGCTTATGGTTCGGTACAGAGTGCAGTTGAAGCCATGCACGAAGGCGCTTGCGATTACCTGATGAAACCGTTTAACGCCGAGGATTTGCTGGAACGGGTGCAGCGATATGTGCGCACCTTACCACCTGCCGATAATGTTGTTGCCAGTGCGCCGAGTTCAAAAAATCTACTGACCTTGGCACAGCGTGTTGCAGCGAGTGATGCCACAGTTTTGTTGAATGGCGAAAGTGGTACCGGTAAAGAAGTTTTATCACGTTATATCCACCGTCATTCGCAGCGAAAGGATGGACCGTTTATTGCCATTAACTGTGCGGCCATCCCGGAATCAATGCTGGAAGCAACCTTGTTTGGTTATGAAAAAGGCGCTTTTACCGGTGCCAGTCAGGCCTATGCCGGTAAATTCGAACAAGCCCATCAGGGCACTATTCTGCTTGATGAAATTTCTGAAATGGATTTAACACTGCAGGCCAAGTTATTACGGGTGTTGCAGGAACGCGAAGTTGAACGTATCGGCGGACGTAAAGTGATTTCTTTGGATGTGCGGGTTATCGCCACCACCAACCGGACGTTGCGCGATGAAGTCGCTAATGGCCGTTTCCGGGAAGACTTGTTTTACCGGCTGAATGTATTTCCATTGAAATTATTACCACTGCGCCAACGGATTGAAGATATTCAGCCACTTTCCGAACAGATTCTGCAGCGCCATAGTGAACAACAAAACCGTAATACCCCGCAGCTCAGTCCGGAGGCAATTCAACAAATGCTGGCGCATCAATGGCCGGGCAATGTGCGTGAGTTGGATAACGTGTTGCAGCGGGCGCTGATCTTACAACCGGGTATGACATTGAATGCCGAAGATTTGGCATTTGAAGCCATGTCACAGTTATCTCTAACATCAGAAGTCAGTCAGCCGCTGGCGAAAGCAGAAACGGTTGTCGAGCCTGATGACAATCAGGATAGCGATCTGCGCGGTCATGAGCAGCGCCACATTCTCGACACGCTCACTAAATATCGCGGTAGTCGCCGGCAAACAGCGAAAGAGCTGGGCATCAGTGAACGCACGTTGCGTTATAAGATCTCGCGGTTTCGTGAACAGGGCATCGCTATTCCGGGCAAATCTGGCAAGCAATCTGCATAAGCTTTGCACGTGTCATTTTTACAGCAGGAGTTTTCATGATCAACGCTATCGATCCCAATCAGTTGCTGACCCAACTGCGCGCTATGCAAAGTCAGGCGCAAAGTGGGCCGGTTAATCCGCAACAGATCAACAGCAATAATCAGGTTGATTTCGGCGATTTAATGAAAACGGCAGTTAATCAGGTGAATGGCCTGCAGCAAAGCTCAAACCAGTTAAAGACCGGTTTTGAAATGGGTGACCCCAATATTAACCTTAGTGATGTGATGATTGCTTCGCAAAAAGCCAGTGTGGCCTTTGAAGCGACCGTACAAGTTCGTAATAAATTAGTCGAGGCGTATCAAGAAGTCATGCGCATGTCGATTTAAGCATTTTTCTTTGACTTAACAAGAGCACGCTATGGAAAATGCACCTGTTTCAACTGCCCGGCCAACGAGCAATACGCCACTGTCGATTATGCAAGGTAATATGGCGCAGCAGCCGGCGGTCAAACAAATTATCTTTTTGCTGGCCATCGCCGCCAGTATCGCGTTGGGTGGTTATATTCTGATGTGGTCGCAAACGCCGGCTTATCAGGTGTTGTATACAGGGATGCAGCCGCAGGAATCAGCGGAAGTTGTCGAAACGCTGAATCAAATGGGTGTCAGCTATAAACTGGAACAAACCAGCGGTGCGATTATGGTGCCGGCAGCCGATTTGCAAAGCCTGCGTTTAAAGCTGGCAGCAGAGGGGTTGCCACGCAGCACAGCTCAAGGCATGGAAATGCTGAATGAAGAACAGGGTTTTGGTACCAGTCAGTTTATTGAGCAGGCGCGTTATCAGCGGGCGATGGAGCAAGAGTTGGCGCGTTCGGTCAGTGAATTACAAAATGTACGCAGTGCCCGGGTACATCTGGCGATCCCCAAACAATCGGTATTTGTTCGCGAGCGGCGTCCGCCAACGGCATCTGTCGTCGTTAATTTATATGCCGGCCGTAGTCTGGAACGCGGTCACATTGCTGCAGTGACGCATATGGTGGCGTCCAGTGTGCCGAATATGAACAGCAGTGATGTCACCGTTGTCGATCAACGCGGTAATTTATTGAGCCAGCCAGAGCGCGATGCCAATATTGCGCTCAGCGATAGTCAGCTGGAATACACCCAAAAATTAGAACAGCGCTATATTCGCCGAATTGAAGATATTCTGGCCCCGATGGTGGGGTTGCAAGGTGTGCGTGCGCAAGTGGTGGCCGATGTTGATTTCACTATGACCGAGCAAACTGCCGAGAGTTATAACCCTGATTTAGCTGCAATTCGCAGTGAACAACTCACCGAAGATGAGCGGGTTGGCGGCGCGGGTGCGGGTGGTATTCCCGGTGCTTTGGCAAATCAGCCGCCCGGTGGTGGTATTGCACCGGAACAGGCCGTTGATGAAGCTGCAGAAGGCGAAGCCGAGGCACCAGCGGTGATCCCCGGCTCTAACAGCAGCCGTACCATCCGTAACTATGAATTGGATCGGACTATCAGCCATAGCCGTCTGGCGCCCGGAGATATTCGTAAGCTGAATGTGGCCGTGCTGATAGATGAGCCCGTCAATGCTGCGGGTGAGGCAACCCCGATGTCTGAAGCACAAATGAATCGTATTAATTCATTGGTCCGTGATGCCGTTGGTTTTAACGAAGCGCGCGGCGACAGCTTGAATGTGGTTAGCGCACCGTTTAAAGCGCCGATTGAAGCAGAGCCATTGCCAGCTGTACCGATTTGGGAACAGGCCTGGGTATGGGATTTAGGTAAACAAGTTCTTGGCGCACTGGTGGTGTTGTTCTTAATCTTTGGTGTGTTGCGGCCTGCTTTTAAAGATCTGAATAAAGCACCGGCTGGATTGCCTAATCAGTCAAACAATGAGGCGGCTTCTGATGAGGCCCGTAAAGCCGTCGCCGCTGGCGCACGTAATGAAGACATTGCTAAACTAACGTCTGGTTCTGAGCAGATGGAAGCCAATCTGAATAATGTACGCAGTCTGGTGCAACAGGATCCGGCCCTGGTCGCCCAGGTGGTAAAAAACTGGACAGCGAGTGATGCCTGATGGCGGAACAAAGCCGAAAATTGACTGGCACTGAAAAAGCCGCCGTTTTCTTACGCAGCATTGGTGAAGCCGACGCTGCACTGGTGCTCAAGCATATGAGCCCGAAAGAGGTGCAAAAAGTTGGCGCGGCCATGGCAACGCTGACCAATGTTAGCCGTGACGAAGTACAAAATGTCATGAGTAACTTTGTCGATACCGTCGAAAAGGAAACGGGACTGGGTATCGGTTCCCATGATTACGTTCGTAAGATGCTGGTGGGTGCCCTGGGTGAAGATCGTGCCGGCAGTTTACTGGATCGGATTTTGTCCGGCGGAAACACTAACGGCCTTGATCAGCTCAAATGGATGGATGCCCGGGGTATTTATGAAGTGATTCGGCTGGAACATCCGCAAATTGTGGCGATTGTCTGCTCATTTCTGGATCCGGATCAGGCTGCGGCAGTCCTGAAAATGTTTCAGGAACGGGACCAGGCAACTATCCTACTGCGCATAGCGACGCTGGATGGTGTGCAACCAGCGGCATTGAATGAGCTTAACGAAATTCTCGAAAAACAATTTTCCGGTAATGCCGGCACCCAGACAGCGACTGTCGGTGGGCCAAAAACGGCAGCCGACATTCTCAATTTTGTTGATGGCACCACCGAAGCGGCTATCATGGAGAAAATCAAAGAAGCGGAACCTGATCTGGGGCAAAATATCGAAGATCTGATGTTTGTCTTCGATAACCTTATTGATGTGGATGATCGCGGTATGCAGGTACTGATGCGCGAAATTCAGTCGGATCAATTGCAGATGGCTCTGAAGGGTGCTGACGATAACCTCAAGGAAAAATTCTTGAAAAACATGTCGCAGCGAGCAGCTGAAATGCTGCGTGATGATCTGGAGGCGATGGGGCCAGTTCGGGTCAGTGACGTGGAAAGCGCCCAGAAAGCGATTCTGGCCACAGCCCGCAGCTTGTCTGAAAAAGGCGAGATCGCTTTAGGCGGTGGTGGTGGCGATGACTTCATCTGATGATGTTGTAACGACTGAGCAAACTGATGTGTTGTCCGCTGATGAGCTGGCCAGTGCCTATCAGCGCTGGGAAGCACCCCGCATGGTATCCGTGGAAGATATTGAGCAGGGTAAACATAAGCCGCTGACCGTTGCCGCCATTGAAAAACTGCATGAAGAAACCCGTCAGGAAGCCTTTAAAAATGGTTATGAAGAAGGCCACAAATCAGGCTATGACGCTGGCATCGCCGCAGGCCAAAAACATATCAAACAGCAAGTGGCACAATGGCAACAATTGATCGAACATCTGAATTCACCGTTATTGGCATTGGATGATCAGGTCGAGCAGGACTTACTGCAACTGGTGCAAACGCTGACGCAGCAATTTATTCAATATGAGTTGCAATTACAGCCAGAGCTGGTCATTGATGCCATGCGTGCGGCACTGGCTGCCTTGCCAATAAATGACCGCAAACTAAAAGTTTTTTTGCACCCAGAAGATGTTGAATTGGTGAAGGCCGGTTTGGCACTGGATCATGATGATGATCGCTGGCAGTGGCTTGAAGATCCGTTATTGACCCGCGGTGGCGTGCGATTGGAAACTGCGGACACCAGCGTTGATGCCACAGTTGAGGCGCGCCTTTCGCGGTTAATCGAAAAAATGTTGGGTGAACGACGTGACCCAGCCGAATAAATTCGGCGCCACGCGCTGGCACCAGCAGCTCAGTGATTATCAACAGCGACTGGAACGGGCCGATCACAGTTCCCCCGTTGCTGTTGAAGGGCGTTTAACCCGAATGGTTGGTCTGACCCTGGAAGCGGTTGGTTTTCAGGCGCCTATAGGTAGCCGTTGTGAAATTCATGCCAAAGGTCAGCAGCCGGTCGAAGCGGAAGTCGTCGGCTTTCATGACGAAACCCTGTATTTGATGCCAACCGGCGATATGCGGGGTTTAGTACCTAATGCCAAAGTCCGTCCAATACGCAGTGATTCACAGGTTCCGGTTGGCGAGGCATTACTCGGTCGGGTAGTTGATGGCGCTTGTAAACCGCTGGATGGTAAAGGGCCTCTGAAAGTCAAAGATCGGGTGCCGTTGCATGGTCAGCCGATCAATCCACTGGCCAGAGCGCCGATAAGGCAGCATTTAGATGTCGGCGTGCAGGCCATTAACGCTTTACTCAGTGTGGGTCGTGGTCAGCGGATGGGCCTGTTTGCTGGCAGTGGCGTCGGTAAAAGTGTGTTGCTGGGTATGATGACGCGGTTTACTGAAGCTGATGTCATCGTGGTCGGGCTGATTGGTGAGCGGGGTCGTGAGGTTAAAGAGTTTATCGAAGATATTCTCGGCGAAACTGGCTTAAAGCGGGCAGTGGTGGTGGCATCACCTGCTGATCATTCGCCACTGATGCGTTTGCATGGTGCGATGCTGGCGACCAGTATCGCCGAGTATTTTCGTGACCAAGGCAAACAGGTTTTATTGCTGATGGATTCCTTGACCCGTTATGCACAGGCGCAACGGGAAATTGCTCTGGCTATTGGTGAGCCACCGGCCACTAAAGGCTATCCGCCCTCAGTGTTTTCATTATTGCCGCAGTTAGTCGAACGTGCCGGTAATGGTGAAGCCGGCAAAGGTTCGATCACGGCTATCTACACGGTTTTGACTGAAGGGGATGACCAGCAAGATCCGGTGGCCGATGCAGCACGTGCGATTCTCGATGGCCATATTGTGTTATCGCGGCAACTGGCTGAATCCGGTGTTTATCCGGCAATAGATGTAGAAGCGTCAATCAGTCGGGTTATGCCACAAGTGGTTGACAGCAACCATCTGCAACAGGCGCAACTATTCAAACAAATTTACGCCACCTACCGGCAAAATCAGGATCTGATCAATATTGGTGCCTACAGCGCTGGCAGTGATCCGCAGATTGATCATGCGATTCAGATGTTTCCGAAATTACGTAATTTATTGAAACAGGACATGCATCAAGCGCATGATTGGCAACAGAGCGTTAATAATCTGCAACAAACCTTGCAGGCGCCGCCCGCAGCTGCCAACCCGCCGTCGCGGGCAGCAAATACACGCTAATTACCGGACAAATAGTCTATGGCACGTGCCCAAAAGCTGATTCCAGTCATTGATATGGCCCGTCGGGAAGTCGAGAAAGCTCAGCTGCAACTGGCTGATGCCAATCGATTGCTGCATCAGGAACAACAGCAATTGCAGGATTTGCAGCATTACCGGCAGGTTTATTTGCAGCGCTTTCGCAGCGCCGATCCACAGGTCATGTCAGCGCGTAAGGCCATTGAACTGCGCAGTTTTCTGGTGCAGTTGGATCAGGCGATTCAGTTGCAGGAATCACAGGTTCGGCAGTATCTGGGTCAATCTCAGCATAAACAACAAATCTGGTTACAAGCACGCAGCAAGCAGCAAGCCATGGAAACCCTAATGGAGCGTTACCAAGAGCAGGATATGCAGCAACAGCAGCGGCGTGAACAAATGCTTACCGATGAATTCAGTGCACAGTTATGGCGTCGCAAACAGCCCTGAGATAAAAAGCCGCAAATCCGACTGCGGAAAAGTCACTTCCGGCCGATAAGATCTGTATGACTGAGCCGGAAATACAAACAGTGCAATTTGCTTCACGGCTGACCATTGCCGAGACACCGGACTGGTATATACGATTATTGACCCTGCTGCTGGACAATGAAGCATTAAATATCGACATGCACGCAGTGACACGCATCGATACGGCCGGTTTACAATTATTATGCTGCTTTGCCAGAGAAGCAGCGCGTCTGCAAGTAACACTAAACTGGCAACCATTGCCGGAATCGGTACGACAAGCATTTGATCTTGCTGGTCTGGAACTGGCGGGCATTGAAACGGCAATTGGGGAGTAACCATGGCGGTCATTTTAAGCGTTGATGATTCTGCATCTTTACGGCAAATGTTGATGATTACGCTGCAAAATGCCGGTCATCAGGTGGTTAGTGCTGAGGATGGCCGCACCGCTTTTGAACTGGCACAACAATATACTTTCGATTTGATTCTCAGTGATTTTAATATGCCACAACTGGATGGGCCGGGGCTTATCAAGGCGCTGCGCGCCGAGCCGGCTTACCAGCACACACCCATGCTTTTGCTGACGACTGAAGATGCGCCGGAAAAAAAGCAATTGGGAAAAACTGCCGGTGCGACCGGTTGGTTAAGAAAACCAGTTGATGCCCAGCAATTACTGATGACTATCGACAGGTTGCTGAGCTGAGCCGGCATGACGATGACGGAGCAGGCTGCTGGCCAATCAGCATTATTTATTGAAGAAAGCCGGCAATTGCTGATGCAAATCGAGCAGGACTGGCAGCATCCGCAGCCGGGCGATATACAGTGGCGCGGCCAGATGTTGCGGCAACTGCATCAGCTAAAAGGCATGGCAGCAAGCTTTGACGAGTCCGCTGCCGCCGATTGTTGTCATCAGCTGGAAACACAGCTTAATCAACAAAATTCAGCAATGTCTCTGGATCAGGCTATTGCGATCAGTCAAACGCTGGCCAGGCTGCATGACATTTTGCACAGTGTTCATTGCGTTGTCCAAATGCCCTCGAACAGTGTGACTGAGCACATCACGGCAACTGTTGATCAGCTTTGGCGGATTGATTTCAAACCGTTACCGGGCTTTTTTGCCAATGGCCAGGATCCGCTGCATTACCTGAAACAGCTGCAACAGCTGGGTGAGATGACGGTGCTTGCCGACACCAGTCAATTACCGGTTTTTGCTGATTTTGATGCCAGCCAACCGTATTTAAGCTGGCAGATAACGCTAAAAACAGGTGTTGATGAACAAAGCCTCTGGCAACTGTTTGATTGGGTTAAAGAGCTGTGTCAGATCAATATAACTGCCTTGACCGAAATGCCGTCGCCAATGCTGCCGCTAGAATCCTCGCGGCAAATGCCACTCAATGACATTATGCGAAGGCATCAGCAGCAGCTGGGCTGGTTGCAGGCGTTAAAACAAGCTGCTGATTGTTTGCCGGTGGCGTTGCAAAATCGTTTGGATCAATTGCAATTAGCGCAATCGCAAAATTATCTTGATTTGCAAAAACTGATACTAAAGCCATTAAGCACGGCTTACCAGCGACTGCCGGGCTTGTTGCAAACCATCTGTAAGCAAACCGGCAAGGAAGCGGTTCTGGTACTACCAACACAGCCAATATGGGTGCCTGCAAGGACACTGGATTTTATCAATGATGTACTGATTCAACTGCTGCGTAATGCGATTGCCCATGGTATTGAATTACCTGATGTGCGACGTGCTGCCGGCAAATCGCCACAGGGCCAAATTGGTATTGAGCAATCTCTGGAGGGCTTACAGCTGAAGCTGCATTTTTATGATGATGGCTGTGGTTTGCAAAGCGAAAAAATTCTTGCCGCGGCCGGTGAAAACACCGGTGCCGATATTCACGAGTTGATTTTTCAGCCGGGGCTGAGCACGACCCGTACGCCAGATTTATTAGCCGGCCGGGGGATTGGGCTGGATCTGGTGCGTCAGCATATCCAGCAGTTGCGAGGACACATCAGGGTGGTCTCAGATAATAGCGGGTGTGCGTTCCATATCAACATACCGCTGCCGCAAAGCTTGCAAGTACTTCAGGCCGTGGTGGTAGCCGATCAGTTATTTGTGCTGTCGCCGGACGGCATTATTGCCGATTTGCCTGCGAACAGTTTGCCACTACGCCAGATCAGCGGTCGCGGTGAATTTGTTGAATACCAGCAGCAGTGGTGGCCGCTATGGGATATCAGACAACGCTTAAAACTGGTTGGCCCGGTGCCTGAAGACAGCCGTTTACTGGTTATTCGTGTGAATGGCCGGCAGCATCTGCTGCGGGTGGATAAGCTGTTGCTTCCGGCAGAGTATTTGCTTAGTGATGTTCAGCGTCATTATCAGCCGTTGCCGGGCGTGGTGGCATTGGCAACTAATGGCGGATTGCAGCCTGCCCTGTGGCTGAATTGGCAACAAGTTTTTGGTGAGCGCAAATGAATCCATCATCACAGTGGCTACTGTTTCGACGCGGCAGAGAAAATTTTGCAGTAGCTGCTGATGCACTTGTTTGTCAGTTATCAGCTTTTGCTTGTGCTGTTTTGCCTGATGCGCCGGCGGGCATTACCGGTTTATTCAGTTTTGCCGGTGAGGCGCTGCCCATGTTGGATATGGCTGCCGTGACTGGTGATTTAGCTGAACAAGCGGGGAATTGTCTGATCATCAGTATTGGTGAAAAACAACAATTAGGATTGCTCAGTGATGATGTCGCGGTGTTGACGAATAACGTACCCGAACAGAATGCGATAGTTATCGACGACAAACACTACAAATTATTAACCGCGCCGGCACTCATACAATTGCTGGCTGGGGCGGCAGACTGATGGCAATAACCCCGAGAGTGGTTGCCGTCATGAACCAGACGCATGATGTCGGTAAAACCTTTATAACCGCCAATCTGGCCTATGCGTTAACGGCGCAGGGTAAATCGGTATTATTGATCGACATGGATCCTCAGGCGGATTTAAGTCGCAGTTTTCAGGTGCCGTCTAACCAACCGGGCCTGAGTGACTTTTTGCAAGGCACGCTATCACTTCCCGAGGTATTACTGGCCATTACTGATGGTTTGGCCTTAATTGGCACCGGTCAGGATCTGGCTGCTTTTGATAAATCGCCAACAGATAAAATGACGCGGGGCCGGCAATTATTAAATCATCTGTCAGCCGGCACTTTTGCTGATTTTGATGTGTTACTTCTGGATTGTGCTGCAGTGTCGGGTTTGCTGGGTAGTAATGCCGTATTAGTAGCATCCGATATGTTGTTACCGGTCACCGGTGATGCGCCGGCGATGCAAGGCATGCTTGATATGCTGCCTGTCATTCGCCGGGTCAGTCAGCGGCGCAGCGTACCGCTACGGGTATGGTTATGTTTGAATCGTTTGCCGCGTGGCAATGCATATGTTGAGCAGTTAGCGGCGACCCTCAATCAGTATTTCCCCAAGCGGTTGCTACGCACTATGATTTATGAAGCTGATGAAGCACAAACCACAGTTTATCAATCTTTGGCGCAGGATTTATTAGCCGGCAGGACTAGTTGATGACGATTCCCATGTTTCCAGATAACGATCAGATCGCGCTTATCGAGCGCAGTTTTTCTCAATTGCTGGCGGTGACACCATCGATAACCGAGCAGTTTTATCAGCGACTGGCGGCAGAGCATCCGGACTTATTCAGATTGTTTGAGGATGCCGATGCAGCCGGTCAGCAGCAAAAATTGCTGGCGGCGATGACCTTACTTGTGACCAATCTCAATCAACCGATGTTAATTGACAGTTATTTTCAGGCGCTTGGCGAACGGCACCAGCAATATGGCGTCAGCGAAGAGATGTTTGCGCCGTTCATAGAGACCTGGCTGGTGGTGATATCGGCGTGTCTGGATGAGAATAATGCCAGCAGAGTCAGCGCTGCCTGGCGACAACTACTGCATTACGCTACTGGCATTATGTACTATGCTGATGATGTTAAAGTGCCGACGGCAAGCGCCGCAGACAATGTATTGTCGCCGCACATTGCTGATCTACTGGCACAACAACAACGCCTCATCACGCAGCTAAGCCTTACTGCAAGCCGGGGGCCGGCAGCGCAGAACTTGCTGGCCGATCTCGAAGAGCTGCGTTTAGTGAGCAGCGCGCTGCAACTGTCACTGAGCGATCCGCAATCTTCCTGAATATTTATAAAGCTGGCATCTGGTTTGCATATTCAGGTCAGACCACCCCGAAAGTATTTGAGGACGCCAGATGAATGCACCGCTGACTATTAAAACCGAGGTTGCTGCCAGTAAGCCGGCAAATGAGAGCACCAAAGTCATATCGACCAACGATGACAATGGCTTCAGCCGGGCTTTGGAAAAGCAAGTGCAGGACAATGGCAAAGCTGAAACGGATCGCAGTAATCGTGCACAGAAAATTTCAGATCGTCAGGAGCGCCACGATAAAAATGTCCGTAAATCCGATGAAGCGGCAGTAACTGCCAGCGAAGAAGGCAAAAAATTGCCGCCTGCCGAAGAAAGTGACAAAGCGGTAAAAGCTGAGAATGTTGAACAAGCAGTTGAATCAGCTGAGAATCTTGCCGATACCGAATCTGAGCAAGTTACCGACAGCACGGAAACTGATGATAATGCGCCATCAACAGTGGTTGTTAATGTGGCAGCGCCGGCAATAAAAAATGCGGCAACGGATAAAGTCACCATGACCTTATCAACCAGTGCCAAAGCGCAGCCCAATGCGGTGATAGCTGAAGACGCTGCCAAGAGCAACACGGTCATGCAAAATCTGGCGGCGGTGCCTGATGCTGAAGGCGATGTCCAGAGCAAAGCGGTTATGCAAAATTTGACACCGGTTCTTAATGCTGAAGGTGATATCGAAATTGTCGACGTAGAGGGGCTTACCCGCTTTGCGGATATTTTGAAAAAAGATGGCGCGGCACAATCAGCGATACGTGCAGATATTTTGCAGGCCATCAGTCAGAAAACGAGCAGTGACGATAGTAATGGACAAACCTTAAAAACCAGCTTGCAAAACCTCCTGCTCAACGCAGACAATAAGCCGCAGTCAAATGCTCAGGTAGCCGAACTGATCCGGCAGATCCAGCCGGGGCAACAGCGTAGCAATGACAACCGCACACCAGCGGGATTGGTGACTGCATTGACGCCGTCTGCCAGTGCGCCTGGGCAAGTAAGTGCAGCCAGTTCGCCACAAATTGCTATGGATGTGCAGCCTCAGCTTAATAGTGCTGCCTGGTCACGGGTGGTCAGCAGTCGGGTAGTGTGGATGGCCCGTGAAGGTGTTCAGCAAGCTGAACTGCGTTTAAATCCCGCGAATTTAGGCTCGGTGGACGTGCGTTTAACGATCAATAACGATCAGGCCAGTGTTACCTTTCTGGCACAAAATGCTGCGACGCGAGAAGCGCTGGAACAAGCTATGCCAAGGTTCAGAGAGAGTCTGGCGGAGAATGGCCTATCGCTGACACACAGTGAAGTGGGGCAGCAGGATCATCCCGACCAGCAAGCTTCTGAAGATGAAACAAGTATGCAAAACGGTCATTTGGCTCAAGTATCGGTTCCATTGGACGATATAAATGATGAGCTGCCTGCCACTACTGAACCCGATATCAATGAGCATAGTACTGGCGTCAGCTTGTACGCATAAAATAACAATATAATATGCAGTCACATTTGGAGACATGACCGTGTTTAAATTAGAAAATTACTCGCTTAGAAAGCGCATGTACATCGTTGCCGGTTTTGGCATCATTGGCCTGTTGCTTTTCGCGTTATTGGGCTGGTATTTACAGACGGCGCAGCTTGCTAATGCGACACAATGGCAAATTACTGTTGGCTACATCGTTGTTGCCAGTGCCATTGTCATGTATCTCGCACATGTCATTGGCCGCTTTGGCGATTTGCGTGCCACCACATTGGTGACCGGTATTCAGAATATCAAAAAAGGTGATTTGACCCAGAAAATCGTCATTTCTGGCAAAAGTGATTTTAGTTGGATGGCGTTTGAGCTCGACAGCGCCCGTAAAAATGTCTCGAATTTGGTGCAGACTCTGACCAGTGGTGTTGATCAGTTAAATACTGCAACACAGAATATGGCAGTGATAAGTAAAGAAACGGTCAGTGGCGTACTAAAGCAGCAGGCAGAAACCGATCAGGTGGCGACAGCCATGAACGAAATGACGGCCTCGGTTCAGGAAGTTGCCCGTACAGCTTCAAATGCTGCAGATGCTGCCCGTAATGCTGATAGTGAAGCCAAAGCTGGCAAAAAAGTTGTGCTGCAAACCATGCATTCAATAGATTCGTTGGCCGGTGAAGTTGAAAAAGCTGCAGAAACGATCAGCAGTCTGGAAGCGGATATCAATAATATCGGCGCGATTATTGACGTGATTCGTGGTATCACCGAACAAACCAATTTACTGGCTTTGAATGCGGCTATTGAAGCAGCTCGTGCTGGTGAGCATGGTCGTGGCTTTGCCGTGGTCGCTGATGAAGTAAGGACTCTGGCGTCGCGTACCCAGTCATCGACCCATGAGATTGAAGAGATGATTGGTCGTCTGCAAGTCGGTGCCCGTGAAGCAGTTAAGGTCATGAATGACAGCCGCGAAAAAGCACGCAACAGTGTAGAAATGGCTGAGAGTGCAGGCGCGGCACTGGATACCATCACCGCTATGATTAGCACTATGGACGAAATGAGTGCACAGATTTCCAGTGCTGCCAATGAGCAATCGTCAGTCGCTGAAGATATTAATCGCGGTATTGTCGAAATCAGTCAGATTGCCGACCATACCGCTGAGGGTGCCCAAGAAACGTCAGCAGCTGTTGATACCCTGAGTGGTCTGTCGGCGCAGTTGCAGGAAGCTTCAGCAAAATTCAAGATTTAAAGGATTTGCACTACAAAAAAGCCCGCTCAGCGGGCTTTTTTTTGGACGCTTTATACTAACAAAGTCTGATTAATCGCTGTTAACGCGGCTAAAGGGTCTGACGCTTGCGTGATCGGCCGGCCAATCACCAGATAGTGACTGCCTGCTTGCAGAGCGGCCGATGGTGTCATGGTGCGATGCTGATCATCGGCGGCACTGCCAGCAGGACGAATACCCGGTGTTACTAATTGAAATGACGCACCCAGTTGCGTGCGCAATTCCGTTGTTTCCTGTGCCGAACAGACCACGCCGTCCAATCCGCTATCGGCGGCCATTTTTGCCAGTTTTAATACGGTTGATTCAATACTGCCGCTGAGGCCAATTTCGGTAAAAGTGTTCTGATCCATACTGGTTAATAACGTTACACCAATCAAAAATGGTGACTGCGGATGGTCACCGAGTGCAGCACGGGCAGCGCGCATCATGGCGCTGCCGCCCAAAGTGTGTACGTTGACCATCCAAACCCCGAGATCGGCCGCAGCCGCGCAGGCTTTGGCGACCGTGTTGGGTATATCGTGATATTTCAGATCCAGAAAAATCTCAAAGCCACGTTGCTGTAATCTCTCAACCACCGCCGGGCCGCTGCGGGTAAATAACTCTTTACCGACTTTCAGCCGGCATTGCTTTGGATCCAGTTGATCAGCAAGCTGCAACGCTGCAGCAGCATCTGGATAATCCATGGCAACGATAATTTTCGGATCAGACATGACGGCGCTCGCTATTAATATGCTGACAGATCCTACCGCAATGGGCAGGGAAACGCGGAATTTACCGCTAAAAATCGCGAAAATGCTATGCTGTGCGGCAATTTTTTCAGAGTATTTTGCATGAAATTTGAACATCTGGCGCAAGATGGTTTAGCACGCCGCGGTCGTTTGCAATTTGCCCGTGGCAGTGTTGAAACGCCGGCATTTATGCCGGTTGGTACCTATGGTTCGGTGAAATCCATGACCCCCGAAGAAGTCAAAACGACGGGTGCCGAAATTCTGCTCGGTAATACCTTTCATCTGATGTTGCGGCCCGGGACCGACATTATCAGTCGCCATGGCGACCTGCATGATTTTATGCGCTGGGATGGGCCAATTTTGACCGATTCCGGTGGTTTTCAAGTGTTTAGTTTAGGTGATTTACGCAAAATTACGGAGCAAGGCGTCCATTTTCGTTCACCGGTATCAGGTGACAAAGTCTTTATGGGCCCGGAAGAATCGATGGCGGTGCAACGTGCGTTGGGCAGCGATATTGTGATGATTTTTGATGAATGCACACCCTATCCGGCGGATGTACACACCGCAGCCGAATCGATGCGCTTATCGTTGCGCTGGGCGAAACGTAGTAAAGATGCCCATGGTGATAATCAGTCGGCTTTATTTGGCATTGTTCAGGGCGGTATGCATGAGCATTTACGTGATGAATCGCTGGCTGGACTGACTGACATCGGTTTTGATGGTTATGCCATTGGTGGTTTATCGGTTGGTGAGCCCAAAGAGGATATGCTGCGCATTCTGAACCACTTGAGCGACAAAATGCCAGCAGATAAACCGCGTTATCTGATGGGGGTTGGCCGGCCTGAAGATTTAATGGAAGCGGCGAGTCTTGGCGTCGATATGTTTGATTGTGTGATGCCCACTCGTAATGCTCGTAATGGCCATTTATTTGTTCATGAAGGGGTTATCAAAATCCGCAACAGTCGATTTAAAACCGATACCGGGCCACTGGATCAATATTGTGATTGTTATACCTGCAAGAATTATAGTCGCGCTTATTTACATCATTTAGACCGCACCGGTGAAATGCTCGGCCCGCGACTGAATACCATTCATAACCTGTATTACTACCAAACATTGATGCGTGGTATTCGTGACGCTATCGAAAATCGATGTTTGCAGGAATTCCGCCAGGCATTTTACACGCTGCGTGGTCAAACGCCGGGCTGAGTTGCTTGCTATCACCACGCTATCGGACTGTGGCATAATCGCAATCTTTTGACGACCTGACTGAGGATAAACCATGGATTTTTTGATTTCACCGGCATTTGCTGAAACCGCATCCGCGGCACAAGGTCCGGGCCTGCTGGATTTCGCATTTCCAATTATTTTGTTGGTGCTGTTTTATGTGATGCTAATCCGTCCACAACAAAAACGCGCCAAAGCGCACCGCGCGATGCAATCATCACTGGCCAAAGGTGACGAAGTAGTTACTGATGGTGGCTTGATGGGCAAAATTCTCGACATCAACGATAACGCAATTACTGTCCAAATCGCTGACAATGTTGATGTCAAAGTACGCCGTGAAGCCATCAGCTCTGTATTGCCAAAAGGCACGATCAAAAAGTTATAAACCATTGACTGACACCGCCTGTCTGACAGGCGGTGAGACAATCTGGAAAAAAACCAATGAACCGATATCCGCTTTGGAAAAACCTGCTGTTACTGGCAGTGATTTTAACGGCAATTCTGTACGCCATGCCGAATTTATATGGCGACGATTTAGCAGTGCAGATATCTGCCGGCCGGCTGGCCAGCGTTGACAATACACTTGCTGAAAATGTTGAGCAAAAACTCAAAGATGCCGACATCCAATACAAAGGGCTGACCCTGGAAGATAATCGTCTTTTGGTACGCTTCAGTGATGCTGACAGTCAATTAAAAGCGCGTGAGCTGATTGCCAGTGACTTGGCTGAGCAAGACTTTATTGTTGCTTTGAATTTGGCCCCAACCACACCACAGTGGCTTTTGGGGCTGGGTGCCGAACCAATGAATCTGGGGCTGGACTTGCGTGGCGGTGTACATTTCCTGATGGAAGTGGATATGGATGCTGTGCAAAAGCAAGCGCTGACCGGCATTGCTGACGATGCCCGTTTACTGCTGCGCGAAGCGGTGATTCGTTATTCCCGCGTCGAGGTTACCGGTAACATCCTTTATTTAGGTTTCCGGAATGCCGATGAGCGCGATAAAGCTGCCCAGCTAATTGGTAGCGAATATCCGGATGTCAATGTTGCCGTCGACGAAAATGCAGATAAGCCAACGCTGCAATTGACCATGACTGAAGCTTCGCTCAGGGAAACGCAAAATCTGGCGTTACAGCAAAATATTACCACGTTAAGAAATCGTATTAATGAGTTGGGTGTTGCCGAGCCGACCGTGCAGCAACAGGGTCAAAGCCGTATCGTAGTGCAATTGCCGGGCGTGCAGGATACTGCGCAGGCCAAGAAAATTCTGGGTGCCACGGCGACATTGGAATTTCGTTTGGTCGATTTTGAAAATGATGCCCGTGATGCCATAAATGGCCGGGTACCGGCTAATTCCGAATTGTTCTATCACCGTGATGGCACACCGTACTTACTCAACAAACGGGTTATGCTGACCGGTGAGCATGTGATTAATGCAGCCTCTACGTTGGATGGTCAAACGGGTTCACCGGCTGTATCCGTCACTCTGGATGGTAAAGGTGCACGGATTTTCACCAATATTACCGGCGACAATATCGGTAATCCAATGGCCGTGGTGTTTATTGAATCCAAATCAGAAATGGAAACGGTCGACGGAGAAGAAGTCCGGGTCCGTAAGCTGTATCCGGAAATTATCAGCGTTGCTACGATTCGGGATCAGCTCGGTAAGAAATTCCAGATAACCGGTCTTGACAGCACGACAGAAGCCCGTGACTTGTCATTATTATTGCGTGCAGGTGCATTGGCAGCGCCGATTGAAATCGTCGAAGAGCGCACTGTCGGCCCGAGCATGGGTAAGGAAAATATCGATCAGGGCTTTAAGTCAGTGATGATTGGTTTGGCCATGGTTCTGGTGTTTATGGCTATTTGGTATCGTTTATTTGGTTTGGTTGCCAATCTGGCGCTGGCAGTGAATTTAGTGTTGCTGGTGGCTCTGCTCTCGATGCTGCAGGCGACCTTAACCATGCCAGGTATTGCCGGCATCGTATTGACCGTCGGTATGGCCGTCGATGCCAACGTGCTTATTTTCGAGCGGATCCGTGAAGAGCTGAATCTGGGCAATAGCCCGCAGGCAAGTATCAGTGCTGGTTACGACAAAGCAATTTCGACGATTGCCGATGCTAACGTGACGACACTGATTGCCGCCGTGGTTTTGTTTGGTTTTGGTACCGGCACCATTAAAGGGTTTGCCATAACTTTGTCCTTGGGGATTCTGACGTCGATGTTTACGGCGATCATGGGCACCCGCGCGATAATCAATCTAATTTACGGTCGTCAGCATCGGCCGAAGCTGTCTATTTAAGGGCCTCGCCATGCATTTGTTAAGTAAAGAAACCAATATCAACTTTGTCGGGGTGCGTAAATTTGCCCTGGCTATTTCAGCATTACTTCTGATCGTTTCGGTTTTTTCGATTGTGACCAAAGGCTTGAATTTTGGTATCGACTTTACTGGCGGTACCATGATTGAAATTGCCTATCCAGAACAAGCTGATTTAAGCGGCATTCGCGATACGCTGGCAAATAACGGCTATGAAGATGCAGTGGTGCAAAACTTTGGATCAATCAGTGATGTACTGATACGTTTGCCGGTCATTGAAGGTCAGAATATGGCAACGCTCAGTAATGAAGTGGTCGCTCTGTTAGAAAAGACAACGACTTCGGTGCTGGACGTTAAACGGGTAGAATTTGTCGGTCCGCAAGTCGGGGAAGAGTTAGCCGAAGACGGCGGTTTGGCGATGATTTATGCGTTGTTTGGTATTTTGATTTATGTGGCACTGCGGTTTGAATACCGTTTTGCTATCAGCTCTGTCATTGCCCTGATCCATGACGTGGTGATTACGGTTGGCTTTTTTTCGCTATTAGAAATTCAGTTCGATTTGACTATTCTGGCTGCGATGTTGGCGGTGATTGGTTACTCTTTGAACGATACCATTGTGGTGTTTGATCGTATCCGTGAAAACTTCCTGAAATTGCGAAATGCGACGCCGGCGGAAGTCGTCAATATTGCCGTTAATGGCACATTAGGTCGGACCATCATGACATCGATGACCACGTTACTGGTGGTGTTTTCCTTGTTTATTTTTGGCGGTGACGTGATTCATGGGTTTGCCATGGCTTTGATGGTCGGCATTATTATCGGTACGTATTCGTCGATTTATGTTGCCGGTAGCAGCGTATTGCTGATGGGTGTCAGTAAAACTGATTTGATGCCACCAGAAAAAGAAGGGGATGACACAGTCAACCCGGATGGCAGTCAGGTTTAAACACCATCAAAAAAGCCCGCGCTGCGGGCTTTTTTATTGCTGCTATCAGCTAAATTTAACCCGAATTGACGCGCAGAGGAAAACTTACAATATCAGCGGAGTGATAGCTTTCTGTATTGGTAATATTTGTTGCGGTCTCGACGCTGATAATACGCAGTCCTGAGTAATCACTCTGATAACTCATAAAGGTCGCAAACTCTTCAAGTCCCTGCAGGATATTGCGAAACTCAAGTTCTTGGCTACTTGTTTTCATGTAATTCACCGTTAATTGATAATTAAATTAGCGGCGTTTATTGGCAAAGCTTGAGTAAAATATTGCGACAAGCAGGTATAGATGGGCGCTAATACAGGGTTTATGGAATTATTGAGCGTAATAAGCCTCCAATAAACATCATGATTAGGCGTGCTGTAAAATTACCGGAGTAAGTTTTGGGAAACAAGTAATGTTAGTCAAACACCTATGTATGTCCACGTTACTGCTTATTGTCACCCCAGTGATGGCTGACCCGAGCAATCGGTTGTTTGCCACTAATGAGCGTGACAACACGCTTTCCGTGATTAACGCTGACACATTAGAAGTCGAACAAACTATCGAGATTGGCAAACGGCCACGCGGAATTGGTTTTTCTGAAGACCAGAAACTGCTTTATGTGGTTACCAGTGACGATAATCAGATTGTCGCTATAGACCCACATTCTCTGAAAATTATAAAACGGATCGATACTGGTGAAGAACCGGAAACCTTTGCTGTGAATCCCGTCAACGGTTTTCTTTTAACCGCTAGTGAATACGATGGTGAAGCAACGTTTATTGATCCTCAGGTCAATGAAAAAATTGCAGTGGTCAAAGTCGGCATCGAACCGGAAGGCGCTGCGATTTCGCCAAATGGCCAGTATGCGCTCGTCAGCAGCGAATCCAGCAATATGGTGCATATTATTGAAACCGATACGTATAGTGTGGTGGCAAATATTGTCGTGGCGGCCCGGCCTCGCGGTCTGGCATTTAGTCATGACGGCCAGTTTGCTTATGTGGCCAGTGAAATTGGCCGTGAAGTCAGCAAAATCAGTATTGATACGCTGAGGGTGGTCAAAAAAATTCCCATTGAAGTGGATGGTGCCAAACCAATGGCTATTGCCGTCAGCCCGGATGGTCACACGCTGTATATTTCAACTGGCCGCGGAAATTCAATTGCTATGCTTGATGCGGCGTCATTGGAAATGATTGCCAATGTGCCCGTCGGTGAGCGCACTTGGGGCATGGCGCTTTCTAAAGATGGCAAATATCTGTTCAGCGCAGACGGCATCAGCGGTACGGTGTCTGTAGTAGATACCGAGAAGCGGCAGCGGATCAAGGTAATCGATGTGGGGTCATACCCCTGGGGTGTAGCGCTCGACGATTAAACCCATCGAATGTTGCTGAAAAAAGCCGGTTAAAGCCGGCTTTTTTGTGGCGCTTATCAGGAAGGTTTTGTCAGTCGTCTCAGACACAGTTATGATGCCGGCCATGACAACCATTTTACGTTTAATCGATATTTGCCTGTTTCGCGCCGGTCCGGAAGACCTGCCAGCGAGCAGCGGCTTGTTGCGATGGTCAGTATTTGCCTACTTGTTGGTGGGCATCGGGATTAATCTGCTCGATACCAACTGGACCTTAAGCTTAAGCGTAAGTCTGGCGGATTTAATCATTTTATTAGCATTTGTTTGGCTGATTTTGCGGGGTTACCAGCATTTGCCGCGATTGCATCAGACCTTGCTGGCGCTGACCGGTTGCGGGGTATTGCTGGGCCTTGCAGTAATGCCATTTCTAGCAATGTTTTACCAATACAATGAAACTGAGCCAATGGCCAATGTGCTGCTCCTAGTCATGATGGTGATGATGTTGTGGAGCCTGATGGTTACCGCGCATATTTTTCGGCGTGCTTTGGATTGCAGTGCGCCGGTATCGGTTGCCTGGACGGTTTTATATGTAATTGTTTCAATCATTGGCAGCGGGCTGGTGATGTCCGGAGTCGCTTGATGCATATTCATATTTTGGGGGTTTGCGGCACCTTTATGGGTGGTCTCGCGATGCTGGCCCGTGAATTGGGCATCAAAGTCAGCGGTAGTGATGCAAATGTTTATCCGCCGATGAGTGATCAACTGGCCCATGCTGGTATTGATGTCATGCAGGGATTTTTACCGGCGCATATGCAGCCAGCCCCAGATCTGGTGGTGATGGGAAATGCGATGAGTCGCGGTAATCCGGCCGTGGAATATGTGCTGAATCAAGGGTTGCCTTACATATCCGGGCCACAGTGGCTGGCCGAGCATGTATTACAGGGCCGCTGGGTGCTGGGCGTATCCGGTACCCATGGTAAAACCACCACAAGCAGCATGCTGGCACATATTCTGGAAGTTGCCGGTATGAGCCCAGGGTTTCTGATTGGCGGGGTACCGACTGATTTTTCCGTATCGGCGCGGCTTGGTGAAACGCCGTTTTTTGTGATTGAAGCTGATGAATACGACACGGCTTTTTTTGATAAACGGGCCAAGTTTGTCCATTACCGGCCAAGAACACTGGTGATCAATAATCTGGAGTTTGATCATGCTGATATTTATCCGGATTTAGCGGCTATTCAGACGCAGTTTCATCATTTGATTCGCACGGTGCCGGCAGAAGGTTTAGTCATTAAACCGGCTCATGTGCCAGCCATTGAAACGACACTGCAAAAAGGTTGTTGGACGCCACAGCAGAGTTTTGGGGATAACGCGGCCGATTGGCACATTATTGCCGGCGCCGATGATGGCAGTCGGTTTACCGTTAAACATCAAAACCAACAAGCCGAAATCCATTGGACATTACTGGGGCAACATAATGTGCAAAATGCATTGGCTGCGATGGCGGCGGCGCATCATGTTGGCGTCAGTGTTCCCCATGCGGCTGAAGCGTTAAGCCAATTTCGCGGTGTCAAAAGACGCTTGGAATTACGCGGTGAAGTCAGTGGTGTCCGGGTTTATGATGATTTTGCCCATCATCCCACTGCGATTAAAACCACGCTTGCCGGCTTACGTGCCAATATCGGCAATAAGCGGCTGATAGCAGTATTTGAGCCACGCTCCAACACCATGAAAATGGGCGTGCATCAACAAACTTTGGGTCAGGCATTTGTTGATGCCGATGCAATCTTTATATTCAAGGATAGTCAGTTAGGCTGGTCACTGAACGATATGCAAAATACCCTCAATGACAAATTAAAGATCAGTGATGACATTGATGCATTGGTGGGGCAAGTGACCGCTCATGTGCAGGCCGGAGATTATATTGTGGTGATGAGTAATGGTGGCTTTGCCGGTATTCACGACAAATTACTGAAGGCCCTGGCTGAATGACGGATGCTAAGCAAATTGCTATCGCCATTACCGGTGCATCCGGAGCCGCCTATTCACGACGTTTGCTGGCGCAGCTTTTAGCACAGCAGATGACTGTGCATTTAATGATTTCGGCTGCTGGCCGGATTGTGCTGGCCGATGAACTGGACTGGAAATTACCGGCGCGCGCTGGTGATATTCAAAAACAATTGGTCAGTGAATTTGCCTGTCAGCCCGAACAAATTCAGGTTTACGGTGAACAGCAATGGTCATCGCCACTGGCCAGTGGTTCGCACCGGGTGCCGGTAATGATTGTCTGTCCGTGCACCATGGGTACTTTATCGGCCATTGCCTGTGGTGCCAGTGATAATCTGATTAACCGTGCTGCAGATGTCATGATGAAAGAGCAACGCAAGTTGATTCTGGTACCGCGTGAAGCCCCGTTTTCAGCGATTCATCTGGAAAATATGCTGAAACTGGCGAGACTCGGCGTCTGTATTATGCCGCCCAATCCCGGTTTTTATTTCCGGCCGAAAACACTCGATGATGTAATTGATTTTGTGGTGGCGCGGATCCTCGACCAGGCTGGTATTGAGCACCAACTTCAAGCCCGTTGGGGCGAATAGCCCTGAGCAGCTTTTTGTCAGTCACGTATAATGCGTGCACAAGCGCTAACTCCTGATTTAACAAGTACGGAACCCAGCATGTCGGATATTGAAATCGCCCAACACGCCAAAATGCAACCCATTACCGAGTTGGCGGCTGAACGGCTTGGGCTGTCTGCTGAGCAGCTTGATAACTTTGGCCGCTATAAAGCCAAGGTGTCTTTGCAGGTCATGGACGAGTTGGCTGATAAGCCTGACGGCAAACTGATCCTGGTGACAGCCATTAGTCCAACACCAGCAGGTGAAGGCAAAACCACCACCACCATTGGTCTGAGCGATGCGTTAAACCGCATTGGCAGAAAAACGGTGGTCTGCGTGCGCGAGCCATCGATGGGCCCGTGTTTTGGCATGAAAGGCGGTGCTGCCGGCGGTGGTTATGCGCAGGTTGTGCCGATGGAAGATATTAATCTGCACTTTACCGGCGATTTTCATGCTATTGCCTCGGCACACAATTTATTGGCGGCGATGATTGATAACCATATTCACCATGGTAATCCGCTGCAGCTCGATAGTCGTAAAATTGTCTGGCAACGGGTCATGGATATGAATGACCGGGCTTTGCGGCAAATTACTGTCGGCATGGGCGGCCCGGCGAATGGTTTTGTCCGTGAAGATCGGTTTGATATTGTCGTTGCCTCAGAAGTGATGGCAATTTTCTGTCTGGCTAATTCGCTGGCTGAACTGAAACAGCGTCTCGGCGATATTCTTATTGGTTACAGCTTTGACGGTACACCGCGTTATGCACGTGATTTACAGGCACAGGGTGCGATGACCACCTTGTTGAGAGAAGCCATTAAACCCAATTTGGTACAGACTTTGGAAAATAATCCGGCTTTTGTGCATGGCGGCCCCTTTGCCAATATTGCCCACGGCTGTAATTCGGTGATTTCCACCAAGATGGCCTTAAAACTCGGCGATTATGTGGTTACTGAAGCCGGTTTTGGTGCTGATTTGGGCGCCGAAAAATTCATCAATATCAAATGCCGTAAAGCTGGTATTCGCCCGGATATGGCCGTGCTGGTGGCAACCGTTAAAGCCTTGAAATACCACGGTGGCATGGATGTTAAATCAATTACCGATGACAATCCGCAAGCCCTTAAAAAAGGCCTGGCTAACTTAAAACGGCATCTGAATAATTTGCAGCAACAGTTCAAGTTGCCGTGCGTTGTGGCTATTAATCACTTTATCCATGATCGTGACAGTGAAATTGCCATGATTGAGCAAGCTGTCACTGAAATGGGCGGCAAAGTGGTACTCGCCAGACATTGGGCTGAAGGTGGTGTCGGTGCCCAGCAGTTAGCGGAAACGGTGGTTGACATGTTGGATCAGCAAAACGGTAAGGATTGTCAGTTGTTGTATCCGGATGCTATGCCGTTATGGGACAAAATTCAGATGGTTGCAGAAAAACTTTATGGTGCAACTCAGGTATTGGCAGATCCAAAAGTAATGAAAAAACTCAGCGACTTTGGCGAAGCCTATGGTGATTTACCGGTATGTATGGCAAAAACGCCTTATTCGTTCAGCAGCGATGCCACATTACGCGGTGCGCCGGAAAACCACAGTCTGACCATTCGTGATGTGCGTCTGTCGCATGGTGCCGGTTTTGTTGTGGTGTTATGCGGCGATATTATGACTATGCCAGGCTTACCTCGACATCCGGCTAGTGAGCGTATTGATATTGATGATGATGGGGTTATCAGCGGTCTGTTTTAACGATTAAATATTGCGCTGTTTCTTGATGAGATCATAAGCCAGTTGGATTTCTTTGGTTTTTTCGGTTGCCACATCAATCATATCTTTCGGCACACCCTGACCCATTAATTTATCGGGGTGATATTGACTCATTAACTTGCGGTAAGCGCGTTTAATTTCCTGATTACTTTTGTCAGCAGTGACGCCCAGCGCCTGATAAGCATCTTCCAGAGCCGATTGACTGGTTTGTGAGGACGGCCCGGAAAAATGTGTCTGGCCAATGACCATATTTAATAATTGATTAAATTCACGATCACTGTAATTTAAATAGCCAGCGATTTGCTGCAGCGTGGTTTGCTCTGTTTTGTCGACTGTGCCATCAGACATAGCCATGACAATCAAGTAAACCATCAACGTGTGTCGAAGGTTGGCTGTTCGTCCACAATGCTGATTAAAGCGCTGCATAGTCTCTGCTAAATTAAACTCTGAAGCCGCGCCTGTTTTAAATAATCGGATGGCTTGCTGACGATGTTCAGCTGACATACCAATTTTTTGGATGAACGCCTCAACATGCGTAATTTCATCCTGCGTGATCACGCCATCTGCTTTTGCAAGCCAGCCTTTTAAAGTAAAAAGGGTTTCCAGAAAAACCGTTTGCCGTTGTGCAGCAGTACCCGGGTTAAATCCCCCGGCGCCCAGTTGACGAAAGCGATCAACTGCAGCGCCGGCAAAATACCCTAGCAGCGCACCAACAATTCCAAACACAACAAAGCCAAGCGCCACGCCAATCCATTTAAACATGATTATTTATGCTTTTTGAAACTGAAAAAAAGTAATAAGCCACCCCAGACACCCAGCACCCAACTGAGCACTGGCAGACCAGCGAGCATCGACGGTGTGTAACCATCCAGACCTTTCAATATGGCCGCGCCAATAATAAACGCAGAACCGGCGATCGCAGTCACGGTACGATAACCGCTGTCACGGATTTCCTGACGAATATTTTGCAAATCACGTGAGGATAGTTGCATCTGCAATTCGCCTTGATTGGCTTTACGGGTTAATTCATAAAGCTGACGGGGTAGGGTTGGCAGCGTTTCGGCCCAGGTAGGCGCTTCCTGTTGCAGGGATTTTAATGCCGCCTGCCAGCCAAGTTTTTCCTGCATCCATTTTTCTAAAATCGGTTTGGCAGTTTGCCAAAGATCCAGATCCGGATATAACTGCCGGCCGAGGCCTTCAATATTGAGCAAGGTTTTTTGCAGTAAAACCAACTGTGGTTGGATCTGCATATTAAAACGGCGAGCAGTTTGAAATAGCCGAAGCAATAACTGGCCAAAAGAAATTTCTTTTAACGGACGGGCAAAAATCGGTTCGCAAACGCTACGAATAGCAGATTCAAACTCATCCAGCCTGGTATCGGCAGGTACCCAGCCTGATTGCACATGGAGTTCAGCAACACGCCGGTAATCATGGTTAAAAAACGCTAAAAAGTTTTCGGCGAGATAACGTTGATCGTCCGGTGCCAGCGTACCCATAATGCCAAAATCAATGGCGATATACCTAGGATTGGCAGGATCGCTGACATCAACCAGGATATTGCCGGGATGCATGTCGGCATGGAAAAAACTGTCTTTAAATACCTGCGTGAAAAATATTTCAACACCAATTGCAGCCAGCCGTTCGAAGTCCACCTTGTTAGCGGAAAGTGCCTGCATATCGCTTATCGGCACACCAAACACCCGTTCCTGTACCAGAATATTTGGCCGGCTTAAATTCCAATAAACTTCCGGTACATACAGTAACCGGGCATCGGGGAAATTACGTTTTAATTGTGATGCTGATGCGGCTTCACGCAGCATATCCAATTCGTCGAAAAGATTTTTTTCCATTTCGGCGACGACCTCTCGGGGGCGCAGCCGTTTGCCTTCTGACCAGTAACGTTCGGCAAGACCTGCCATGGTGTAAAGCAGATCGACATCACGGCGAATGACTTTTTCAATGCCCGGCCTTACTAATTTGATGATGACTTGTTTGCCATCGGTCAAAGTTGCGGCATGTACCTGTGCAATTGAAGCTGATGCGAGTGGATCGGTTTCAATATTGGCAAATAATTGATCAATTTGATCTTCTGGATACGCCGCCCGGATTAATGCAAGTGCTTGTTCGCTCGGAAAAGGCGCGACCCGATCCTGTAATTTTGCCAGTTCATCGGCGATATCATCCGGCAGCAAATCACGTCGGGTGGATAGAATCTGACCGAATTTAACAAAAATCGGCCCTAAATCTTCTAATGCCAGTCGCAGTCTTTCGCCGCGTGGTTGATGACTGGCTTTACGCCAGCGATACGGTGATAACCAACTGATAAAGCGCAGCGGCCGGAACATATGTATGGCCAGGATAAATTCATCAAGGCGATGACGGGCAAATACCCGGTTGATTTGCACAAGTCTGCTGATTTGGCCGAATTTCATGCTTTATCCTGATGGTGTTTATTTTGCAGCCTTTGAATACGTGCTTCCAATCGGTCAACGGCGGCCTGCAAATTATCGACGTTTTGCATAAAATGATCGGTTTCGGCTTTGTCAGGCAAGAGTCGGCTTTCTTCGCGCAGATATTCGGCCAAAGATTGCTGGAAACTCAAAGCACTGGCGTTGAGCCAGCCAAATCCCTGACGCAGGCCCTGGGCAATAGGATAGGCCAACGTATCGCCGGTAACTTTGGCCAGTTGCGCTTCCCAGTCAAAATCAAAGCCATTGAGCCAGTCTTGCAATTTTTTGGCAAACTGCACATCGCCAAGAATTTTGATTTGTGCCGAAAACAGATTATCAGGATTACGGGCGACGTTGATTAACGCAGCGCTGTCTGCGGCGATCATTAAATCCGCAGTTTTATCACGGCCATCTGCTAATTTTAACGAGCTATTCTCGAACTGAATAAAGACCGATAATCTTAAATCGGTGATATCCAGATGAATGCTTCGCTGCTCAAATTGATTTAGTTTGGCTTGGCTATCGGCATCGGCAGCTAATGCCCGATTAAGGGCAAACTCTAATGGACGCAATAACATCAGAATTTATAACCACGATGCAGCGCGACAATGCCGGCTGTCATATTAAAAAAATCGCAGCGTTCAAAACCGGCATCAGACATCATGGTTTTTGACGTCTGTTGGTCGGGATGCATGCGAATTGATTCTGCCAAATACTGATAGCTATCGGCATCACCGGTAAAAATCTTACCGAGCTTGGGCAATAATTTGAACGAGTAGGTATCGTAAATCGGTGTCAGCCAGTCGGCAGGTTTAGAGAATTCCAAGACCAGCAATTGACCACCCGGTTTCAATACCCGCAGCATAGAACGCAGTGCTTTGTCTTTATCTGTGACGTTGCGCAGGCCAAAGGCGATGGTGATGACATCAAAACTGTTATCAGGAAACGGCAGCGCTTCTGCATTTGCCTGGACATATTCAATATTACCGATTTTGCCTTTATCGGTGAGCCGATCCCGGCCAACGTTGAGCATAGATACATTGATATCGGCGAGCACCACTTTGCCGGTTGGGCCGACAATATCAGCAAATTTTGCAGTTAAATCACCGGTGCCACCGGCAATATCCAGTATCTTGGCACCCCGGCGCGCACCGCTTTGTTGTAAGGTAATGTGTTTCCATAGACGGTGAATGCCCATCGACATCAGATCATTCATCAAATCATAACGGCCGGCAACCGAGTGAAAGACTTCAGCAACATGTTTGGCCTTTTCGTTAACGGGAACCTGCTTATAGCCAAAATGCGTGTTGTTGTTATCTTCCATAAATATTCTCAGGCATCTTGTTGGCGCTCGTAACCATCGGCCATTAATTTTTCCAGATAGATTTGCCAGTATTCGTCCTGATGAATGCAGAGATCGTAGAGATAGTCCCAGGAAAACAGGCCGCTGTCGTGGCCATCATCAAAGTAAATTTTGATGGCGTAATGACCTACCGGTTCAATCTGAGCAATGCCGACGCTTTCTTTCTGGACTTGCAGCACTTCCTGGCCTGGGCCGTGGCCCCTTACTTCAGCCGATGGTGAATGCACTCGCAGGTATTCAGCACTCAGCAAATATTGCTGTTCTCCGTAAACCAGCTCAAGTTTGCGTGATTGTTTATGTAGCTGGATCTCGCTTGGTAAAGGTGCCTCGGCCATAAAATTCCTTAAAGTATGTAACGTGACAAATCTTCGTCCTGTGCCAGCTCACTGAGTTGCTTGCTGACATAGGCCTCATCAATGACAAATTGTTGACCCGCTTGTTCACCAGCCTGGTAGGAAATTTCTTCCAATAATTTTTCCAGCAGAGTATGCAGCCGCCGAGCGCCGATGTTTTCGGTTTTTTCGTTGACCTGATAAGCTAATTCGGCAATCCGCTGTACACCGTCTTCGGTAAAGCTGAGCGCAACGCCTTCAGTGGCCAATAGTGCAATGTATTGCTCGGTAAGTGAGGCACTGGGTTCAGTCAGAATACGCACAAAGTCTGCTGCTTTGAGGGCATCAAGTTCGACGCGGATAGGCAAGCGGCCCTGTAATTCCGGGATTAAATCCGATGGTCTGCTCAAATGAAACGCACCTGAGGCAATAAACAAAATATGATCAGTTTTCAAGACACCATATTTGGTGGTGACGCTGCTGCCTTCCACCAATGGCAATAAATCACGCTGTACCCCAGCGCGCGAAACGTCAGCACTACTTCCGCCTTCGTTACGGCCAGTGATTTTGTCAATTTCGTCGATAAAGACAATACCGTTTTGTTCTACAGTGTGAATGACGTCAGCTTTCAAATCTTCTTCATTTATAAGTTTGGCGGCTTCTTCCTCAGTCAATAATTTGAGCGCTTTGTCGACGGTCAGCTTACGGGTACTGCGACGCTGTTGTTTACCCATACTTTGAAACATATCTTGGATCTGACTGGTCAGTTCTTCCATACCGGGCGGGGTCATGATTTCGATGCCCATTTGTGACTGTGCCAGTTCTAATTCAATTTCGCGATCGTTGAGTTTGCCTTCGCGGAGCATTTTACGAAACTTCTGCCGGGTCTCTGAGCTGGAATCAGCCTCTTCGCCACGTGCCGGCGTAAGCAATGTATCGAGAATACGTTCTTCTGCAGCATCTTCAGCATGCGGGCGGGCCCGTTTAATGGCTTTCTCGCGCAGCATTTTCATAGCGCTCTCAGCAAGATCCCGGATGATTGATTCAACATCTCTACCTACATAACCCACCTCGGTGAACTTAGTGGCTTCCACTTTGATAAATGGTGCATTGGCAAGCGAAGCGAGGCGACGAGCAATTTCGGTTTTACCGACACCGGTTGGCCCAATCATCAGAATGTTTTTAGGGGTGACTTCTTGCTGTAAATCCGCAGCCAGTTGCTGGCGACGCCAGCGATTGCGCAGGGCAATCGCAACAGCCCGTTTAGCTTCTTGCTGGCCGACAATGTGTTTGTCCAATTCATGGACGATTTCTTTCGGGGTGAATGAATGGCTCATGAAGTAATCAGGTATCCAAGGTTTCTATAGAAAGGTTGTGATTAGTATAGATGCAGATGTCGGCGGCAATATTCAAGCCTTTTTCTACAATCTCACGTGCTGTTAAATCGGTGTTTTGTAATAAGGCTGTAGCAGCAGCCTGCGCAAAGGGGCCACCAGAGCCAATGGCAATCAGGCCATTCTCGGGTTCAATGACATCGCCGTTACCGGAAATGATTAGCGAGGCTTCAGCATCAGCAACCGCCAGTAAGGCTTCAAGACGACGCATCATCCGGTCAGTACGCCAGTCTTTGGCGAGCTCCAATGCACTGCGGGTTAGGTTACCTTGATGTTTTTCCAGCTTGGCTTCAAAACGTTCAAATAAGGTAAAAGCGTCGGCGGTACCGCCGGCAAAACCAGCAATAACCTGATCGCGATACAGTCTGCGCACTTTTCGGGCATTACCCTTCATAATGGTATTGCCGAGGCTTACTTGTCCGTCACCGCCGATCACTACCTGACCATTCCGCCGGTAAGATAAAATTGTGGTGCCGCGGTATTGCTCCATTGTGACTCCTAGGGGTTCAGCAAAAATTAACCGTCGAGTATACTATGATGAGCTTATCGTTGCAGTGCGCCCTGTAAGCCTATCTTTTAAATAAAGCAAGATAGTGGTTGACAGCAGACGGGGTTTTCCGGAAAATGCGTCCTCTTTAGTGGAGGGGTTCCCGAGCGGTCAAAGGGATCAGACTGTAAATCTGACGGCACTGCCTTCGAAGGTTCGAATCCTTCTCCCTCCACCATTTTTTTACGAGTTTACTATTAAGCGGGTGTAGTTCAATGGTAGAACTCCAGCCTTCCAAGCTGACTATGTGGGTTCGATTCCCATCACCCGCTCCAGTTTAGTTTTGGAAGTACGGCCCGTATAGCTCAGTCGGT
>JBFJJO010000006.1:0-33132 GCA_041612215.1 Methylophaga sp.
ACCACATCAGCATGCAAGTCTTCATTATCCTGATCGAGAACGACAACGTCAGCATCCAGACCGATAATGTCATCAATTGCCTGATTCAGATTGGTTGCGGTGAGCGTGATAATTTGTAAATCCGTCGCGGCGCTAAGATCACAACCAGCCAGCGTATTTTCACCCAGCACCGCCACTTTTATCATTGGTAAGCCTTTAACAACTGAGTGATCAGTGGCCATTGGTGCTCCCATCCTGTCAGCGGAGACTGCCGGTAGCCGCTGCGGACAAATTGCTGCATATGGCCTTCGACAATACATAAAAGCAAGTTAGCAGTTTCGTTAACGGGCCGGCCACCAGCCTGTGTCAAAGTCAGTTCGCGTTCCCTCAGGATTTGCCTGAACTGGGTTTCCAGCCGATCAAAAAACTGACTGACCCGCTGGCGCAGCCGTTCCGTTTCACCGGTAAGAGCCACACCCACCAGCACACTGGAAATACCCGGATTTTTGGCACTGAACCCCAGCAGCAATGCGATGATTTTTTCGCAGCGAACCAATGCGTCCTTTTCATCATCCATAATCCGGCGAATCAAGCCAAATACCGTATCTTCGGCAAATTCAATGAGGCCCTCAAACATGCGTGCTTTACTGGGAAAATGCCGGTATAACGCTGCTTCAGAAACACCCAGACCGGCAGCCAGCCTTGCCGTCGTGATACGCTCACCGGGATTTTGTTCCAGCTCCGACGCCAACGCTTCGAGAATTGCCTGGCGTTTAGACTGTTTGTTTTCAGCGCGGTTTGGTTTCACCTGATCATTCACCGGCCACCTCCGCGGATCAGCGTGCCAACCCCTTCATCGGTAAACATTTCCAACAACACCGCATGCTGAACCCGGCCGTCAATAATATGCGACGAGGTGACGCCGGCCTGCACTGCATCCAGCGCGCAGCCAATTTTGGGCAGCATACCGCCGTAAATCACGCCTTGTTCAATTAAATCATTCACTTGTTTGGCATTCAGCCCGGTCAATAATGTGCCGTCAGCATCCAGCAGGCCCGGCGTATTTGTCAACAAAATCAGTTTTTCTGCCTGCAATACTTCGGCAATTTTACCGGCCACCAAATCGGCATTGATATTGTAGGATTCACCATCTTTACCAACACCGATGGGCGCGATGACCGGAATAAAATCACTTTTGATCAGCATATCAATAACACTGGTATCGATACTGCTGACTTTGCCGACATGGCCCAGATCAATCATTTCTGAGGCTTTTAACGTCGGATCATTTGACGCGACCTGCATTTTCTCGGCAAAAATCAGACTGCCATCTTTACCAGTCAAACCAACGGCGCGGCCACCATGATTATTGATCAGATTGACGATGCTTTTATTGACCTGACCGCCGAGCACCATTTCAACAATATCCATGGTTTCCCGGTCCGTCACCCGCATGCCGTTGATAAACTCGGATTGTTTGCCGACTCTTTGCAGTAATTCACCGATCTGCGGACCACCGCCGTGGACAATCACCGGATTAATACCAACCGCTTTCAACAACACCACATCCCGGGCGAAGCTGTTTTTCAGCGTCTCATCGGTCATGGCGTTGCCGCCGTATTTGATGACCAGTGTCTTGCCGGAAAAACGCTGAATATAGGGCAGCGCCTCAGTCAAAACCTGTGCAATATGCGTAGCGCGTTGTGTGTTTAAACTCATGCTAATTCCTAAGGTCTGTTTAGCGCTCACCACCAGCATTGCCAGCGGATCTGATCGCTCAACAAGCCCGCTATAAATGCAAACTTAGGGTTGGTTTGACCTGCAGCATTTGCTGCACAAACAGTTGTTTAATATGTTGTAAATCGGCTTCGGTGCCAGCTTCAAAACGTAAGGTCAACCCGGGTACGGTGTTGGATGCACGCGCCAATCCCCAACCATTGGTAAAATCTACCCGCAAGCCATCAATTTTGGTCAGTCGGGCATCGCTGAATTGGGCTTCTTCAATAAACCGCTGTATAAATTGGCGGCATTCTGTTTCTTCCATGGCAATATGAATTTCCGGTGTATTAACCCGTTGCGGCTGCGCGCCAAAAATTTGTACCGGTGTGCGACCATCAGGATCAGCGGCGAGCAATTCTAGCAACCGGCAAGCGGCATATAAAGCGTCATCAAAGCCATACCAGCGATCAGCAAAAAACAGGTGCCCACTCAATTCACCGGCCAGTTTTGCATTATTTTCCTGCACGGCTTTTTTGATAAGTGAATGCCCGGAAGCCACCATTTTCGGTTTACCGCCCGCCCGTGTTATTACCTCGTTTAGCAGGCCAGTACTTTTAACATCAAACAATACCGTTTCGCCGGGGTATTCCGCCAGCATTGCTTGTGCAAATAACATCAGCAAGCGATCCGGCCAGATGATTTCACCATCCGACATCACCACACCTAATCGATCACCATCACCATCAAAGGCCAGGCCAATATCGGCTTTTGTCTCCTGAACTTTTTCAATCAGTGCCTGTAAATTCTCAGGCTGACCGGGATTGGGGTGATGATTGGGAAAACGGCTGTCCACATCACAGAATAGCGGCGTCACCTGACAACCAATTAATTTCAGCAACTGCGGCGCCACCACACCGGCAATACCATTGCCACAATCCACCACCACTTTCATCGGCTTGGGCAGTTTAATCTGTGCGGCAATCGCGGCCAGATAATCATCCAGCACATCTTGAATCTCGCGGCGGCCATGCCCGCTGGCCAACTGATTATTATCGAGTCGTTGTTTAAGCGCTTTGATCGCATCACCAGACAATGTTTCGCCATCAATAACGATTTTTACGCCGTTGTAATTAGCAGGATTATGACTGCCAGTAATCATTACGCCGGAGCGGCTTTCAAAATGCTCTGCAGCAAAATACAACACCGGCGTCGGCATAGCGCCAATATCAATGACATCACAGCCACTGTCATTCAGGCCTTGCATCATGGCTTTGGCAAAAGCCTCACTGCTGGCGCGACCATCTCTGGCAACTACCAGTTTATTGACACCGCGGGCCTCGGCTTCACTGCCAATTGCCTGACCTAATTGTTGCATCACGCTGGCTGTTAGCTGGCTGTCGACAATACCGCGAATATCATAGGTTTTAAAAATGGCCGCATCGATTGCTGCCGGTTTTGCTGTTGCGGGACCGATATCAAACTCAAGCACATCGGGTGTCGCCTGGGAATTAACGGTTTCTTCCAAATCAGTGCTGCGCGGCGTATCAAAGGCTTCGTCAAATAACAGATCAACATCTTCTGTCGTCTCCGATTCAGCAGTTTCCATTGGGGCCGGCGCATCGGATATTTGACTGGTCAATTGCGGTTCGGCCGGTTTCTTCGCTGGCTCAACTGGGGTTGGAACCGTGTCGGTTTTTATTTCTGATTCGTTAAGTTCAACTCTTTTCGGCACCGGCTTTGCCGCTTTTTCCCGGTGAACCACTTTGCGTTTAGCCGGTAACAATCCCGCCAAAGGCCACCAAATTAAGATGGCTAATAAAAGCGCCGGCAACAACCAGAGCAGATTAAAACCGGCACTTACTGTCGTTTCTGGCCAGTAATTTAACTGCCAATGGCTGCCGGCAATTTTGTCAGACACTGGTGTCATTTCTTGCATAAGCGCTTTATCACCGGCATTTAACAACACCAAATTGGCATTATTACCTTGAGTGATCGTCCAATAACCGGCTTTAGCATCCAATGGGTTACCGATTTTTTTCAGAATATCCATGCTCAGCGCTAATAATAAATAACCACTTTCTTGCTGACGGATAATTTGCACATAAGCTTTGTCAGTGCCCGGCTGCATCACCGCCACATCGGCTTGTCCATCTGTGGCTGCCTGGCGCAGGCCCAGTAAGGTTGCATAACTAATCGGCAGACAGTCACCGGTTTGCGGCGTCATGGGAATGTTTTCAATCATGCAAACAATTTCCGCTTCCGGCCAGTCATTTATTTTTTTGGTGTCAGACGCTTGTTGTTGCCAACCGGAAATGATGTTTGCCATCGCCGTCGCTTGCTGGCTGACCAATTGTTGTTGTTTATTACCCGCAGGGTTCACATTCTCATTGGTCAGGCTTTGTCCAACAAAATAGACGACTGCCACTGCGCTCAGCATCAACAGCAGCAGTAGTATTAGTGCATTAGGCTTTAGTCTTTTTTGTAACATGGTTTGCAATTTTGTAATATCCATTAATGACGGCCCGTGTGGCCAAACCCACCGGTTCCACGCTCACTCTCACTAAACTCATCCACTTGCTCAAAAGCCACTTGCACCACTGGCACAAAGACCATTTGCGCGATGCGCTCGCCAATTTTGATTTCAAATGGCGCTTGGCTGCGATTCCAGCAGGAAACAAATATTTGCCCCTGATAATCACTGTCAATTAATCCAACAAGGTTACCAAGCACAATGCCGTGTTTGTGACCCAGTCCTGAGCGCGGCAATAAGACTGCCGCCAGCGCAGGATCATCAATATGAATAGCCAGACCTGTCGGGATCAGCAGCGTTTCGCCGGGATGCAACGTAGTGTTTTGTTCCAGGCAAGCCCGTAAATCCAAACCCGCTGAACCATCGGTGGCGTAATTCGGTAAGTCAATGCTGTCGCCCAGACGTGGATCAAGCAGTTTCAGTTGTATTTTTTGCATGGTATTGATCGATTATTAAAGTCATTAAATCTCTGGCCAGCTTACCTTTAGTGGCAGCCGGCAAAGTCATTTCGCCGCCCGGCCAGAAAACCTGCAGGGCATTGGTGTCAGCGCCAAACACCTGACCAGCGGCCACATTATTGGCAGCAATCATATCCAGTTTTTTGGCCTGCAGCTTCTGCCGTGCATAACTTTCTAGTGCCTCGGTTTCAGCCGCAAAGCCAATAACCATCTCTGGCCGTTTTTTCAGCGTCGCAATATCGGCAATAATATCGGGATTGGCAACCAATTGCAGAAGCAAATTTGCTTCGCTGGTTTTTTTCATTTTCTGGCTGGCTGGATCGGCGACCCGATAATCTGCCACCGCCGCGCAGCCAATAAACAAGCTGCACTGAACCGCCGCTTGCAGACTTTGCCGATGCATTTCGGCGGCGGTATTGACATTGATACGCTTCACCTTAGCTGGCGTTGGTAAATTCACCGGACCGCTAATCAGAATAACGTCAGCACCGGCCTCAACTGCCGCCTGCGCTAGAGCAAAACCCATTTTGCCTGAGCTGCGATTACCGATAAACCGCACCGGATCAATCGGCTCATAGGTCGGCCCGGCGGTGATTACCACTGTTTTGCCAGCCAATGCTTTGGGTAATAAATAACGACCCAGTTCAGCAATAATTTCCAACGGTTCCAGCAATCTGCCTTCACCCACTTCACCACAGGCTTGATCGCCGCTTGCCGGACCCAAAATGATGACACCGCGCTGTTTAAGCATACTGAGATTATCGACAGTTGCAGGATGCGACCACATTTTATTATTCATTGCCGGGGCAATCGCCAACGGCGTTTCACTGGCCAGTATGGTTGCTGTCAACACATCATCAGCGCGGCCATGTACGAGTCTGGCCAGCGTATCGGCACTGGCTGGTGCCACTAGAATCCAGTCAGCCCAACGCGCCAGGGCAATATGCCCCATCGTCGATTCTTCGTCGGCATCCAGTAAATTCAATGCCACCGGAAAACCGCTCAGAGTTTGCAGGGTTAAAGGGGTAATAAACTGGCAAGCACCCTGTGTCATCATCACCCGGATTTCTGCACCGTTGTCCTGCAGGCGGCGAATTAAATCAGCGGCCTTGTACGCAGCAATACTGCCTGTGACCCCCAGTAAAATTCGTTTGCCGGTGAACGGCGATAAATCAGTCACGCAAATTATCCATCGCTAAATCTCGCAACGTGGCATCCGCCAATTCCGCTTGTTCGGCACTGCGCAGTTTACTCAACAGATGTTCAATCGCCGGGGCCGCGCGCTGCCGAGCAGGGATTAAATTGCGTTCTTCGGCGCTGCGCAAACAATCCAAAATTTGCCGTACGCTAATCATCGATAAATCACGTCCAGGCACAAACTGGGAATCCGATCCTGCCACCTCGGTCAGTAGCCCTCCCTCTTCCAGCATATTAATGATTTCCTGCAGGCTAGTGGCACTGAGTGAAGTTTGTTGTTCCAACTCCTGCATCGACAATGGCGGCTTATCCTGACAAAACCGCCGGGCAATTTCAGTCATTACCCACAGGCCTTCTTTTTCACGTAACCGGGGACTTAAGCGCTGCGGTTTGCCACCGAGTCTTACCAGTTTTGGATGTTGCAGGAAAAATGCTACCTGCGAACCAGTGAGCAAAATAAACCAGGCCAGATATATCCAGATCATAAAGAAAAACAAAATCGCAAAACCGGAATAAATCGCCGTGTAATTACTGGATGACGCCACAAATCCGGCAAACAGGGTACCCAAGGTGACCCATAGAATACCGGCCACGGTGGCGCCGGTAAAAGCGGCGCTGAATTTAACCCGGGTATTGGGGATAAAGGTATATAAAAAAGTAAATGCCAGAATAATCATCAAATACGGCAGCAATTTAGTGAGAATCAACAACAATGTGCCAAACGGTTCAATCGATTCAAGCCTTGTCACAAAATCGTTATCCAGCGCCGCCCCGGTGATCCCCAACGCCGTAAACACCAACACCGGGCCAATCATCACCACACTGAGATAGTCCGTAAAACGCCGCGCCAGTGTTCGGGGACGCTCTACCCGCCAGACATAGTTAAAGGCTGTTTCTATTTTTTGTATCAGGGCAATGATGGTGTAAAACAATAGGGCCAGACCTAATGACCCGAGCACACCCACTTTGATATTTTCGACAAAGCCAATAATACTCAGTGTGAGTTCCTGGCCCTTGGGGCCCAATGGATCCAACATATTGAGCAAAAATGGCTCTATTTGATTATGCACGCCAAAGGCTTTGAGCACCGAAAAGGCGACTGCAATCAGTGGTACCAGAGACAATAAGGTGGTAAATACCAGACTCATCGCACGCAGGCTCAAATCACCATTACGCAGTTCATTAACCATGATGAAGGCAACTCTGAGCAAATGCATCATTGTGCGTTTTAGCTGACTGCCTTGCTCAGCAGCATCCTGCCACAAAGTGACGGTAAAAAAGGTATGAATTTGATGCCAGGTTAAACGTGCTTTTGACAGCATGGCTTGATCCTTAAACCGGATTATCAATATCGATAAACTGCACATTGACCGGCCACTGCCTGGCCAGCATTTCGCCCAGTGCCTTAACGCCATAGCGTTCAGTGGCATGATGGCCGGCAGCAATATAATGAATGCCCAGCTCGCGGGCAAGATGCACCGTTTGCTCAGAAATTTCACCACTTAAAAATGCGTCCAGCCCAAGTTCTGCTGCTTGTTGAATATAGCCTTGGGCAGCACCGGTACACCAGCCAATAGTTGTTAACGGACGATTGTGCCCCTTAATAACCAGTGGCGGCCGCTTTAAAACATGCGTTATTTTATCGGCAAAATCAGTCAATGACATTTCACGTGTCAGACTGCCACATAAGGCAATTGCCGGATCACCACTACCGTGAATACGACCATCAACTTCGATGTTCAGCCATCTTGCCAGTTGCACGTTATTGCCCAATTCAGGATGCGCATCAAGTGGTAAATGATAGGCAATTAAATTGATATTATGCGTCAACAATGATTTCAGCCGTTGTTGTTTAATACCGGTGATTTGCGGTGTTTCACCCCGCCAGAAATAACCGTGATGAACAATAATGGTGTCAGCTTCCGTTTCTATTGCTGCATCAATCAAAGCCTGACAGGCAGTGACACCAGTGACAATGCGCTCGATATGTTCACTGCCGGCGACTTGCAGGCCGTTCGGACAATAATCCTGAAACTGGTTCGGCTCCAGTAAATCATCCAGATAGGCGAGTAGGTCGGATCGGGGTATCATCATTTAAATTCCGCTTTTGAATGACGCCACTATAACAAACAGGAGGCGCAAATGGATGCAGTCAGCTTGATTGCCCTAAGTATGGGCATCGCCTGGGCCAGCGGCATTAATTTGTACGCCGCTGTTTTTATGCTGGGTTATCTGGCGAATACCGGTCACATGGTATTACCAGCCGATATGCTGGTGCTCAGCGACCCGCTGGTCATGATGGCAGCGGCAGTAATGTACTGCGTAGAATTTTTTGCCGATAAAATGCCTGGCGTTGATACCGGCTGGGATACGATACATACCTTTATCCGAATTCCGGCAGGCGCAGTATTAGCTGCCAGCGCAGTCGGTGAACTCAGCCCCGCAGCAGAATTGGCGGCCGGCTTGCTTGGTGGGACCTTAGCTGCCGGCAGCCATGCCACCAAAGCCGGCAGCCGATTATTGATAAACACCTCACCAGAACCATTCAGTAACTGGGCCGCCTCAATCGGTGAGGATTTAATCGTTATCGGCGGCTTATGGCTGGCGTTAAATCATCCCATTGGTTTTTTAATGTTATTGGTTTTATTCGTCGCGCTGATGATCTGGTTACTGCCACGATTATGGCGATTAATTAAACTGGTGTTCAGG
Source organism: Methylophaga sp. (assembly GCA_041612215.1). Taxonomy (GTDB): domain Bacteria; phylum Pseudomonadota; class Gammaproteobacteria; order Nitrosococcales; family Methylophagaceae; genus Methylophaga. The sequence goes on from JBFJJO010000006.1 coordinate 8,593, forward strand.
CAGATTGGCAGTTGGCTCGGCTGGTGTGAAGCGCCGCTGAAGCCGGATAAAGTCGTTGATAAACCAACAGATTCAATAACACAAATTTCGAAAACCGATTAACGTCGGCGATAAACCGCACCATTAGGAAATCGTTGCATCTCAAAGGCATCGCTGTAACCACTGATGGTTTCTGACGCGCCGAGAAACAGATAGCCGCCAGGATTCAGTGACTGCGCCATCCGTGTCAGGATATCGGCCTTACGCTGCGCCGAAAAATAAATCAGCACATTGCGGCAGAAAATAACATCAAAACGGCCCAGCGCAGCGTAACTTTGCAGTAGATTTTGCTCACGAAAGTGAACCCGTTGTTTGATCTCGTTGTTGATTTCCCACTGTTCATCAACCGCTTTAAAAAACTGTTGTTTACGCGCCGGTGACAAGCCACGCTCAATCGCATTGGCCTCATAAACACCGCGCCGCGCTGCCACCAGCATTTTATTGGATATATCCGTGGCAACTATCTGCGTACTATTAAGCTTGCTGCCCGGATTTTTACGCAAATACTCGCTAATCAACATACTGATCGTATAAGGCTCCTGGCCTGACGAGCATGCTGAAGACCAGATCCGGCAGGGTGCTGTGAGATTTTCATCCAGATCGGCCAGACAATGATTTTCCATGATCAAAAAAGGACTGCCATCACGAAACCAAGACGTTTCATTAGTGGTCATGGCATCAATCACCGCATTTTGTAAATGCCGCGGGGTGCCATGTTGTAATGCCGTCAGCAACTCAGACACCGAGCCAATATTTTCATCACGGAGCAATTTGGTCAGCCGACTGATGATCAGATATTGCTTGCCGTCACCCAGCAAAATACCACAGGCCTGCTCCAGAAAACCCCGGAATCTTTCATAGTCCGTCTGGCTGATGTCTTGCGATTGCAGCATACTCAATCTAATACGGCCCCTTGTGGCACACAAATACCTATATTTAATTTAGCGTCTTATAAGGCTAAAAATTTAATTATCAGCTTACGGCGTCTTTACCAGCATATGAAAAATTCACAAAAACTGAAACATATTCTTATTACCGGCTGTTCAACTGGCATTGGCCTGGAAACTGCCAAAACGATACATAACCGTGGGCATCGGGTGGTTGCCAGTGTCCGTGATCCTGCTGATTTAGCCCAGTTTTCTGCTATCGGCATTGATGCGGTGAGGCTTGATTTAGATGACGATTTATCAATAACACAAGGGCTTGATGACGCATTGACAAAGCTTAATGGCCGGATTGATGTGCTGTTCAATAATGCCGCTTATGGTCAACCCGGTGCGGTTGAAGATTTAAATCGGCAGATTTTATTGGCGCAATTTAATACCAACGTTTTCGGCACACAACAACTGACGAATCAAGTAATCAAAATCATGCGCCAGCAAGGTGAAGGCCGCATTATTTACAACAGTTCGGTACTGGGCCTGGTAGCTCTGCCCTATCGCGGCGCCTATAACGCCAGTAAATTTGCACTCGAAGGACTTGCCGACACGCTACGGCTCGAATTACGCGGCAGTGGTATTTCCGTCAGTCTGATTGAACCGGGCCCCATCACCAGTCAGTTTCGCGCCAATGCCTTTGCCAAGTATCAGAAATATATTAACAAAGACAAAAGCGCCCACAAGCAGACTTATCAATCCATGGAAAATCGCCTTACCAAAATCGGGCCAGCAGCACCATTTACCTTACCGGCGTCAGCCGTTGTTGATAAAGTTATTCATGCTACCGAATCAAAGCGGCCGAAGACGCGCTACTTTGTCACTTTCCCAACTTATTTTCTGGCAACTTTAAAACGGTTGTTACCTGTAAAGTTGCTCGACTTAGTGCTGCAAAAAATTTCTGCAAACGAATCATAACAACGACAAAAGGTGATACCTTATTCCGAAGTTATATGATCATTCACTTTAGGGACTGATGAATGTCAAATCCAACGGGGCGAAGCTTGCAGTGGCAAGCGATTACCAATAATTTTTTGGGCAACATACTGATTGGCCTTTTGCCATTGAGTATTGCCGCAACACTTCTCTACACACAATATAGTAATCTAATCAATATCAGAGATTTATTGGTTTATTTTGTACTGGCAGTTGGTTTACTGTTCATTTTCTCAGCCCTTTGGTCTTCATTTTTATACTGGCGTAATAAAAAAGCCTTTTACGCGATTGAGCAAGTTACTTATGCACTGCCGCTCTTGTCGGCCAAAAAATTCGACGAAGCCAAATCCGCTATATCTCATATGCAGGAAGCAGCTAAGTACCCAGAAATATTTGAATTACATCGTGCCACCAGCCAGCTCAGTGAAATACTGGAACAATTTGACCTGAACGTTCAGAAGCGTACACAGTTAAATCAAGCAAGCACGTCCGAAATCAAAAGTGAACGGGACTTTATCAAAAGTCTTTTAGATACAGCACAGCTGATCATCATGACCATGAGTCACGACTTCAAGATAACTTTATTTAACGATCATGGTGAAAAACTAACCGGGTTTGTTGAGTCCGAAATCCTCAATACGGATGTCGCCAGAATGTTTCCTGCCGGTAATTGGCAGGAAGCTAAAACGCGTTTTAATGAGTTATTGGCAGGCAATATTCACATTGCTCATCAGGACGGTGAGTTAATTGACAAAAATGGCCATATTAAGCAGATATCCTGGCTGCATTCCTATTTAGAAAGCGACAATACCAATGCCGTGATTCTTTCCGTTGGTCTGGATATGACGGAGAAAAAAGAAGCTGAAAAACGTATTGTCTGGATGGCAGAGCATGATCCACTAACTGATCTCTGTAACCGTCGCAAATTTTTGGAAGAGTTCGAGAAATCTCTACGTGGCGCGATTCGCTATAATCACAACAATACATTGCTTTACCTCGATTTAGATCAATTCAAAGATATTAATGACACCAGCGGCCATCGTGCTGGTGATGAGCTATTGACACTTGTTGCCAAAACATTAAAGAAGGTTACCCGCTTTACAGATTTGGTCGCCCGTCTTGGTGGTGACGAGTTTGCTGTGCTTATGCCAGAAAGTGATAACACTGGCGCAGCGATATTAGCCCAAAAAATATTACAAGAGCTCGGGACGATTCAGCTTGAATATGGCAGCGTTCGTCACAAGATATCAGCAAGTATCGGGATCGTGCATTATCCGTTGCATGACGCCGATATTCATGAATTGCTTTCCTATGCTGATCTGGCAATGTACAACGCAAAAACCAGCGGCAAAAATAAATTCCATGTTTTTTCAGCAGATGATCGGATTCGTGAAGAATTGGAAGAACGTGTGTTTTGGAAACACAAAGTTGAAGAAGCACTGGAGAATAATAATTTTGTACTGTATTACCAACCCATTTTAGATATCAAGACCAACACCATTGAGCATTATGAAGTCTTGATACGCATGCGCCATCCGGAGACGGGGGATATCAGTATGCCCGGCAAATTCATTGAAGTTGCCGAACAAGTTGGCCTGATTCGGCAAATTGATAAACTGGTTATCAGTACAGGCATTCAAAAACTTGCGGCATTACATAAACAGGGTATTAAGGCGCGTTTTGCGATCAACTTATCTGCCTCAATAATCGATGCAGAGATGTTGTTACCCTTTATAAAAACACAACTTAAAAAACACCAAGTTGATCCGCAGACGCTGGTATTTGAGGTGACGGAAACTGCTGCTGTGAGTAATTTACAGCAAGCCAAATTAGCAATGCATGCTATTAAAGCGCTTGGTTGCAAGTTTTCCCTAGATGATTTTGGGGTAGGTTTTTCATCATTTAATTATATTCGCGAATTACCGGTCGATATCATCAAAATCGATGGCATTTTCATCAAAGATCTCGACAAAAACGCGGATGATCAGCTGTTTGTTAAAGCGCTGGTAGATGTCGCCAAAGGCCTTGGCCGCAAAACAATTGCTGAATTTGTCGAAAACCGTGCTGTTTTAACCTTGCTTCGCAGTTACGGTGTTGATTTTGCGCAAGGCTATTATATTGGTCGGCCAGCACCAAAAGTGTTGACCAACATTGATTGGCAACCAGCTGACCAACACTAACCATATTGCTACATCTCTGTGCAGTACCATCATAATCATGCTGCAAACTGGTGCAAGGTCGAACGCCACCCAACCGTAAATATCCTAACTCATTGGTTTTTATATATTAATTAAGCTGGCATAAATCATGCTATCCACTTACTTGTTAAATTTTATTAATAAGCGGAGCAACTATGTCATACCTTACCCCACCACAATTTGCAAAAAAGATGGTCGATGCCGGCGAGACCAAACTTAAAATGGCACCACGCGATGTATTGATACGCGCCTATATGGCTGGCGCTATATTGACATTAGCGGTTGCATTTGCCGTCACAACTGCCGTACAGACCGGTATGCCAATTGTGGGGGCATTAGTGTTCCCAGTCGGATTTGTATTATTGAATTTATTGGGTTTTGATTTATTGACGGGCGTTTTTGCCTTAGTGCCCTTGGCTTTATATGACAAACGCAAAGGCTGTACTTTCAAAGGCATGATGAAAAATTGGGGGCTTGTCGGGCTTGGTAATTTGCTCGGTGCTTTAACCACCGCGATACTCGTCGGTGTATTCTGGACCTACGGTTTCTCAGCAGAACCAGGGGCTGCCGGCAAGGCCATTGCCAAAGCCGCTGAAGCCCGTACATTAGGTTATGCTGAATACGGCGCAATGGGCTGGTTAACAGTATTTATCGCCGGCGTTCTATGTAACTGGATGGTATCGGTCGGTGTTGTAGGCGCTATGTTGTCAGATTCTGTAGGTGGCAAGATACTTACCATGTGGCTGCCTATCACCATCTTCTTCGGTCTAGTCTTTGAGCATCTGGTTGTAAACATGTTCCTGTTTCCAATGGGCATGCTGATGGGCGCTGAAATCACTATCGCGGATTGGCTTACTTGGAATGAAATCCCTGTCATTCTCGGTAATCTTGTTGGTGGACTGGTTTTGACTGGTGGCGTGCTATATGCCACGCACTACAAAACAGGTAAACCTACTGCAGAATACTCAGAACAAATGGGCTAATGCCAGAAAACTGGGCAGGTATGTCTGATACCTGCCCCCCTCCCCAAATAATTTGTAGTAAAACTTTAGGAGTTATTGTGAATAAGATTGATATGACACAGGCCATTATGGTTGCGAAAGACAACAAAGAAGTGACCTGGGAACAGATCGGTGAAGCGGTAGGTATGTCACCGGTATTTGTTACCTCTGTTTGTCTGGGCCAGAACAGCCTGAGTGCGGAGCATGCTAAAAAGCTTTGTCAGTTTCTGGATTTAGGCACTGAAGTAGAATTTGCACTCGAAAAATATCCCACCAAAACCTGGGATGAAAGTATTCCTAAAGATCCGTTGATTTACCGGCTTTATGAAGTAGTCGGCGTTTACGGACCAACGCTTAAAGAAGTCATACAGGAAAAATTCGGCGACGGCATTATGAGCGCCATCGATTTCAGCATGGATGTCGATAAGCAAGAAGATCCCAAAGGTGACCGTGTGGTACTGACCCTGAACGGTAAGTTTCTGCCTTATAAATCCTGGTAAATGTATTGGCACTGTCAGAAATGACAGTGCCACATCTTTAGTTGCGTGAAGGCAGCGAATAAACGTAAACAAGATAATAGGCCATCGCCACAAATCCCGCACCACCGACAATATTCCCCAGAGTCACTGGTATCAAATTGCCCATTAAACCACCAAAATCCAGCAGCTGTAATTGTTCAGGTGTGAAATGACCCGCAGCGACAATCGACTGATCAGCCGCTGCAATCATCGCAATAGGGATCATGTACATATTGGCGACACAATGTTCAAAACCCATCGCCACAAACCCTGAAATCGGAAACAATACTGCCATCACTTTATCGGTTACGCTGCGTGAGGCGTATACCATCCAGCTGCCAAGACAAACCAGTACATTACAGAGTAATCCGCGGACAAAAGCTTCGGTCGTGGTCAACTCAACCTTGGCTAAACCAGCCTTAACAGCCGTCGCCCCAACACCATAATCAGCGTTATCCAGATAACCGGATAAATACACCAGATAGACCGTGACCAAAGCGCCGACCAGATTGCCAGCATAAACTATGCCCCAGTTGCGCATTAAAGCGGCAAAACTGACCTGTCCCTTAGCATAGGCCATAACCACCAGCGTATTACCGGTAAATAATTCGGCTCCAGCAATCACCACCAGAATAAAGCCGAGAGCAAATACCAAACCACCCATCAGCCGCGCCAAGCCATATGCAGTGCCAGCATCAGTCATGACGACTGTGTAATACATTGCCGCAAAGGAAATAAAAGCACCGGCCATCAGCGACAAAATCACTAACGGGATAATCGACATATTGGCTTTATCAACGCCGACGGTTTTAACCTTTTCGGCAACTTCCGCCGGCGTAAAGGCATCGACAAACTTGCCGAAATCAGACATGGGTAGGTCCCCGAAGCAGGAAGGAAAGCTGCGCATTATAGCAGTGGCGCTCGTTACTTTGCAGAAAGCAACTTCCTGATATTAGGATTTTTATGGCTTCAAGGCTGTTGCGTTAATAACCACAAAGACACAGAGGGCACAGCGTTAAAAAATAATGTTTTATAGAAAAACCGGTTTCCGTCTGTGCGCAAAGGCAATATTTCTTTGCAAAACATTAACAAAAACTAAGTTATCCTAAGATTTCGCTGGTTTTAGATTGTCGTTTATAAAAATCTGCGTCCATCTCCGAAATCTGCGGATGATTATTTAATACTATGCGCTATGTGTCTCTGTGGTTAATTTTAAATTAATGTTTTAACTCACTGCTAAATATCAGTTGCTCATCCTGCACATCGATCTTGATCACCTCGCCTGGGTTAAATTTACCCGCCAGAATATCCTGAGCCAGTTGGTTTTCAACTTCGTGCTGAATCACCCGTTTTAACGGCCGGGCACCATAGACCGGATCGAAGCCAGCTTCGGCAATATGATCCAGCGCCGCATCAGAAAGCACCAGCGACAAATCCCGCTCGGCCAACCGTTTGTGTAAATGGGTCAGCTGAATATCGGTAATTGCCCGGATCTGTTCTTTTTGCAGCGGGTGGAACACCACCACATCATCCACACGATTGATAAATTCTGGCCGGAAATGCTGGCCGACAATTTCCATCACGGCATTTTTCATCGATTGGTAATTTTCTTCGCCGGCCATTTCCTGAATCACATTGGAACCGAGATTCGAGGTCATCACCACCACGGTATTACGAAAATCGACAGTACGCCCCTGACCATCGGTCAATCGGCCATCATCCAACACTTGCAGCAAAATATTAAAGACATCTGGATGTGCTTTTTCGACTTCATCGAGCAAAATCACCGAGTAGGGTTTACGGCGCACGGCTTCGGTTAAATACCCACCTTCTTCATAACCAACATAACCGGGCGGTGCACCGACCAGGCGTGCCACCGAATGTTTTTCCATAAACTCAGACATATCAATACGAATCATGGCATCTTCCGTATCAAACAAGAAGTTGGCCAATGATTTACACAGCTCGGTTTTACCCACCCCAGTCGGTCCCAGGAACAAGAATGAACCGTTGGGCCGATTCGGATCCGACAAACCGGCACGGCTGCGGCGAATAGCGTTGGCAACAGCATTAACTGCTTCATCCTGACCGACTACCCGCTGATGCAGGGCTTCATCCATTTTCAGCAATTTTTCGCGCTCACCTTCGAGCATTTTGCTAACTGGAATACCGGTCCATTTGGACACCACTTCGGCAATTTCCTCTTCACCAACCTTATTACGCAGCAGCGTGAATTCCTGTTGTTCAGCGGCATTGGCGGCGGCCAGTTGTTTTTCCAGTTCTGGAATACGGCCATATTGCAGCTCAGACATTTTTTCCAGATCACCGCTACGATTAGCCGCTTCTAATTCTAAACGGGCTTTTTCCAGCGCTTCTTTAATGTGCTGACTGCCATGCAGAGAGGCTTTTTCAGATTTCCAGACTTCGCTGAGATCGTTATATTCACGACCCAGTTTCTTCATCTCAGTTTCCAGAATGTCCAGCCGTTTTTTTGAAGCCTCATCAGATTCTTTTTGCAACGCAACGCGCTCAATCTTCAGCTGAATCAATCGCCGTTCCAAACGATCCAATACTTCCGGCTTGGAGTCGATTTCCATACGGATGCGGCTGGCTGCTTCATCGATCAAATCAATGGCTTTATCGGGTAAATTACGGTCGGTGATGTAGCGATGCGATAAAGTGGCGGCAGCAACAATCGCCGGATCGGTGATATCAACACCATGATGCACTTCGTAGCGCTCACTCAGACCTCGCAAAATCGCAATGGTCGATTCAACGCTGGGTTCACCGACAATCACTTTTTGGAAGCGCCGCTCTAATGCCGCATCTTTTTCAACATATTGACGGTATTCATTCAAAGTTGTGGCGCCAATACAATGCAGCTCACCACGCGCCAAAGCCGGTTTCAGCATATTGCCGGCATCCATCGAGCCTTCGGCTTTACCGGCGCCAACCATGGTGTGGATCTCATCAATAAATAGGATGATCGAGCCTTCCTGTTTCGACAGATCATTAAGCACCGCTTTGAGGCGCTCTTCAAATTCACCACGGAATTTGGCACCGGCAATCAGTGCACCCATATCCAAAGACAGTACCCGCTTGTGCTTCATGCCTTCTGGCACTTCACCATTAATAATACGCTGCGCCAGGCCCTCTACAATAGCGGTTTTACCGACACCAGGCTCACCTATTAAAACCGGATTATTCTTGGTACGGCGCTGCAACACTTGGATGGTGCGGCGAATTTCGTCATCACGGCCAATAACCGGGTCCAGCTTACCGCTTTCCGCCCGCGCGGTTAAATCGATAGTGTATTTTTCCAGTGCCTGGCGTTGTTCTTCAGCATTTTGATCAGTCACGCGCTCACCACCTCGGATTTTATCAATCGCAGCATTTAAACTGGCTTTGCTGGCACCATGTTTACGCAATAATTCACCGGTCTGGCTTTTATCTTCAACCGCTGCCAGTACAAATAATTCACTGGAAATATATTGATCACCACGCTGTTGCGAGAGTTTGTCAGTAAGGTTCAGCAGACGGTTTAAATCCTGCGACACATGAATATCGCCAGTGCCACCCTGCACCTGTGCCAGACGGTTCAACTGGTTTTCCAGATCAGCCTGATAGCTGACAACATTAACACCACTCTGCGCCAGCAATGGTTTGACACTGCCACCTTGCTGCTTAAGCAGCGCCAGCATCAGATGCACCGGTTCAATAAACTGATGATCTTTGCCGACTGCCAGACTTTGCGCCGCACCAAGGGCTTCCTGAAACTTACTGGTGAGTTTATCGATTTGCATGAGCAAAAAGTCCCTATAAAAACTACGTTAATTGCTAAATGGGGTAATACGATTCTGAATTCAAGCGGCAGCAAAAAATTCTGTTAAATATCGCTTTTAAAAAGCTTTTTTCGATCTAACATGCGATGATCGGTCTATCGGTTCACTGGCGACTTGCCCATGTTTTACCTCAATTCAAAAGCCTTGTTACTGATGTTACTGCTGGTCAGTCCACCGGTATTGGCAGACTGGCCATTATGGCAGGCATTTCAGGCGCGTTTTATCCAGCAGGATGGCCGGGTGATTGACTATCAACAGCCACCAGGTATCACCACCTCCGAGGGGCAGGCCTATGCCTTGTTTTTTTCACTGGTGGCCAATCAGCCACAGCAGTTTGAACAATTATTACACTGGACTGAACAGCATCTCGCCCGAGGAGACTTAAGCCAAAACCTGCCGGCTTGGCGGTGGGGGCAGTCTGCTAGTGGAGACTGGCAGGTACTGGATGAAAATTCTGCAGCCGATGCCGATATCTGGCTGGCCTACACGCTGCTCGAAGCAGCGCAGCGTTGGCAACGAGCTGATTATGCAAAGCTTGGTCACAATTTGCTGCAATTAATCAGCACACACCAGGTGGCTGATTTACCGGGGCTTGGCAAAATGCTATTACCGGGTGAGCATGGCTTCGTGTTGGGTGACGATCGCTGGTTATTAAATCCCAGTTATTTACCGCCCCAGTTGTTTTGCGCTTTAGCCAGTTACGATCCGAATGGACCATGGGCAGAAATTTATCGCAACAGTCTGCGTTTGCTCAGTGAATCAGCACGCTTTGGTTATGCTGCCGACTGGCTCAGTTATAGTAGCGTGGAAGGATGGCAATGGCACACTGAACAGGAACAAAGCGCCAGTTACGATGCCATCCGTGTCTATCTATGGCTGGGTATGCTGCCTGAAACCGACTCTGGTAAAAAAATCCTTCTGGAAAAACATCATGGGCCGCGGGACTGGTTACACGCCGGCAATCACTTTCCGCCAGAATATGTTGATTTGATGACCGGTGAAACCAACGGTCGTGGCCCCACTGGCTTTTCGGCCGCATTACTCCCTTATTTGCAAAGCCTGCATGAAATCGATCTGCTGGATCAGCAACAGGCCAGAATAAAAAGAAAAAGCGACGGTGCGCTGCTCGGCGAGCATCAGCACTATTACGATCAAGTACTGGGATTATTTGGCTTTGGTTGGCTGGAACAGCGTTATCAATTTACCGCGAATGGCCATTTGAAACTTGCGTGGGATGATTAAAAGCTTTTTGAGAATGCCGCGCCCACGTATACGGCACTGCTGATATCTTGTGACTCAAGCGTGCCGCCATGTAACTCCAGACCAAGCCCATTTGCTAAATAACGTGTTGCAAATAAGCCATATTGTTTAATGCGGTAATTTTTACCGTCCTGAAATATGCCTTCTAAACCTACATGCCATACGCGGCTGGGGCGAAAGCCCATGCGTAACCGGTTAAACTGAGATTGCGGACCGATGCTCCAGTTGCTAAGCAGGCCAATATCAAATCTGGGGCTGAATTGATAACCCACCTGCAACTGTGGGGTCAGACTCAGGGTACTGCCATCGGGCTCCTCTCCCGGCACATCGGGACTTAAACGATAATCACGGTAACCTGCCGCAGCTGACAATTGCAGATAATGGTTATCACCCTGCCAACCATAACCGAGTCCGAAATCAATACCGGGGGCTTTGGCCTTCAGCGTATCAGCCTGATTATTGACGTTAATGTCATATTCATAGGTCAGCCAGCTGCCAATCGCTGATACAAACCAACCCCGTCCTAACTGACCGTCTGCAACTGGTTTAATCAGCCCAAGATAGCTATAACTGCTGGTCCGTGAATATTGGCTGCCGCCAATCAGCAAATCCTGTTCAGCTTTTGCCGCGCCCCCCGACAACATCAATAAAATCATCAAAAAGAAATAAGAAAAGTGACCGGTTTTGCTGGCGATACGCATTCCTATTCCTATGTTAATTTTGTTGGTTACGTTGCTGATACTGTTTCAGCAATCTGCGACTCAGCCAAACCATTAAGCCCATTAGACCCAACAGGATAAACAATGCTCGCCAGGGGTATTGAGAAACCCACAAGCCAAGCCCGCCACGCAATCCATAGGCCGTAAATGGCGCATCATCATAACTCACTGCATATACAGCCTGCCCCTCAGATGACCAGAACGACAAACCGCCACGAAGCTGTCCCCAATGGCCATAATTTACGACAGTATGGATGGTGTCTTTTAATAATTGTGTATCCTCAGCAGTAAACACAATGTGATTCTGACCCGCTGTGTCTTTGGATGACAAGGCAAAACCATTCTCGCCAAAATCACTGCTCAGTTTCACGCCAACCTGCGTAACGTTGGCTGGTGGTGTTTTACGAAGCCCTAATGTATCCAAAGCATTATTAAACCATTCCGCGCCTTCATGAACTTGCACGGTGGCTGATTGCATTAGAGGCACATCCAAAGCGATGCTATCCGGCACTGCCAATTCTAAAGAAGATTGTCTTTCATGAGGTAATGCAGCATATCGGCCTACCCAATAATTAAGTTCATCGGTTTTACTGACTCCCCCTACCAATACAAAACGACTGTTTAATAAAGGTCGTTTGTATATCTGGCTGAGTTTGCCCATCAGTGTCATTGCAGCAGAGAGAGTCGCGGAATCAGACTCCGCCAAATGCAAAGCAATGCCCTTACCCAGTGGCTGCTGCGTAAATAGATAACCATTACCATTTAATAAGGCCAGATCTAATCGTTCTAATTCATCACCACCAAATTTCTGAATGGTCGAATCCTCATATATGGTTACAGCCAAATTCCCGGGGAAAAATGGCTGGCATTCACCACCATGGCTTTGTGGAATCATCACCGGCTCAAAACTGAGCTGATTCCAGCCCGGATTCATGGCGCCGGCCGGGATAGTCACAGCATAGTTTTCATAAATTCCGCCCTGTGGATTGTCCAGTGGAATTGAGCCGTTAAGTACCCCGTTGGTCTTCACATTCAGTGCTGAATGTGATGCCATGCCACTGGCATATGCCAAATGTAGCCTAACCTGCATCCGGCCCTGCCAGGTATTGTTCCAAATCTGCAGTGTTAATGGCGGACTTTCGATACCCGTCAAAGTATTGCTTTTAAAGCCCAGCGCTCTTAGCGGAAAAGCACCCTGTCCTTCCGTTGGTAAAGAAAAGCGTTGTGTCAGCTTGCTTTCATTTGGGATATCCAAAGATTCGATATTGGTCCAGCTGCTGTTTGGCCAAGGTACAGCAGGAATAGCAAAACTGGCCGCAGCCTTTCTTACCTGTTCATCGGTGTCACCCATGACCAACAATAAATAACGCGATGGTTGCCCAGGCAATGTTTGCAGCGCCAAAACAGGTCCGCCAGCCAGCTGATACTCAGCAACATCTAGATATTTTGCTAATACATCAAACCTTCCCATCATAATGGCAACACGTTGGCTATCCGCACCTTGCCAGGACAATAGCGACGTGCTGGTTGGCAAATCCTGGTGATGGATACGCGTTGGAATATAGTCATAACGTTGCCCTATTCCCTGCGCTAAATAACCGAGCGCCGCAATATGATCGGATGTTTCAGAACGTTCAGAAAATACCGTAATTTGTTGACTCGCATGCCAGCTGGCTTTATCAAATAATCTGTCAAGCTGACTGAGACTTCCTGCCACTAAACGCGGACGAGCCGTTAGCTCGAAATATGATGCAGCTAAATCAACTTCGGTCCACAGCTGCGGTGCCAGCGGATACTCACATCTTTCAGTGTAATGCTGCACCACGCGCAATTGCATGTTATTAAAACCTGGAGCCAGCCCTGCCACCGGAACATCCACCGTCATTTGCAAGCGACTTTGCCGGCCATCCAGCGCTTGCTGGGCAATGACCTTACCAGCTAATAAAACTTGCAATTGTGAACCATTAATCAGCGCCTCGGAAATGCGCCCATTGAGATTAAGAATCACATTTTCAGGCTGCCACAATGCAGGCACTGGCAAGCCCCATGTCATGGTCTGCTCAGCACCGGTAAAACGACGAACACCCTCCTGCCCAGCTAATTGGCTCAAGGGTATTTTTACCGTGGCGTGCAACGCATTAAACTGGCTTTCAGCAATACCTGCTGAATCATCATCTTCAGCCAATACTGGCATCACAGCCAGTAACAAGAACATAAACAATCCCGGCAACAGACGCTGCGTTTGCAGATTAAACACTGACATCGAACACTCCTTGAGCTTATAAACTTTCTGTCTTGCGATCACGTCGCGAAAAAAGCAGAAACCGCAAATGCGCCAGACCATAGGTGAGACCTAATCTGGCAACAATCCAAAAACCATGCACAATGCTGCGTCCCTGATGCCGACGCTGATTATTTTTAAGCAATTGCTGGCTACTGCCAAAAGCAATATCAATAGCCAACCGTTCATCGGCTACATCATTAAACTGATACGCCAAACCGACCTGCAGGGTATTTTTGTCACGCCGTTTTAAATTAATGATCTCAGCTAACAATGGCCGTTCCCGATCCGGAAACACTAGATGGACCTGATTACCTTTTTTAAAACGGACGATTTTCAGAGCTTCACCTGTCAGCAATAGGCCCGCACCACCAGCAGAGGCATTACGACATTCACCCATTAATGTCGTGCCATCCGGCAACTGCATTTCTACTTTTTCGTCGTGAGGCGCGCGGGGCGATTGGCGCAGTTGTTTGCGTTCCAGCATCACCCCAAGTGCGCCCAGCAGTAACAAAGCATCAAGTGTCGCCCAGAACAATACAAACGCTACCGCCCCCTGACCAAATGGCTCCGTCAAATAACGGTGAATGCCTAGCGCAATCCCTAATGTGGTGAAGCCGAGGAATACATAAAACGGCCAGGTCAAAGACGACACATAGTCTTCGTTCAATTGCTCGCCTTTGGGCGTTACTTTAAAAGAGGGGGAATGTGGTTTACGCACTACCTCAATCAAACCCAGCGTAATATAAATTGACTGAATAACCTCGTACAATTGTGACATGAAAGGCCAACGTACCCGGCCATAAAAATACTGAGTCGACAGCAGCGCAGCCAGCAAGCAAGGCCCCGCATAACTAATCAAATCAATGGCCGTAGCATCGCAAAGGTTAATGGCAAACACCAAAAACATTGGCGGTGCCAACAACATAATAACGCGGGCGCTGGCAAAGCCCCAGTAGAAAGCAAAGTTGGTATATAAAACGCGTTGCACCAGTTTCAGACCAGGTAACCGCCAAGGGTTTTTCAGAATAAAAATCTGTAACATGCCCTGCCCCCAACGCACGCGCTGCACAACAAAGCCGGCATAGGTTTCCGGCTGCAGCCCAGACACCATCGGTTTGTTCAGATAGGCTGTCGTATAGCCACGACTCATGGCATCTAATGTGGTTTCGGCATCTTCGGTAATAGTCTGGCCTGATACGCCACCCAATTCATCAATAACACTGCGCCGTAAAATCGCTGCCGAACCACAAAAAAACGAGGTATCCCAGGTATCCAACCCCGGCTGCATCACATCGTAAAACAACTCATTTTCAGCCGGTGACTGTTCATAGGTCTGCAGGTTACGTTCCAGTGGATCGGGACTGACAAAGTTGTGCGGTGTTTGCACAACAAACAATTTGGGATCAGCTAAAAACAGCCCCACGGTTTGCTGCAAAAAGTCCCGTGTGGGAATGTGATCACAATCAAGGATCAAGAGTAAATCAGCCTTGGTATAAGCTAGCGCACTGTTAATGTTGCCCGACTTGGCATGCAGATTTTTTTCACGCGTCAGATAACCAGCACCAAATTCCGCTGCTATGTTTTTCAGTATCGTTGCACGTTCTTTGGCAGCAAGGGCTTTACTGACATCAGCATCCTGACACTTTTGTACTGTGCCACCATCATCGAGAATAAATACGTGTAATTTTTCAGCAGGGTAATCCATCTGCGTGGCAGCAATGACCGTTGGCCGAATCACCGACGGATCTTCATTATACGTTGGTATATAAACATCAATATCCGGTAATTGCGACGGATCTACAGGCAGAGGTAGGCTTTGACGATGATATGGCTGAGCATTGATAAAAAAGCCAAAAAGCATGTTAATCAGGCCATAGGCTTCGGCCATAAACAGCAGCAACCCGCACACCATTGATAGCAGGCCAAACTGCATTGGCAGTGACTCTGTGGCACGCCAATACATATAGCGAAACGTCAGAAAAATAGTAATAAAAATGATCAGCAGCCGGCACCATTGCTGCCAACTCAGACTCGAAACAACGCGTGACAAATTGTAGACCAGCACCAAGCCGCTAAGTAAAACCGCAGAAACGGTTAATTGCGCCTGATAACTTACCGATACCAATGCAAAGTTAAGCAGCAATATTAAAAGCAATAGCCACAGACCAAAGCCTAAATATTTTTTAAAGCTGTTAATTGACAACTGATGCAAAGTTCGACGCCTATAACAACCAAAATGACAAAAAAAGCTCCTTGTACACTATTTAATTGTCAAAAACTAGTTAATTGGCGTACTGATTGCGGCTTCAATAAGCGCTAAATTCATATGTTCTTCAGCAATGATAGTTTGGCCCTGTTGTAAACGTACTCGACTAGGCCTGAAGGGAGCCTGAAAAATTGTTCCCGGCGCTCCAACACCTTCAATCCGTACCGGCAGTATAGGTGCCTGTGACCACTTCGCTAGTCTTGCATAACCGGCTTTCAACTTGCGCGGTTGATCGCTATCAAGATGAATCCTGCCGTGCGGGAAAATAGCGATAACCTCGCCCTGTTGCAGCGCTTTCAGTGCCTGGCGCAGTGATTTTTCCGGCCGGCCATCACGATCGACGGGGATGCAACCAGCGGCACGAAATAACCATTGCATGCCAAAGCGCTGATATTCCTCACGGGCAATCAAGAAACGTAAAGGCCGGTTACTGGCAGCGATCAACAGCAGCGGATCCAACCCCGAAATGTGGTTGGCAACAACAATCGCAGACCCTTGCTCCGGGAGATTTATCCGTTGTTGTCCCAAACCATGCAGGCTGCGGCATAGAATTCTGGTCCAGCCATCCAGCCAGTTAACATGCGGCCCACCCCAGTTTGTGCCGGCGGCTAATAAACCGACCAACCAAATCAGCAGCAATGGCAACAGCCACCAAATCAGCGTTGTCATGCCACCTCAAAAGCCGTGGCATTCCCCATGCCGCTGCGAATAATTTCCGGGACATCATCAATGAACTCGATAACGGTCGTTGGCTCGGCGCCGCAAGCCCCGCCATCAATGATCAAATCAACCTGTTTGCCAATCGCATCGGCGATATCATCCGCTTCGGTCATCGGTAAGTCATCGCCCGGCAAAATCAATGTCGAACTCATCAGTGGTTCATTGAGCTCTTCCAACAAAGCCAGCGCAATATTATGGGTCGGAATACGCAGGCCAATGGTCTTACGTTTAGCATGTTGTAATCGGCGCGGTACTTCTTTGGTGGCCGGAAGAATAAACGTATAAGGCCCCGGCGTATGCGCTTTAATCAGCCGGAATACCGAGTTATTCACTTTTGCGTAAAGCGACAATTCCGATAAATCCCGACAAACCAACGTGAAATTATGATCATCATCCAATTGCCGCAGCCGGCGAATCCGATCCATGGCATTTTTATCGCCGAGATGGCAGCCTAACGCATAACCAGAATCGGTGGGATATACCACCAGACCACCACCGCGAATAATTTCGCAGGCTTGTTTAATTAATCTTGGCTGGGGATTGTCGGGGTGGATTTGAAAAAACTGACTCATGCTGATTTCCGTTTCTCGGGCTGCGGCCATAGTGACCAGATCGGTGTGATACTGGCCGGCAAGGGGCTGATTTTGCCTAATTCTGTCCAGCTTTGCTCGGGACTGTGAAAGTCACTGCCGCAGGAGGCTAATAAATGATGTTTATTGGCAAGTGCAGCCAAATGCCGAATTTCATCGCCGTGCTGAATACCGGAGCAGACTTCCAGACCAACACCGCCCAGTTCTTTGAATTCGCCAATTAGTCGCCGTAGCTTGGTGGCAGTGATTTTATAACGCGCCGGATGAGCGATAACGGCCTGACCACCCGCGGCATGTATCCAGTCTAAAGCATCTTCCAGCGTTGCCCAGTCGCCGGGCACATAGCCCGGTTTATTGCGCACCAGAAAGCGTTTAAACACGTCACGGGTATCTTTGGCATGACCGGCAGATACCAGAAATTGCGCAAAATGCATTCGCCCAAGCATGGTTTCTGAGGCATATTGACTGGCGCCCTCATAGGCACCATTAATGCCTGCTTTTTCCAGCCGTTTAGCTATTTCAACGGCGCGGCCATGACGATATTCGCGCAGTGCTGTCAGGCCGTTTTGCAGGTGGATATTTTCAACATCAATATTAAGCCCGACAATGTGCAATGTATTGGCGCCCCAGGTCACGGAAATTTCAACACCGGCGACCAGTTCGATTGGCAAATCCCGCGCAGTCATCTTAGCTTCAGCAATGCCTTCAGTGCCATCATGATCGGTTAAAGCGAGGACGTCGACGCCGCATTCAACTGCACGGTTAATTAGTTGCGTGGGCGTTAAAGCGCCGTCAGAGGCATTGGAGTGGCAATGTAAATCGTAGATAATTGGCTGTTGAGTCATGTCATTGATTTTACGTTAGAATGATGTTTCTCGCAGGTTTTGAAGATAAACAATGAAATTATTTACCGATTTTTTACCGATTATTCTATTTTTTGTTGCCTATAAATTTGCTGGCGGCACTTACGAATTCAATGGTCAAAGTTACGAGGTCGCGGGTATTTATGCCGCGACGGCCGTCATGATGGTGGCAACGCTGTTACAGGTGGCCTATACATGGCTACGTTACCGGCGAACTGAAAAACAGCATTTAATTACACTGGCACTGGTAATGGTGTTGGGTGGCGCGACTTTATGGTTGCAAAATCCAGAATTTGTCATGTGGAAACCCACTGCAGTGAACTGGCTGTTTGCAGCCGCCTTCATTGGCGCCAGAATGTTTACCGATAAAACCTTATTGCAACGTTTTATGGAAAAACATATTCAGTTACCAACTTTTGTCTGGTTTCGGCTCAACACCGCCTGGGTGCTGTTCTTTATTTTCTCTGGCATTCTTAATATCTACATTGCTTATGGCTATTCGGAAGAAACCTGGGTCAACTTCAAAGTATTTGGCTCATTGGCCATCACCATTGTCTTTATTGCCGGTCAGGCTATTTATCTGTCCAGACACGCAAGTGAAGTGCCAAAAACGCCGGAGTAAGTTATGTGGTATGCCATTATCAGTGAAGACAAGGTTGATAGTCTGGATCGCCGTCTGGCGGCCCGCGCGGCACATTTAGCAAGATTGCAGGTGTTGCAGGATGAAGGCCGTTTATTGCTGGCAGGCCCACATCCGGCGATCGATAGCAATGATCCGGGCAGTGCCGGTTTTACTGGCAGCCTGGTGGTTGCTGAATTTGATAATCTCGACGCTGCACAGGCTTGGGCCGGTGCCGATCCCTATATCAATGCCGATGTTTATGCCAAAGTCAGCGTCAAACCCTTTAGAAAAGTATTGCCATGAATACCCAGGATGAGTTGAATAAACGGCTGCAAACCCTTGCGCCGACTAAACTGGAAATCATTGACGAAAGTCATTTGCATATGGGACATGCCGGCAACACTGGTGGTGGCCATTTCAATGTGCTTATTGTCAGCGAACAGTTTGCCGGCCTGCTGCCGTTAAAACGCCATCGATTGGTATTTGATGCGGTAGGTGATCTGATGCAAAAGCAGATCCACGCACTCAGTATTCAGGCCAAAACCCCGGCGGAATTTAGCGGTTAGCCAATGGCTGAAACCGATAGCCGACAGCAAAATCAGGCTTTTCTGCAACAACTGGAACGTCAGCGACTGCAAAAACCCTGTCTGCTTAATATTGATTTACGGGGCAAAGTCGCCGGCGAATGTCAGGCATATCAAATCGGTGCGCGTACCCATTATCTTGATGACCGCAGCTATTTGCTGTTAAAAACCCTGTTGGAACGCAGTCATAATCAATTTACTGTCGCTGTTTATGAAGCCTGGCAAAAAGCCTTGCAGCTACTGATTCAACAAGATGCAGCTCCGGCCGACATTGAACAAAAACCAATTTTGTACCGTAACAGCCAGCACTACCAATGGCTGGATTTAGACAGCCGTATTGAACGCCATGAGCCGCGTTTTAATATCACTACCCCGGCAATTCTTGATGCCGACGAATTGCGCTATCACGCCAGCACCACCAATATCAGTGCCAGCGCCATGCGCTTGAGTATGCGCCGGGTTCAACACCTGCAAACCAAGCAAAATATTTTCATCAGCCTGCCTAATTTGCAACTTGATGCGCCGGCTGAACTGCTGACCGAAATGCCCTACCGGATCATCGCGCTGGAACATACTGCTCAGCATAGCGTGGCGATTGTGCAGCGCCAACGCGAGGATAATTTGGCGCTGAGTCAGTGGTTTGATAGTTGGCTGGCTGAACGCCAGCAATTAAGCCATACCGATCTTGACAACGAATTGTTTAATCTGGCGCATGAGTATTATTTACGGCTGTTATGCCAGCATTTTAGCGGGCCTTTATTTTGGTGCAGTGCGGCATTGGACAAGGTTCTTTTTGTGCACAGCAGCGCGGCAGCCGATACTGCATTGGCGCCCTGGCAGCATCATCATTTGCTCAATCAATTGCCGCTGGCTGCTTTAGCAAATAGCAACAAATTACTGCTTGGTATCAGTGATAAGGGCCAGTTGCATTATGCTGATGCGGATAACCGCACTGATAGCGAGAACTTACGTCAGCAACCCAACCTGCAAAACATCTATTTACTTCGCGCACAGCCAATTGCTTTTGATCCCGAACAAGTCGAGACGCAACTGTCATCACTAACGCAACGCCACCCTGATATTGCCGGGCATTTGTCTGACACCATTCAGCAATGCCGGCAAATGGTGACTTTGACAGATATCACTACCGTCTTTGTGACAAATACCACATCAAAAGACATTAGCGAACCTTCCAGCCAGCTGAATGACACTGGCATTGCACTCCCCGTGGCGCAACGTTTAACATTATGTATTCATCGCCAAGCTGAGCGCTATGAAATCCATACACCGATTGTGCTGCATCACCAGCAGGCACTCGAACTGACCACCAATGAACTGTCGGATGGTGGTTTATCGGTCAAACTGCCGGCTGAACATCCGCTATCAAAAGGCAGCCGGATCACCATCGATTTTGTCCGCTGGCAACAACAGAGCAAACTGAAACTGACCGGCATACCTTATGAAGTTCGCAGTCAACAATACTGGCAAGGCGAAAATTTACTGGGTTTACGTCGACTGACTGAAAAGTGTCCGACAGCCGTTAATCAGTTTTTTAAGCAGGTGCTTGACGACAACAAGCCGACATTGGCGGTGCGCACTGATGATTTGCAACTGAGTTTAACCAGCCGTTTGTTTGCCGGACAATTGAGTCAGCAGTTACCGGATATTGTGTTGTTTTTTGGGCTGGACGCCGATAATAACCGGATATTACAAGCCGTGGCGGCTACGCCGATTAACAACGCCCGACAACACGATTCACTGTGGCATTCATTGGCAAAAATGGCTGGCCGACTGAGCCAAGCATTAAAATTACCGATTAACGATCTGCAGACAAGTGTCCGTTTTGGTATTTACGCTTTCCGCCGTAATGCAGATGCTGACTGGCAAATAAGCAGTGATTTGATTTTTGAAGATAGCGTCAACAAGCAATTGTTTATCCAACGGGCATTAACGGCAGCAGAGCAGCATTTTTTTAATTGTCATTTACAACCCATCCAAACCAGCAACGATGCTGCGACGGAGGATTTACATCAACAGTTAAACCAATTACGCCGCCATAACAATCACAAGGTTAAACAAATCCGCGAAACGCTGAACAGTCTGTTTGCCATTGGCCAACTGACTGACGTCACGGACATTGTCAAAAGCCATTACTCCTGAAAGCTTACTAAGCCGCGACAGTCATCCGGTCAATCAATATCGAACCGCTGCGGGTATTACCACGCAAATCGATATCACTGCCAATCGCCTGAATCCCCATGAACATATCCGGCAAACGACCGGCAATAGTGAATTCATCAATAGCATGCTGGATGATGCCATTTTCCACCCAAAAACCAGCCGCGCCCTGCGAATAATCGCCGGTGACAATATTGCTGCCCATACCCATGGTTTCAGTGACAATGACGCCACGATCCATGGTTTTTAGCAATGCAGCAAAATCCAAATTGCCGGAATCAACAGTCAGGTTATGCACACCACCGGCATTCCCCGTGGTTACCATGTTCAGCTTACGGGCCGAATAACTATCAAGCACGTAGCCCTGCAATATGCCGTTCTGGATAATATCGCGGTTTTGTGTGGTCACGCCTTCAGCATCAAAACTGGCACTGCCCATCGCTTTTGCTAAATATGGTTGTTCGTGAATATGCATGAACTTGGGAAAAATCTGCTGACCCAAGGCATCCAGCAAAAAGCTGGATTGGCGATATTGCGCACCGCCACGAATCGCCGCTATCAGTTGACCGAATAAACTGCTGGCCATCTCTGCAGCAAAAATAACCGGATACTGCCCGGTTTTAACTTCCTGGGCATTGAGTCGAGACAACGTCCGTTCTGCCGCGCGACGGCCAATAAATTCCGCCGCTTGCAGATCTGCTGCATCGCGCGCCTGGTCATACCAGTAATCGCGCTGCATGCCGTTGTCATCGTTAGCAATTAAGGTGCAGCCAATACTATGGCGGCTCGATTGATTACTGCCGGCAAAACCAAGACTATTGGCATAAACCCGCAGCCCCTGATGGGTCGAGACACTGGCACCTTCGGAATTGCTGATTTGCGTCGAAAAATCCCGACCCGCCTGCTCACAGTGCATCGCCAGTTCTATGGCCTTATCAGCAGAAATATCCCACGGATGAAATAGTGACAAATCCGGAAACTGTGTGGCCAGCATGTTTTTATCAGCCAGACCGGCAAACTCATCAGCCTGGGTAAATTTGGCAATACTGCAAGCCATCGCAACGGTTTCGGCAATCGCCTCAGGCCGTAAATCCGAGGTACTGGCAGAGGCTTTGCTCTGTCCCAGATAAACGGTGACGGCAAGGCCGGTATCGTTATTGTGTTCCAACGTTTCGATTTCTGCCTGACGTACCGAAACCGATAAACCATGGCTGTTAGACACGCCCACTTCAGCGGCGCTGGCACCCAGCTCTCGGGCTTTGTCGAGTGCGACTTCAGCTGCATTGAGCAGCGTTGCCTCGTCGTATTGACTCATATTATTAAATCCACCTCTTCAAGTTTGCCGGACTGGCGATCAAAACCGCGCATTTCCAACACACCCTTGGTATTCAGAGAAATCAGAAGGTATAAAGCTTCGGGAAAGTCAGCGACGTCTTCATCGGTGATTGCTGGCAAAGCCGGCGCATTAGGATGCGAATGGTAAATAGCAAACAATTGTTGTTGCCGGGCTTTCAACGATTTTAACGCTGCAAGTTGTTCACTGGCATTCAGTGCAAACAATACGCTGGCATCGGTATCCTGTGTTTCCAGTGGATAACATTCACAGTTGCCATCACGGCGGCCAATCAGGCCACAAATTTCCCGCATCGGCGACAATTGCGCCTGATGCAGCAAATCATTAACCAGGGTACGCGGCAAACGCACCGTTTGTTTTAAAGTCATATTATTTTTCCAAACAGACCGGACAAGCCGGATCCTGAGGTAAACGCATTTCCCGGATTTGCAGAGTTAACGCATCGACCATCACGACCCGCCCTGCAAGTGACTGTCCTGCGCCCGTTAATAATTTGATGGTTTCAATCGCCTGAATACTGCCCATTAACCCCAACAGCGGCGACAACACCCCATTTTCGGCGCAGCTTTGCGGGGTATTGACCCCTTTGTCATCATACAAACAACGATAACACGGTGCGTCCGGCTGGCGTGGATCAAAAACGCTGACCTGCCCTTCCCAGCGAATGGCAGCAGCAGACACCAGCGGCGTTTTGTTGGCTTTACATATCCGATTTAATAAAAACCGGCTATCGAAATTATCAGTGCAATCCACAACCACATCAATACCGGCAAGCAGCTTATCAAGTGTTTCGGCATCGGGACGCATCGCCAGACATTCAATCTCGATTTGATCATTTAATTCGCGGAGGGTGTTGGCTGCAGAATCAGTTTTTAACTGGCCCACCGAAGTATTGCGATGCACGATTTGCCGCTGCAAATTGGCCAGTTCCACCACATCATCATCGACCAGCAACAACTTACCAATGCCACTGGCCGCCAAATACAAAGCAACCGGCGAACCGAGTCCGCCAAGGCCGACAATCATCACCCGGCTATCCAGTAATTTTTGCTGACCTTCATATTCAAGATGCGGCAGCAAAATATGCCGACTGTAGCGCAATAATTGTTGGTCATTCATGGGTTGATTTTACCTGATTCCGGCTTTTGACCAATAACAACGCGGTCCTGACCACCAAAATCCTGATGGCCGGTAATGGCGATAAACCCCGCCGCCTTAAATAAATCCTGCACCACTGCTGATTGCTGCCAGCCATGCTCAATCATCAGCCAGCCACCCTTTTTAAGTACCGTCCAGGTCTGCGAAACAATCTGCCGAATATCCTGCAAACCATCGGGGCCAGAGGCCAAGGCTGAGCGCGGCTCAAAACGCAGATCACCTTGATCTAAATGCGGATCATCATCGGCAATATACGGCGGATTGCTGACCAGCAAATCGAGACTATGTGCGGCGATCATGGTCGCCCAGTGACCGCCAACAAATTGCACATTCGGCAATTGATAATGGGTGGCATTGGCTTTGGCAACGGTTAATGCCTGCTGCGAAAAATCACTGGCCAGCCAAAAACTATCTGGCCGCTGTTTGGCCAGTGCTAGCGCAATTGCGCCGCTACCGGTACCCAGATCGGCACA
>JBFJJO010000007.1:0-29443 GCA_041612215.1 Methylophaga sp.
ATTGGTAGACGCGCTAGCTTCAGGTGCTAGTGTACTTATGTATGTGGGAGTTCGAGTCTCCCCCTGGGCACCATTCCGAATTGTTTCTCCTCATCACCCGACGTATTCTAACCGCTTTGCGGTGCCTCAGTGTAGTTTTCTGTTAAGTTTTAACCCTGTTCGCTTGCTGCCATCTGCACCATACGCTATCTTGAGGTTGCTGCAGATTTGTCATTCAAGTTCTGCTGGACTGCGCCGTTAACTGCTTCAATGACGGTATGCCGTTTTTTAATTTCCGGACGAGAACTGCGATGACCAACTTCATTGACTCTATCGACGAACGCACCAAGCTTGCGGGTACCAATCATTTGGAAGTGCTGTTGTTTAGTCTTGGCACCAATGATGAAACCGGCCGTAATGAAATGTTCGGTATCAATGTCTTCAAGGTACGCGAAGTACTCAATATTCCCGAGATCACCAGTGCCCCGGAAATGCCTGAAGGTATTGAGGGGTTTGTCAGCTTGCGTGGTGATATGGTGCCGATTATTAATTTGCAGAAATTTTGCAAATTAAACGCCAAAGAAAAACCCCGTATTTTGATGATCACCGAATACAACACCCATGTGCAGGGATTTTTGGTGTCGGCAGTGGATACCATTCAACGGCTTAGCTGGCAGCAGGTTAAAGCACCACCACCACTTATTTCCAAACGTCTGGGCGGTTTGGTAACCGCCGTTGCCGAGTTATCGGATAAAAGACTGGTGATGATCATGGATGTTGAAAAAGTCTTGGCTGATGCTGGCGGCTTTTATGATGATAATGTTTTTGATGGTATCGACAAGCTCAATAATGCCAAACAATACAAAGTATTATTTGCTGATGACTCGGCTGTGGCGCGCAAACAAGTGGCACAAACCCTCGATCGGTTAGGTGTCAATCATTTGAGTGTTGTTAACGGTGCCGAAGCTTGGAAAATGCTGGATAAAATAGCAAGCCAGTGCGAGAAGGATGGCCGGAAAATCGAATCTGAAATCAGTGTTGTATTGACAGACGTTGAAATGCCGGAAATGGATGGTTACGTACTGACACAGAAAATAAAAGCCGATCCCCGCATGGCTGGTTTACCAGTCATTATGCATTCCTCGCTGACAGCAGTCGCCAATCAGGCGATGGGCCGGGGTATCGGTTCGGATGCTTATGTATCAAAATTCCAGCCCCATGAATTGGCGGCAACACTGAAACAAATCCTCGAAAAACACTAACTTGCAGTCATTATTAGACTTGAATTAAACCGCAGACTGTGACAGATTTGACAATTTCTGGCGAGCTTAAAAATCGCCGGTCGCCATGCCCACAGGAACCGTGATTATGCAGCACCGCCACAGCAGTATTCGAATCGTCGACAATCTGGCGGAAATCACGAGTCATCATGATCGACAGGTACTGGAAAAAAGCCTGTTAAAAACCCTGAATGAATTATTTCCGGCGCAGGGGCTGCGATTGTTTCGGGTACGGAGGCATCAACACGGCCAAGACATTAGCCTGTTGGCGTTTTGCGTTAACGATGTGATTGTTTCTTCGGACGAAAATCCAACCTTAAATCGTGATGTGAGTTGGCTGTCAGATATTATGAATGCGGCCATCGAAGATGAGAGCATCCAGCAATATCAGAATGACGAAGGTAGCTGGCATCTGGTGTATCCGGCTTTTGATTCTCATGGTGATATTTTTGCCATTTTGCTCCATGACTGCGATAACGTGCCTGAGCACAATGATCAGCGATTGGTGCACGGTATTCTCAAAGTCTATGCCAACTACCTGGCGTTGATAGATAAAACCCAGCGCGACAAACTAACCAGCTTGTTTAACCGCGAAACACTGGATGAGCAAATCACCAAAATTCTTGTCAAGCAAAGTGATGAACTGAATAAACTTAGCTCATCACCCAATGATTCAAGACGTCGCCAATATGCTATAAAACACTGGCTAGGCGTCATTGATATCGATAACTTCAAATTCATCAATGACAAGTACGGTCATTTGTATGGTGACGAAGTGATTATTTTAGTGGCGCGGTTAATGACCTCTGGCGCCATTCGAGATGATGATTTGGTGTATCGCTATGGCGGCGAAGAGTTTGTGGTATTGCTGAAAGCCGCCAATGAAACCGATGCTTTCTTGGCCTTTGAGCGGCTACGAGAAATGGTTGCTAAACATTCTTTTCCACAACTGGATAAAGTGACTGTCAGTATTGGCTTTGTTGAAGTCGCCGAACAATCCTCACCGTCGGATGTCATTGGTCAGGCAGATGATGCTTTATATTTTGCCAAGGAAAATGGCCGCGATCAGGTGCACAGTTATCATCAATTATTGCAGAACGGTAAGATCTTAGCCCAGCAACCATTGGCTTTTAATCACGGCGTCGAATTATTCTGATATGCAACGACAAATTAATTTTACTGATAAATGTGTGTTTGAGCTGGATAAAGCGCTGACGACTATCTGGGGTAAACCGCAGGGCAGTGGTCGTAAAAGTCCGGCTGAAAAATTGCCTGAAGCCGCTTTGTCTGAAATCCAACGACGCCACAACGCCGCCTTAATGCGAGTCAATCATGCCGGTGAAGTTTCGGCACAGGCGTTGTATCAGGGCCAGGCCCTTACCGCAAAACTGCCCGGTGTGCGTCAGGCTATGCAAGAAGCAGCGGTAGAAGAAAATGATCATCTAATATGGTGTCAACAACGCCTGACGGCGCTGAATGGTCATCGCAGCGTACTCAACCCTATCTGGTACACCGGCTCCTTTTTGTTAGGTGCGCTGGCTGGCAAGGCAGGAGATAAATGGAGTCTGGGCTTTGTTGCTGAGACCGAAAAACAAGTTGAAGCACATCTGAATGAACATCTGGGGCAGCTCAATACAGAAGATGCTGCCACTGAAGCGGTGCTCAGACAAATGCAAACTGATGAAATCCATCATGGTCAACAAGCACTAAAAGCTGGTGGGGTGGCCTTACCGATACCGCTACAAAAGCTGATGGCAGTGGTTTCAAAAGTGATGACGCGCAGCAGTTATTGGCTGTAATTATCAGCGCAACTCAGTGAACGTCAGCGAAATTTCATAACGATCTGCGTCATCCGTCAATGCTACTGCACGCAGTACATGGCCTTCTGCAACCAGAGGGGCGACCTGCGGGTGCTGGCTGTTGATGACAATTTGCAAAAACTCTCCGCTGTTCAGGGCTTCGCTGGTAATAAAGCGAATGCCGGACGCACTTAAATCCATCGTTGCGCCTTTAAAAAGTCGGGTATCGCCGGTGCGGCGAAACTGCAGCTGACTGCTCAGTTCCATCCTTTTAAATTGCCGCTTTTCTTCGTGTTCCATGCCCGCCATTGATTACCCCCAGCAGATAGGTTTGCCTAAGCTTTGCGCCTAGCCTAAGCTAAATTCAACAATTACGTCCAGAGAACTGTATGTCAGCCATTCGTCTTAGCCCGGAACAACTCTATCAAGCCTGTCAGGAAAGCGATTTACCCTTCGAAAGTACGCGTGATTTAACACCGTTGCCGGGGTTAATCGGCCAACAGCGAGCAGAAGATGCCGTCCAGTTTGCGGTGAATATTCAAAGCAGCGGCTACAACCTGTATGTCATGGGCGCGCATGGCATCGGCAAACATACTCTGGTGGAAAATGTGCTGGCGCCAATTATTAAACAGCGCCCACTGCCGCAAGATTGGGCTTATCTGCACAACTTTACTGATCCGCAAACGCCTTATGCGGTTGCTTTGCCTGCCGGTCAGGGGCGACAACTGCGGACGGATATTGAAACCTGTATCCGGCGGCTGGAAAAACTGCTGCCAGAAGCATTTGACGATGAATATTACCGTGGACGGATCCGTGCCTTGGAAGTGCATGCTAGGCAGTATCGGGTCAGGTTGTTTGCGCCATTACAACAAGCTGCGGATGCCCGGGATATTGTTTTGCTACGAATGCAAGACGGCAGCTATGCCTTTGCCGCTAAAAGAGATGGTGAAGTGCTTCATGAAGAAGATTTCGAAGAATTGCCTCTGGCGGAGCAGGCCGCAACCGAAGAAGCCATTGCAGATTTGCATGGAAGTTTGCAGGAAACACTGCTTGAGCTGCGCGAATGGGAGCGGGATCATTTAAGGAAAATCACCGCGCTTAATGATGAAGTCGCCCTTGAAGTTATCAGCCGCCAAATCGAAGTGTTACGTCATGCCTATCCACAAGCAGCACGCTTGCAATTGTACTTTGATGAAATGCTAAAAGATTTACATGCCAATATCGATTGGTTTTTAAAAGAAACCGACAGAAATGAAGAGGGCAATACTGAAGATAACAGGTTACGGCGCTATCAGATTAATTTATTAGTCGATCATGCTGAGACAGAAGGCGCACCAGTGGTTTACCTGAATCAGCTAAACCATCAATCGTTATTGGGCTGCGTCGAAAATATGGCGATGATGGGCGCCCTGGTCACTGACTTTACGTTGATTCGAGCTGGCGCGGTGCATCGCGCCAATGGTGGTTTCCTGGTGCTTGATATTGAACAGTTATTGATGCAACCGTTTGCTTGGGAGGGTCTGAAGGCGGTGCTGAAAGCGAGTGAAGTACAGTTTGAAAATCTGGAACGTACTTATTCGTTAGTAGCGACCGTATCTTTGGCACCAGAACCGATACCACTGGATATTAAAGTGATCCTGCTGGGTGAACGGCATTTATATTACGAGTTATACGAATTAGATCCGGACTTTGCCAGTTTGTTCAAAGTGGTGGCGGATTTTGAAGATGATATGTTGCGTCAGCCGGCCAATCATTTGCTGTATGCCCGAATGCTGGCGGATTGTATTCAGGATGAAGGCCTGCCGGCAATGCAACGCAGTGCAGTGGCCAAAATGATTGAACATGCTGCGCGCGATATCGAGGATGCGCAGCGGGTATCACTGCATGTTGGCAATATGATTGATTTGTTACATGAATCTGCTTATTGGGCACTGACACAACAGCAAACAACTATTACCCGAAGTCATGTTGAACTGGCTATCGCCCAGCGTGAAAAACGCCTAGATCGTTTACGTGATGAAGTTTATCAACAAAGTCAACGCGGTGTTTTGCAGTTGGATTTAAAAGGCACACAAACTGGACAAATCAACGCGTTGTCGGTTTTTTCAGTCGGTAGTTTTCAATTTGCTCAGCCGACGAGGGTCACCGCCAATGCCCGTTTTGGTGATGATACGATTATTGATATCGAACGTGAAGTGGAGCTGGGCGGCAGTTTACATGCCAAAGGGATGTTGATCCTGTCGGGTTATTTGGGCGCCCATTACGCACAGGATAAACCACTATCAATGTCGGCCAGTATTGTGTTTGAGCAGAATTATGGTGAAATTGATGGGGATAGCGCCACTTTGGCGGAGTTGTGCGCTTTATTATCGGCGATAGCCCGTATGCCACTGCGTCAGGATTTGGCAGTAACCGGTTCAATGAATCAGCGGGGTGAAGTGCAGGCAGTGGGTGGTATCAATGAAAAAATAGAAGGCTTTTTTGATGTCTGCAGGATGCAAGGATTAACTGGTCAGCAGGGCGTCATTTTACCGGCCAGCAATCAGCAACATTTGATGTTGAAAGCAGATGTGATTGACGCCGTTAACGCCGGTCAATTTCATTTATACAGCGTGTCGCAGGTTGATGAAGCAATTCAATTATTAACGGGAATTGAAGTCGGTCTGTCAGATGAAGACGGTGGTTATCCGGCGCAAAGCTTTAATGCTTTTGTGGCGGCGCGATTGAAGCTTTGGGCTGATGTTCACAAACAAGATAAAAATTCGGATGCCGACGATTAAACTAGTTGATGATTTGGTCGCTAAAAATTAATAACGTCATCACTTCGGAGTAACTGCGATGAAACACATATTTTTTGTCGGTTTAATCATCTGTGCATCGTGGCTTCCTGCTCACGCAATGGTCCTGCCAGCTGTGCCAACGGAACCATTATATTACGAGCCGCCGATCGTTAAACCTGCGGAAGCGGAGCAACGTTATGATTGTTATCAGCTGGATCGGGCAATCAACGAATTGCAACCTTATCGCTACACTTACAAGCCCAATTTTTACAACGATGGCAGCAATAAACTGGCCACCACACTCATCGCGTTTGACAGCATTCCGCTGCTGGAGGGGTGGTTCGGTATCGGTTATCTGGGTTATTCGGCGCTGCTGGATGAAAAAGAGGCCAGGCGTACCGAAAATGTCGAGCAACAAATTCGCATGCTACAACGGCTCAAAGCAGAACAGCACTGCTTCGAATAGTAAAAATACACCTGCTGTCAAGGGCGTGTTTTTCTTGTGGTGATGAGCCAAACTGGGGTACTATCGGGTTGCAAAACTACCTTAAGAGGTAAAGATTATGAGTAGCACAATAGATATTAAAACAAAGTGGTACGCTAACAATCATGAGACTAGCAGCAGCATCCGTGACAAATGGCAGAAGGCGAATGCAGTGCGACAAAATATGAAGAAAATTCCTTGGTACAAAGCGAATAAGCAGTCAGTTCAGCATCACGGTACACCTTGGTATCGCGCGAACCTGGTTAAGCATCTTGATACCAAGAAAAAATGGTATGAAGCCAACCTGCGCAGTGCCGTAGAAAGTGTCCGTGCGACTCGTAAATGGTATGAAGCCAATTTGGATAACACACCAACACAAGAACATTGGTTTGATTATCGCGAAAAAGGCCATACCGATGCTAAACGCATGTGGCAATTAGAAAGCTTACGCCAGGCTCGTCAAAATCGTTCTAAATGGTATGAAGCTAATCTGGATCACACACCAAGTGATAAGCATTGGTATGAATTCAGTGATGAAAAAATGGCGCCCAAACGTAAATGGTATGAAGCGAACTTGAGACAAGCGCGTGTCAGCCATGAAAAATGGTATGAAGCTAATTTGCATCCGGATCCGCATGCCGATATTAAGCTGAAATGGTATGAAGCTAACTTGTCTTTGACCCGTATAAAGCAGGTCAAACGCGACTGGTTTGCCTATAACACCCGCATTGCCCGCGAAAAAGGCAAGTGGTACGAAGCCAATCAAAGGCCGGCCAAAGAAGTTGAAACCCATTGGTTTGAAGCCAATTTGGTGCAGCACCAGGAAACCAAAAATAAATGGTATGAAGCCAATTTGCGTTCTGCACTGGATAGTGTCCGGGCGACACGTAATAAGTGGTATGAAGCTAATCTGAACAATACACCAACCGGCAGACACTGGTATGAGTTCAAGGAAGCTGGTGATACGGACTGGAAAAAACGCTTTCAGGCGGCCAATATTGAGAAAGTACGGAGCCAGACGCATAAATGGTATGAGGCAAACCTCGATAATACGCCGACAGATAAGCATTGGTATGAGTTCAGCGATGAACAGATGGCTCCTGATCGCAAATGGTACGAAGCGAATCTGGAACAGGCACGGATCAGCCACAAGAAATGGTATGAAGCCAACCTGCATCCTGATCCGCATGCTGATCTGAAGAAAAAATGGTGGGAAGCCAATATCAATTTGGCGCGTACCCAAAACGTCAAACGTAAATATTTTGAAGATAACATGCGTGTAGCCCGTGAAAGCCGGAAAAAATGGGATAATCAAGACTGATTTAATGACGTTTTGTTAGAAAATGAAGGCGCTGACGGTAAACATTGATGGGTAAATAATGCAGGTTCAATGTTTTACTGTCGGCGCTTTTCACGTGAATACCTATCTAATTACCGATCCCGCCACACATCTTGCGGCGATTATTGATACCGGTGAATCAGACGGTTTGTTGCAACACTTAAAGTTACTGAACCCTCCGCCCCAAATCAGTATGATTTTATTAACTCATGGCCACTTGGATCATGCCGGTTCCCTTACATTACTGCAGCAACATTATGATGTGCCAACCTATTTACCACGTATGGAACAACCTTTATTTGCCACATTGCCACAACAAGGTGACTGGTTTGGCGAGCCAGCATTCAACAGACCATGCGGACGAATAGATCACTATGTTGATGATGGCGATCAGGTGCAACTTGGTGACACAACCTTAAAGTTTATCTCAACACCTGGCCACACACCGGGGCAGGGTTGTTACTACGATGATAAGGATATTTTTGTCGGTGACACGATATTTGCCGGCAGTATTGGCCGATATGATTTGCCTATGGGTGATGCTGATGTTACGCAGCAAAGTTTGAAAAAATTAATGGCATTGCCCGGGCACTTGCGCGTACACAGTGGCCACGGGCCAGTAACAACACTCGGACATGAATTAAAAACGAATCCCTATCTGCAATTTTTAAGGCAATAACAATGGTACAAACAGATGCTTTAATTGAAGGCTTTGAACGGTTTAAACAACGCTATTTTGGTGATGATCAAGGGCTATACGACAGCATGAAAAACGGTCAGCCGGCGAAAACGCTGATGGTCGCTTGTTGTGATTCACGAGTGGACCCGGCAATTTTAACCGACTGCGATCCCGGTGATCTGTTTATTGTGCGTAATGTCGCCAATCTGGTGCCACCTTGTGAAAATGATCAACATCATCATGGCACCAGTTCTGCTATCGAATTCGCCGTTAAGGGGCTGGGCGTTGAAAATATTATTGTCATGGGCCACGCTAATTGTGGCGGTATCAAGGGCTTATGGGAAAGTGATGATTTGAATGATTCTCAGTTTATACACCGTTGGGTGTCAATTGCGCAGGAAGCGAAAGAGTGGGTCAAAAATAATCATAGTAAAGACAGTGATGCAGCTAAGTTAAAAGCCTGCGAACAGCGAGCGGTACTGGTATCACTGCAGAATCTACTGGGCTTTGATTTTGTGCGTCAACGTGTTGAAAACGGCAGTCTGGGGTTGCATGGCTGGTATTTCGATCTGACTGCTGGTGAATTGCTGAGTTACAACCCGGCAAGTGGGCAGTTTGAAAATACGTTGAAGTAAATAACAAAACGCCACTTAAAAGCGGCGTTTTGTTATTGCATTTCGGTATTTTCACCGGGCGACATAGCATCGTCGTCGATAGTATCTGCCGATTCTGTTAAGGATTCAGCTTGTTTTTCTAGGGCTGCATCACTGTTGTCTTCGTCGTCTTCGATGATGTCAACTTCTGCTTCACCGAGACCAATCATATTCAACAAACCGCCAAAGAAGCTGGTTCTGCGTTCACTGAGTGGTACAACCACATTGGTTTCAGTACGATCTTCTTCGGCGAGTTCGATTTTTTCAACAACCCTTGTATCGCCTTCGATGTAATCTAATGTTTCTTCATCATCAAAAAACAGGGTAATGCGGCGTTGCTGACGATCACCGTTACCCGGCTGGAAGCTGTATATATAGTCCCAGCGATTCGGATGAAATGTATCAATCAACAGCGGCGTACCCATCACATAATTAACCTGGGTTTTAGTCATGCCGGGTTGAAGACTGGCAATCATTTCCTGGGTAACTTCGTTACCTTGTTGGATATCGATGCGGTAAACGCCGGGAATTTTATCTTTGCTGCAGCCACTGAGCACAAGAATCATCAGTGAAAGGCTATAAATGACGAGGCTTTTCATTTAGTATTTAAATCTGTGTTGATGACCAAAATGCGATGATACGCTATTCGCAACATTTCTACGAGGCTACAATCATAATGGAAAGTCAGGATTTAAGAAAAGCCGGTCTTAAGGTGACGCTGCCGCGTCTCAAGGTACTGGAAATCATGGAGCACTCGGCGCTGCGTCATATGAGCGCCGAAGATGTTTATAAAGCGTTACTGGAAATGGGCGAAGAAATCGGTTTGGCAACAGTATATCGTGTTCTGACCCAGTTTGAAGGTGCAGGTTTGGTATCACGCTTGAGTATCGAAGGTGGCCATGCTGTTTTTGAGCTGGAGGATGGCGATCATCATGATCACTTGTTTTGTGTTAAATGTAACCGCATCGAAGAGTTCTATGATGAGGTGATTGAACAGCGCCAGAGAGCCATTGCTAAAGAGAACGGTTATGAAATGACCGATCACAGCTTGTACATTTACGGTATTTGTAAAAGCTGCCAGAAAAACTAGCGGCGATTCACGTCATAACTGTTGCGCCTGATCCAGCATTTCCTCGGCATGTAATCGTGTCGTTTGGGTCAATTGCATACCGCCCAACATCCGGGCGATTTCTTCGACGCGTTGCGGCCGATCCAATTCCTGAATTTCGATATGGGTATTGTCGGCCGTCAGTTTTTTGCTCACTTGCAACTGCTGATGTGCCTGCGCCGCTACCTGCGGTAAATGGGTGACACAAATGACTTGTTGGCTACTGGCCAGTAAACGTAAATGTTGTCCGACAATTTCAGCAACGCCGCCACCGATACCGACATCCACTTCATCAAAAATTAATGTTGGCACGGTGCGTTGACCAGCCGTTACCACCTGGATCGCGAGACTGATACGAGCCAGTTCACCGCCAGAGGCTATTTTGGCCAAATCACCGGCAGGCTGTCCCGGATTGGTGGTGACTTTCAGTTGCACCTGATCTGCGCCATGTTCCGAAAATTCACCATCGGGGTAGGGCGTGATAATAAATTCCACCTTACCGGCCGGCATGGCCAGTTGCTGTATTGATGCGGTGATCTGCGTGGATAAATCTTTAATGCACGCCTGACGATTTTTACGGATTTGCTGACATAAATTCAGGCAGGCGTTTTGATCCGCTGAAACCTGTTTTTCTAAGCTGCCCAGGTTCTGACTGGCTGAGGACAAACTGTCCAGTTCTGCCGACAGCGCCTGAAAGTGTTCGGGTAACTGTTCAATATCAACATGGTGTTTTCTTGCCAGATCATGTAGTTGTGACAATTCACGTTCAACTTCATCAAGTTGTTCAGGGTCAAGATCACTATGGTCCAAATAGTGACGAAGGCTGCTGGCGGATTCATCCAGATTGATAAGCGCACTGTTCAACGTTTCGACAATGCCGGCAAAGCGGGGCTCAACGTCCTGCAGTTTTTCCAAATCCCGAACGGCAATGCCGATTAAATCGTAAGCGGCGCCGGATTCTTGATCAAAAATAGTCTGCAGTGCATTTTCGCTGCTTTGCATCAGTTCAGCGGCGTTGGCCAGTTGCTGTTGCTGTTGCAGACAGTCCTGAATTTTTTCATCAGTTAGCGCAAATTCGGTCATTTCACTGACCTGGTATTGCAGCAGTTCGAGACGCGCCTGGCTCTGGCTTGAATGATTTTGTAAATCTGTCAGTTGCTGCTGATGTTGCTGCCAGTCTCGATAATGCTGGCGAAGTTGTTTGAGCAGTGCTTTATTACCGGCGACAATATCGACTAATTCACGCTGAGTATCCCCGCGGAGCAGCGATTGATGGGCATGCTGGCCATGAATATCGAGACTCAGTTCACCGATTTGTTTCAGTTGGTTCAGCGGCACCTGGCGACCGTTAATATAACCTTTGGAACGACCATCACGGCTGATTGTACGGCGTAACTGGCATTGCTCATCATCATCCAGCTCTTGCTCATTTAACCAGTTTTGCAGCGGCAGATTATCGTGAATATCAAAGGCTGCTTCGATTTCAGCCCGCTCAGCACCATGGCGGACCATATTGGAATCAGCACGATCTCCTAATACCAGACTAAGTGCATCAACCAGCATCGACTTCCCGGCACCGGTTTCGCCGGTCAGCGAGGTCATGCCAGCCTTAAATTGCAGGGAAATATCTTCAACTACCGCCAGATGGCGGACACTGAGCCGAGTTAGCATGTCAGTTTACGACCCCATTCCAGTTTCGCACGCAAAATCGAGTAGTGATCATGATCTTCGAGGTGCAGTAAATCAACGCGTTTGGCATGGCGTTGAATACGGATACTGTCGCCCGGTTGCAACAAATAGCCGGGCCGGCCATCGCAGGTGACCATGGCGGTGGTAATGTTTTTTTCACTAAGCGTTATATCGACCACACTACTTGCGGCAACCACTAGCGGCCGGTTACTAAGCGTATGCGGGCAGACCGAGGCAATCACCAATGCATCCAGATCAACATCTAAAATTGGCCCTCCGGCAGACATTGCATAAGCGGTGGAACCCGTTGGTGTAGCAATCACCACGCCATCGGCGCGCTGACTGTTTAAAAAACGGCCATTGATATGCGTTTCAAATTCAATCATATGAAGGCTTTGGTGGCAATGCACCACTACATCATTCATGGCAATGCTTAGCGGCTCGGGGTTACCATTTAAGTGCGCCTGCAGCATAAAGCGCTGATCGTGGCGATATTCACCATCTAGGATCCTTGATAATTGCGCTTGCAGATCTTTTAAAGTGACGTCTGCCAAAAATCCCAGCCGGCCAACATTAATACCGACAATCGGTAGTTCACTGCCAGCCAGTGCCCGCGCAGCGGACAACATGGTGCCGTCGCCACCGATGGCAATGGTCAAATCACATCGTGTACTGAATTCACGAATGGAAATGACCGGTATATTTGGTAAAAATGCCAGCGGTTCATTGCAGCAGACCTGAAGATTACGGGCATGCAGCAGCTCGCTGACTTCAATAACGGCTGATTCCATTACCGGATCATCTTTGCGAATAAACAGGCCTACACGGCTAAACGGGATACTCATTTTTAAATAGGTTGCCAATCTGATTTCATGTTTGATGATGGTAATGGTTTTGTCATTAAATCCAAAGCAAAATCCCTTCAATAAATTTAGCTAACGACGCTACCAACAAGCTTTCGTTAAGATGTTAGAATATCCCGATTTACCACAACTTTATCAATGAGGATCAAAATGGCGATTGAACGTACCTTATCTATCATCAAACCGGATGCAGTAGCAAAAAATGTGATCGGTGAAATCTACTCACGTTTTGAAAAAGCCGGCTTGTCAGTCGTCGCAGCACGTATGGTGCATTTGTCTCAGCAACAGGCTGAAGGTTTTTACGCAGAACATAAAGAACGTTCGTTCTTCGGTGATTTGGTGAGCTTTATGACCTCTGGTCCGGTGATGATTCAAGTACTGGAAGGCGACGATGCCGTCATCAAAAATCGTGACCTGATGGGCGCAACAAATCCTAAAGATGCTGCTGCAGGCACTATCCGTGCTGATTTCGCAACGAGCATTGATGAAAATGCTGCGCATGGTTCAGATTCTGCTGAAAGCGCTGCGCGTGAAATTGCTTACTTCTTCACTGAAGATCAAGTTTGCGCTCGCACGCGTTAAGTAACGACAAATGACTAGTGCCCGTACCAACTTATTGGGGCTTGATTTACAAGCCATGGAAGCGTTTTTCGTCGATATTGGCGAAAAACCTTTCCGTGCGCGGCAATTATTGCAATGGATTCATCAATACCGGGTAACGGATTTTGCCGAGATGAGCAATCTCAGCAAGGCGCTCCGTGAAAAGCTCAGCAACATTGCTGAGATACATGTACCGGAACTAATGCATGAACATATTTCTAAAGATGGTACCCGCAAATGGGTTATCCGAATGGATGGCAATAATGCCATTGAAGCGGTATTTATCCCTGAAGGC
Organism: Methylophaga sp.; assembly: GCA_041612215.1. GTDB lineage: Bacteria > Pseudomonadota > Gammaproteobacteria > Nitrosococcales > Methylophagaceae > Methylophaga. The sequence goes on from JBFJJO010000007.1 coordinate 13,549, forward strand.
GGGCGTGGCACATTATGTGTGTCATCCCAGGTTGGCTGTGCGCTAACCTGCACTTTTTGTTCTACGGGACAACAAGGCTTTAACCGTAATCTAACAGCAGCAGAAATTATTGCCCAATTGTGGATAGCCAATGATGCTTTGAAAAAAGATCCTAAAGGCAATCGGGTCGTTACAAATGTGGTGATGATGGGCATGGGTGAACCATTAGCGAATTATGCCAATGTGATCAGTGCCATGAACCTGATGCGTGATGACTATGGTTATGGTATTTCCTGGCGGCGATTAACATTGAGTACCTCAGGGATGGTACCAATGATTGATAAGCTGAAACAGGATTGTCCGGTCAGTTTGGCGATTTCCTTGCATGCGGCTAATGATGAACTACGCAGCCAGATCATTCCGCTCAATGACAAATACCCAATCGCTGAGTTACTGGCAGCTTGCAAACGTTATCTAGAAGGTGGTCAGCAACGCCGGCATATTACAGTTGAATATGTCATGCTGGCCGGCATTAACGATTCGCCGCAGGATGCCAGGGATTTGATCCGAATCCTTAAAGATCTACCGACCAAGATCAATTTAATTCCGTTTAATCCTTTCCCGGGCACCGATTATCGCTGCTCATCACGTAACGTGATTGAAAAATTCAAACAGCAGTTAATGGATGCAGGTCTGTTGGCAACGGTGCGGAAAACCCGAGGCGATGATATTGTGGCTGCCTGTGGCCAGTTAGCCGGTGAGGTCAAAGATAAAACACGCCGCACACAGCGTCTTGTCGAACAAAAAGTTGTATTCGTCCCATGAAAATACAAACATTTTTTGTCATATTTTTAATACCCGTATTGTTATCGGCTTGTGCTGGCAATACCCTAAACAATACCTCCGGAGGCAATGAGGCAGCAGAAATTAACATGCGCCTTGGTCTCAATTATATGCAGCGCGGCGATTATGCGTTTGCGTTGGAAAAACTTGAAAAGGCTTTGCAACAAGATCCGAATTTACCCAGTGCCCATAACACCATCGCACTGCTTTATCAGCGACTGAGAGAAGTAGAAAAGGCCGAACATCATTTTAAAAAGGCAGTTGATTTAGCGCCTGACTATTCGGAAGCTCAAAATAACTATGGTGCTTTTTTATGTCAGCAACAGCGCTATGATGAGGCAGAAGAAAGATTCCTGATTGCAGTAGAAAATCCACTCTATCAAAGTGTGGCGCAAGCTTATGAAAACGCTGGTTTGTGCGCAATGCAAGATGGTGATGTGTTAAAAGCCGAAGGCTATTTTCGCCGCGCTTTACAAATCGAACCAACACTTAGTAAATCATTGCTGCAAATGGCTGAAATCAGTTATCAACAGCAAAATTATTTGCAAGCACGGGGCTATGTACAGCGTTTTCATGATGCTGCTACTTGGACGGCACGTGCTTTATTATTGGGCATTAAAACGGAAACCAAACTGGGTGATGATGATGCCGTGTCCAGCTATATTTTAATTTTGCGTTCGCGTTTCCCAGACTCAGATGAAATGCTGATGGTTAATCAAGGTATTGAAAAATTATGAACGCAACAAATGATGATACCGGTCATGTAGTTGCCTCGACACCGGGAATTGGTCAACGGCTGCAACAGGCGCGGGAGAGAAAAAAGCTGTCTATAGCCGATGCCGCAAGTCAGCTACGATTTACGCGTGCCGCGGTCATTCATCTCGAACAAGAAGAGTGGGATAAGCTGCATGGCCGCATATATGCCCGAGGTTATTTACTGAGTTACGCCAAATTCCTAGGTCTTTCTGAAGAGGATATGTTGTCAGCATTCAATGCTCAATACGGTGAGTCCGAGTGGGAGCGTCCCAGTAAATTGATGATTACCAAACCATTGTCGTACGAAAAGCCTTTTCCTTGGCTAAGCAGTTTGTTTATTGTCATTTTGCTGGCAATTACCCTGGTGGTATATCAGTACTGGGCGCAACTAGCTGAGGAGCCTGCACTGCCGTCCAGTAATCAAACACTTAACGATAATATGCCCTTGTCAGCGCCAAATCCTGATTTTCTGGATAATGACACTGGTATCCAGGCAAATCCGGGAAATGCCCAAGATACCCGGGATGTCAGTAAACTTGATACGTTATCGGCCAAACCTTTGCGGGTTGAGCCGGTGCCGATAGATATAACAAGCCAAGAGCAGCAAAACCCCGCTGAGAAAACAGATATCGATGCCGTTGAAGCGCAGGCGGGCATTGAAATACAGGCTGAAGCACAGGCAGAAAGCAATGAATTAATGGAACAGCAAGATGTTGCTGCTGAAACCATTGGCGAAGCTAAATTAACGGTAGTGGCGACCGAAGCATCATGGGTCGAAGTGAAAGACAGTGATGGTAATACACTACTAAGCCGCGTGCTGACGCAAGAAACGGTAAATTTGACCGGTACTGTCCCGCTCAGTGTTCGTGTTGGCAATGTTGCAGGTACCAGTTTACGTTTTAATGACAACCCGGTCGATCTAGAAACCTATCGGCGGAATAACATCGCCAGGCTGACTTTGGGAGCGGAGTCATAATGGAAACTAGTCATTTGATCAAACGCCGGAAATCACGGCAAATTATGGTTGGTAACGTTGCTATTGGCGGCGATGCACCGGTAGCGGTGCAAAGTATGACCAATACTGAAACTACTGATGTTGCCGCGACGGTAGCGCAAATTCAGCGATTGCAACAAGTGGGCGCCGATCTGGTGCGGGTATCAATACCTTCAATGGATGCTGCAGAAGCTTTTGGTGAAATCAAAAAACAAACCAGCATTCCACTGATTGCCGATATTCATTTTGATTACAAAATTGCGCTGCGGGTTGCGGAGCTTGGCGTTGATTGTCTGCGCATTAATCCCGGTAATATTGGCCGTGAAGATCGCGTGCGGGCTGTAGTCGACAAGGCCCGCGATTTTAATATTCCGATCCGTATCGGTGTTAACGCTGGTTCTCTGGAAAAAGAACTACAGAAAAAATATGGTGAACCGACACCGGATGCACTGGTTGAATCAGCAATGCGTCACATCGATATTCTGGATCGGCTTAATTTTCCTGATTTTAAAGTCAGTCTGAAAGCTTCTGATGTATTTATGACGGTTCATGCTTATCGCAAATTGGCGGACCAGATTGAGCAGCCACTGCACTTAGGTATTACCGAAGCTGGTGGTTTGCGGAGTGGTTCAGTCAAATCCGCCATTGGGCTCGGAATGCTTCTTGCTGAAGGCATTGGCGATACCATCCGCGTTTCATTGGCGGCGGATCCGATTGAAGAGATCCGAGTGGGTTTTGATATTTTGAAAAGCCTGCGTATTCGTAGCAAAGGCATCAATTTGATTGCTTGCCCATCTTGCTCACGGCAGGAATTTGATGTGATTTCAACTGTAAATGCGTTGGAAGCCAGGTTGGATGACATTATTGAACCGATGGACGTAGCTGTGATTGGCTGTGTGGTAAACGGACCCGGTGAAGCCAAAGAGGCTGCTATCGGACTGACGGGTGGTTCGCCAAACCTGTTGTATGTTGATGGCAAGCCGCATCACAAAGTAGAAAACGAAGCATTGGTTGATGAATTAGAGCGTGAAATACGTCAGCGTATTGCGCGGCGCAAACAAGGTGACCAAGCCGGCAAAATTATTCCGATAAAGGACATCAGTTAAAGGTGGCAGAATTGATTCGCTCGGTGCGGGGGATGAATGACATTCTCCCGGACATGACACCGTATTGGCAGCATATTGAAGCAACGCTGAGAAGCGTCCTTGGCAGTTATGGTTATCAGGAGATCCGGCTGCCGGTGCTGGAAAAAACCGAACTGTTTAAACGCTCAATTGGCGAAGTTACCGACATCGTTGAAAAAGAGATGTACACCTTTGAAGATCGCAATGGCGACAGCCTGACATTGCGTCCCGAAGGAACGGCCGGTTGTGTCAGAGCAGCAATGGAACATGGCATGCTCAATCAAAGTCAGCGGCTCTGGTATATGGGGCCGATGTTCCGCCATGAACGTCCACAAAAAGGCCGTTACCGGCAATTTCATCAGCTGGGTGTCGAGGCTTATGGTTTCGAGGGACCTGATATTGATGCCGAACTGATTTTGCTGACCGCTCGTTTGTGGAAAGCGCTGGGTTTGACCGGGGTTACTTTGCAAATCAATTCGCTGGGCAGTTCTGAAGCGCGTGTTAAGTATCGTGGTGAACTGGTCCGCTATTATGAGCAGCACCTGGAGCAGCTTGACGAAGACAGTCAGCGTCGTTTGCAAAGCAATCCTTTGCGGATCCTGGATAGTAAAAATCCGGATATGCAGGCATTAAATGATGCTGCGCCCAAACTGCTGGACTATCTTGACGCTGAATCTGCTGAACATTTTAAAAACCTTTGCCAAATCCTTGAAGATACGGGTATTGCCTATGAGGTTAATCCGCGATTGGTGCGCGGTCTTGATTATTATGGCAAAACGGTGTTTGAGTGGGTTACCGACCAGTTGGGGGCGCAGGGCACGGTTTGTGCGGGCGGTCGTTACGATAGTTTGGTGGCACAGCTAGGCGGAAAAAATGCCACAGCGATAGGTTTTGCTATTGGTTTAGAGCGTCTGATTGCTTTGCTGGAGGCCAATTCTGCTTTGCCTGACATTGTTGGACCTGATGCTTATTTGGTCGCTGTTGGTGGCGCTGCGCAAGCAGCTGCGACAAGCTTTGCAGAGCAACTGCGTGATCAACTGCCCAGTTTACGCTTGATTAGCCATTGTGGTGGTGGTAGTTTTAAAAGCCAATTTAAACGAGCTGATCGCAGCGGAGCGCGCTGGACATTAATTCTTGGTGAGACGGAAGTCGCACAGCAGCAGATTGGTGTCAAAACCATGGCCACCGGCGAACAGCAAACGCTGTCATGGCAAGCGTTGACCGAGTTCCTGAAACAATCCTCACATCCGTAATAACAATAAGTAGAAATATGACTCCATTAAATATCGCAGAGTGGCAATCTTTAGACCGGCACTATTCCGATGTGAAATACCTGTCTATGCGTGAGCAATTTGCTCTGGACGCGAGCCGTTTTGAACATTTTTCAGTTTACAGCGGTGAATTGTTACTGGATTACTCAAAAAACCGGGTAACCCAAGAAACTATGGACAAACTGTTTGCGCTGGCTGAAGCTGTCGAATTGCAGGGTTGGATCGATCGTATGTTCAGCGGTGAAGCGATTAATCACACCGAAGGCCGTGCCGTTTTACATACAGCACTGCGTAATCGTTCCAATACGCCAGTGATGGTTGATGGCAAAGATGTCATGAAAGATGTGAATGCCGTACTGGAAAAAATGACCGGCTTTTGCGCCAAAGTGCACAGTGGTGAGTGGTTAGGTTACAGCGGTAAACGGATGACCGATATTGTTAATATTGGTATAGGTGGTTCGGATTTAGGTCCGGCAATGATCTGTGATGCACTTGAGCCCTATGCGATTGATGGTCTAACCGTGCATTTTGTGTCTAATGTCGATGGCACCGATCTCAGCACCACACTAGAACAATTGAATCCTGAAACCACACTGTTTGTGGTTGCATCAAAAACCTTTACAACGCAGGAAACGCTGACTAATGCCCAGTCGGCACGGCAGTGGTTTTTAAAGTCCGCCAAACAAGCTGATGTTGCCAAGCATTTTGTCGCGGTGTCGACCAATGCCGACGAGGTCGCTAAATTCGGTATTGATACCGACAATATGTTTGAGATCTGGGACTGGGTTGGTGGCCGCTATTCGTTGTGGAGTGCGATTGGTTTACCGATTGCACTTTATGTGGGTATGGACAATTTTGTTCGTCTGCTCGATGGCGGCCATCAGATGGATCAGCATTTCCGTACTCAGCCATTTGCCAAAAACATACCGGTTATTATGGGACTGTTAGGCGTCTGGTATATCAACTTCTTCAATGCGCAGACCCATGCCATCGTGCCTTACGATCACTCATTGGCGCGTTTCCCCAGCCATATGCAACAACTGGATATGGAAAGTAACGGTAAGTTTATTAACCGTCAGGGTGCGCGAATCAGCTATAAAACCGGTCCGGTTATCTGGGGTACACCAGGTACCAATGGTCAGCATGCTTATTTTCAGCTGATCCATCAAGGTACGCAGCTGATTCCGGTAGATTTTGTGTTACCGGTCAACAGCCATTATCCGGAATGTGATCATCAGTCTATTTTGCTGGCCAATGGTTTGGCACAAGCTGAAGCACTAATGAAAGGCAAAACGGCTGAAGAAGTCCGTGCTGAGTTAGTGGCCGGTGGTCTCGAAGGTAAAGCACTGGAAGCCTTGCTGCCGCATAAAGTATTCCCGGGTAACCGGCCCAGCAACGTGTTGTTATTCCCGAAATTGACGCCGGAAATGCTCGGTCAGCTGGTGGCGTTATATGAGCATAAAGTCTTTGTTCAGGGCGTTATCTGGAATATCAATTCATTTGATCAGTGGGGCGTTGAGCTTGGCAAACAGCTGGCTAAAGCGATTTTGCCGGATTTGCAGGATGATGCCGAGATTTCCAATCATGATAGTTCGACCACAGAACTAATCAAAATGATACGGACACTTCGGCAATAATCAGTCAGACTTGCGACGTTTGGGCCGACTGAACACCGGCTCAAACACCAAGGTACTGTCGATATTGGTAAACAAACTGGTATTTTTTTCAGGGTAATCCAACTGACTCAAAAAATGCCTCAAGCAACCGATGCGGGCCGAACGTTTATCATCGGATTTAATGATAGTCCACGGCGACTTGGGACTATGCGTAGTGGCAAACATAGCTTGTTTAGCGTCCGTATAATCATCCCATTTTTGTTGTGCGGCCAAATCGATCGGACTGAGTTTCCAGTGTTTCAGGGGATCGCTGCGCCGTGCTTCAAAGCGTTTGGCTTGTTCTTCACGACTGACATCAAACCAGTATTTAAACAACAAGATACCGTCATCAATTAACAGTTTTTCAAACAGCGGTACTTGGTCTAAAAACAGCTCGTATTGTGATTTTGTGGCAAAGCCCATGACCCGCTCAATGCCGGCACGGTTGTACCAACTGCGATCAAACAGCACGATTTCACCGGCTGATGGTAAATGCTGAATATAGCGCTGAAAATACCATTGTCCCTGCTCAGTGCTGCTGGGTTTAGGCAACGCTACGACACGCGTACCGCGGGGGTTCAGGTGCTCGGTAAAGCGTTTGATTGTGCCACCTTTACCTGACGCATCCCGCCCCTCAAATAATACCAGCAACCGTTGCTCAGTCTCTTGTGCCCAGCGCTGAACTTTCAGCAATTCCAATTGCAGCAGATGTTTCTGCTCACGATAAACTTTAACGGGCAGTTTGTCGGTCATTAACGGATTTTTTGCAAAATTAAACCAGCCAGTGGCGGTAAATTAATGATGATGGAATGTGACCGTTCTGCCCAGGGTTGTGGTTCGCTATGCACTTCATTTGGCGTGGCATGGTTACTGCCCCAGTAGTATTCAGAATCTGAGTTAAAAATTACTTTGTAACTGCCAGCTTCCGGCACAGCAACACGATAGTTTGCACGAGTTACCGGTGTAAAATTAAATACCGATACCACACAATCCTGGTCCGTCTTGCGGATGAAGCTCAGCACGGATTGTTCATGATCATGGCAATCCAGCCATTCAAAGCCACGCGATTCAAAATCAAACTGATGCAGTGCCGGCGTATCTTTATAAATCTGGTTTAAATCGCCCACCAACTGTTGTAAACCCTGATGCGGAGGATAATCGAGTACATACCATTCCAGCTGACTGTCAGAATTCCATTCACTGCCCTGGCCAAATTCCAGGCCCATGAACAGCAGTTTCTTGCCGGGATAGCAGTACATAAAGGTATATAGCAGACGCAAGTTGGCAAATTGCTGCCATTCATCACCGGGCATTTTGTAACGCATGGAGCCTTTACCATGAACCACTTCGTCATGTGAAAATGGCAAGACAAAATTCTCGGTAAACGCATACAGTAAGCCAAAGGTCAGCTGGTTATGCTGATATCGACGATGAATCGGATCTTGCTTCATATACTCAAGAATGTCGTGCATCCAGCCCATATTCCATTTCATCGAAAAGCCGAGACCACCGATATCAGTCGGTCGTGACACCATTGGATAAGAAGTCGACTCCTCGGCGGCAATAATGCAGCCAGGATGGGATTGATGCAGTACCGTGTTTACCTGTTTGAGAAAATCGATAACCTCAAGGTTTTCGCGGCCACCGTGGCGGTTGGGCAGCCATTCACCTTCTTTTCGTGAATAATCCAAATAAAGCATTGATGCCACCGCATCAACACGCAGGCCATCAATATGAAATTCTTCCAGCCAGAAAAAAGCACTGGATAACAAAAAATTACGAACCTCATTGCGACCATAATTAAAGATCAGAGTGCCCCAGTCCTGATGTTCACCAAGACGTGGATCTTCATGTTCATACAAAGCTGTGCCATCAAAACGAGCAAGCCCATGCGCATCTTTTGGAAAATGCCCCGGTACCCAGTCCAGCAAAACGCCGATGTCATTCTGATGACATAAATCCACAAGATAACGGAATTCATCTGGCGTGCCGAAACGACTGGTCGCCGCATAATAACCAGTTGTTTGATAACCCCAGGACATATCCAGTGGATGTTCGGTTATCGGCAATAATTCGATATGGGTAAACCCCAGTTTTTTCACATAAGGCACCAGTGTCTCTGCGAGTTCACGGTAGCTGTAGAAGCTGCCATCAGCATGCCGCCGCCAGGAGCCTAAATGCACTTCATAAACGCTGTGCGGACTATGCAACCAGTCGCTGCGCTCACGCTTATCCATCCAGTTTTGATCTTGCCACTGGTATTGACTGTTAAACACTTTTGATGCTGTACCGGGACGCAGTTCACTGCCTTGACCGTAAGGATCCTGTTTTAGATGCAAGCTGCCATCGTGATGATTGCGAATTTCAAATTTATATAAATCACCAGCCCGTAATTCCGGGATAAACAATTCCCAGACACCGCTGCCACCACGAACCCGCATCGGATGCCTGCGGCCATCCCATTGATTAAAATTACCCACGACGCTGACCCGCTGCGCATTGGGCGCCCATGTAGTAAATAAAACTCCTGCAACGCCATCAACGGTTTTTAGATGCGCACCCAGCATCCGGTAGGCATGCCAATGTCGGCCTTCGCCAAATAAATGTAAATCGTATTCAGAAAGTTGCGGTGCAAAGCTGTATGGGTCAAACTGACGCAGTTCTGTTTTGTCTTTCAATTGTTTAACCAGCGCATAGGGCCGTTTTAATTGGCCGGGCTGACCACGCCATTCAAAAATATCGGTGCCGGGCAAACGGGAAAGAGCGTCACCATTATCCAGTGTTACAGCATCACAATCTGGCAAAAAAGCAGTCAATTTGGCTTCACCGTTTCTTTCATGCAATCCGAGTATAGAAAACGGGTCATGATGTCGCGCTTCGATGATCTTTTGCTGGTCGGCTGTCAACTTATTTTCAAAAACCTTGGGCATACTATCACTCACCATTTTTTTATTGCTCAGAAGGATGCCATTGTGGCAGGCTTGTGTTCATTACAACATACTTTATACACATGAGGCCGGAGAGAATTGGATATGTCCAAAAATGATAGCACGCGTTTTGTCAGTCGTCTTACCCGGGACACACTGGCACTGATTTTGGCTGGAGGCCGAGGTTCGCGCTTAAAACAGCTGACGGATTGGCGTGCCAAACCTGCCGTACCTTTTGGCGGAAAATTTCGCATTATTGATTTCCCTTTGTCCAATTGCGTTAATTCCGGTATCCGCAGGGTCGGTGTGTTAACACAATATAAAGCACACTCGCTAATCCGGCATATCCAACATGGTTGGGGGTTTATGGGTGGTGCCCTCGGTGAGTTTGTCGAATTGTTACCGGCCTCGCAGCGTACGGCCCAAGGCTGGTATTCCGGCACCGCTGATGCTGTTTATCAGAATATTGATATTTTGCGTAATCATGGTCCTGAATATGTGCTGATCCTTGCCGGTGATCATATTTATAAAATGGACTACGGCGATATGTTGGCTGAACATGTCGCGCAAAACTCTGATATGACGATTGGCTGTATTGAAGTACCAATTAATGAAGCCAAAGCATTTGGCGTGATGTCGGTCGATGTCAATCGACGGATTGTTGCATTTAATGAAAAGCCGGCTGAACCAACGCCGCTGCCAGGTCGTGATGATGTGGCGCTAGCGTCAATGGGTATTTATATTTTTAATGCTGCGTTTTTATATGAACAGCTGATTAAAGATGCTGATTCGCCAAAGTCTACCCATGATTTTGGTCACGATATTATTCCCAGCCTTATCAAGAATTATAAAGTTATCGCTTTCCCATACAAAGATGTGCAAGGTAATGACCCGGGTTATTGGCGGGATGTTGGGACGATTGACGCATTCTGGTCAGCAAATTTAGAACTGATTGGCGTCACACCGGAGTTAAATCTTTATGATGATGACTGGCCAATATGGACCCATCAGGCGCAGCAACCCCCAGCGAAATTTGTCTTTGATGACGACGATCGGCGGGGTATGGCGGTTGATTCAATGGTTTCAGGCGGTTGTATTATTTCCGGATCCACAGTCCGTCATTCAGTATTATTTTCCAATGTCGAAGTGCACAGCTTTAGTGTTATCGAAGACAGCGTGGTGTTACCGGATGTCAGTATAGGACGTCATTGCCGTCTGAAGAAAGTCGTTCTAGATAAAGGTTGTATTGTGCCGGAAGGCACGATTATCGGCGAAGATCCGGTTGCCGATGCAAAACGCTTTGAAGTATCGCCCAATGGTGTCGTTTTGGTGACGCCTGAAATGTTAGGTCAAAATTATCGTTATGTCCGCTAAATTAAAAGTCGTCTTATGCTGGCACATGCACCAGCCGCAATATAGTGAACCAATGGGAGGCTTGTATCAGCTGCCATGGACTTATCTTCATGCCATGAAAGATTATGCCGATATGGCCTGGCATCTGGAAAATGTCCCAGAGGCACGGGCGGTTATAAATTTTGCGCCAACTTTACTCGAGCAAATTGATGACTATGACCAGCAGCTCAAAGGCCGTTTCAAAGGTACCGGCCGTTTAAAAGATCCATTGTTAATTTCTCTGGACTCGCCCATACAACCTGCGCATGCTGGTGAACGCCGCAAGTTGATTAATGCATGCCTGCGCGCCAATGAAGAAAAACTGATCGCGCCATTTCCGCAGTTTGCACGTCTTGTGGAGATTGCTCGTTGGGCATTAGAACATACTGAGCGGCTGCGCTATTTAAACGAACAGTTTCTTGTCGACTTGCTGGTTTGGTATCACTTGGTATGGATGGCCGAGTCTGTGCGGCGCAGCGATATCCGCATTCAAGCATTGATGAAAAAGGGGCAGTTTTTTACCTTTCATGACCGACGCCAACTGATGACTGTCATTGGTGAAATTCTCAATGACTTAATTCCACGTTACCGGCGTTTGGCAGAAACCGGTCGGGTGGAATTATCGGTGACACCGTATGCACATCCGATTTTACCGTTGATGCTGGATATTAACTCGACGCTGGAAGCCATGCCTGATGCGCCATTGCCACAAATTACCGATTATCCCGGTGGTGCAGCCCGTGCTGATTGGCATATGGAAGAAGGCTTACGGGTATTTGAATCATTTTTTGGTTTTCGTCCGAAAGGCTGTTGGCCATCAGAAGGTGCGATTTCTGCTGAAACCATGCCATTAATTGCCAAACATGGCTTTAGTTGGACGGCAACCGGTGAAAATGTATTGCGTAATAGTCTGAATAAATCGGCAATGCCTGATGCCAATATTCATAAACCCTATCGCTTGCAAGATCAGCCACCCGCTTGTTTTTTCCGTGATGATGGCTTGTCGGATCTGATTGGATTCACTTACACAAAATGGGGTGCTGAAGACGCGGTCAATGATTTTGTTCACCACTTGATGAATATCAAAGCCAATACCGAAGATGATGAAGATCGTGTGGTATCGGTGATTCTTGATGGCGAAAATGCCTGGGAATATTATTCCTATAATGGTTATTACTTTCTGCAAAATCTATACAAGCGCCTGGTGGCGCATCCTGAGATTGAGCTATGCACCTTTTCCGATTGTTTGGATGCGGGTGTTGAACCAGGTAATCTCCCGGAAATGGTTGCTGGTAGCTGGGTTTATGGCAGTTTTTCAACGTGGATTGGTGATGCCGATAAAAATCGTGGTTGGGATTTGCTCAGTGAAGTGAAGCAAGTGTATGACCGGGTTGTAGCCGAGAATACATTAGATGCTGAAATGTTGGAGGCCATTGACCGACAATTAGCAATTTGTGAGGGCTCAGACTGGTTCTGGTGGTTCGGGGATTATAACTCAGCGGAAAGTGTCAGCGATTTTGAGCGTTTATATCGTCTGCATTTATCGAATTTATATCAAATGCTGGGGCAGGAAGTGCCGCAGAAATTATCACAAGTGGTGTCATTGGGCGGAGGCATGGCGGCTGAGCAGGGCGGCGCAATGCGTCGTGGTGGGTGAGCATGGATCAAGCGCATATTTTTGCCCAGCGCCGTTGCGGGATTTTATTGCACATTACCAGTTTGCCCTCCGGTAATTTAGGAAAAGATGCCTACCGTTTTGTCGACTTTTTGCAGCAGGCCGGGGTCACTGTCTGGCAAATGCTGCCGTTGGGACCGACACACAATGACGGTTCGCCTTATCAATGTTTATCGGCACATGCTGGTAATATACGTCTTATTAATATCGAAAAAATCCGCAATCAACCATGGTGCAACGCTGGTGAATTGACGGGAGGCAAAATTTCCACGCAAATCGCGCTGGCCTATCGACAGTTTTTGGCGAATGCGACCAAAGAATTACAACAAGATTTTGTCGACTTTTGTACTGCTCAAGCCTATTGGCTGGATGATTATGTGCTGTTTCGGGAAATACGTCATTTGCAGCATTCGACGGCATGGTTTGACTGGCCAGTGGCATTACGTGACCGTCAGCCGGCGGCACTTGAACAAATTCGTCAACAGCGTCGTGAATCACTGCATATCCGTAGTTTTGAACAATATATGTTCCACAGCCAGTGGCAATCGTTAAAACGCTATGCTAATCAGCGTGGCGTGCAGTTATTTGGTGATATGCCAATTTTTGTTGCTCATGACAGTGCTGATGTCTGGGCTGATCCGCAGCTATTTATCCTAAATGCCGCCGGCCAACCGGAAAAGGTGGCGGGCGTGCCGCCTGACTATTTTTCGGATACCGGACAGCGTTGGGGCAATCCGCTGTATCGTTGGCAAAACCATATCAACAGTCAATTTGAATGGTGGCAACAGCGGCTGCAGACACAGTTGCAGTTGTTTGATTTAATCCGTATTGATCATTTTCGTGGTTTTGAGGCGTGCTGGGAAATTCCGGCCAGTTGCGATACTGCCATTGAAGGGCAATGGGTTAAAGCGCCCGGTGAAGCTTTGTTTAATGCTTTATTGGAACATTTTAAAGAATTACCGCTGGTTGCTGAGGATTTGGGCATTATTACTGCTGAGGTTAATGCGCTGCGTGAGCAATTTGCTATGCCCGGTATGAAAATTCTGCAGTTTGCGTTTGGCGGTGATGCCAGTAATCCCTATTTACCCCATCAACATACGCAAGACAGTGTGGCTTATACCGGAACGCATGATAACAATACCTCACTGGGTTGGTACCAGGCGCTGGATCCGGGTAGCAAAAATCATTTGCATCAATATGTCGGGCCAAGCAGTGAAACGATGCCTTGGTTATTAAACCGAATGGCTTTGCAATCGGTAGCGGCTTTGGCTGTCTTGCCAATGCAGGATGTATTGGCTTTAGATGCGAGCCATCGGATGAACGTGCCCGGGACTACAGAGGATAATTGGCGTTGGCGGTTTCAATGGGATATGTTGCCGGCCGATTGCGCAGATTCATTGCGGCATTTAAACGGCTTATATGGACGCTTGCCTGCAGATTCATAAGGCACGGTGTTTTTAACTTAAGAACTCGTGGTTTTTACCGTTAATCGACAATAGCCCGGTTAGCTTTTGTAAAAGAAGATGCCGATAATTAGTAGGACAGTTTACCGATAACTGCGCAATATCAGCATTATTTAGACCAGTAAACGCCGCCTAGAATACTGGCCCGTTGTGCGCCGGTGACAGAGGGAATGCTGCCGGTTTGACGATTGAGCGTTCTTGACGCTAACCAGGCAAATGCAGCGGCTTCTACAAAGTCTACATTCACCGTGTGGTCGCTGGTTGTGTCTACTGGAATCGGTTGGAAATTATTCCGTAATGTCTGCACCAGTAAGTTGTTATGTGCACCACCACCGCAAATAATTACCCGATGACAGTCAGGTGCATATTGTCGTATTGCATCGCAAATAGTCTGACAGGTCAGTAATAATAAGGTGGCTTGAATATCCTCGGCAGCATAAGACATTGAACACTGCGCTAAACGTTGTTTTAACCATTCAAGATGGAACAGCTCCCGGCCACTGCTTTTAGGAACCGGCAGTGAAAAATAAGCTTCACCTAAAAGTTGCTCTAAAAGTTCAGTTTGGCTCTTGCCAGTGGCGGCCCAGCTACCATTGGCATCATAGGCTTTATCCAAATGTTGATCGATCCAGGCATCCATCAGCGTGTTGCCGGGACCAGTATCAAACCCCAAAACCGGTTGACTTTTATCTGCTGGCAGCACGGTGATATTAGCAATGCCGCCAATATTCACGATTACACGATTTTCAGTGTCATCTCGAAACATCACTTCATGAAATCCCGGCACCATGGGTGCGCCCTGACCACCACACACCATATCGCGCTGACGCATATCGGTAACGGTCGTTATACCGGTTAACTCGGCTATCAGATTAGCATTACCAATCTGCATACTAAATGGACGTGCTGCAAAGGGGGCATGATAAATGGTCTGACCATGGCAGCCGGTTGCAGCAATATCACCAGGCTGGTAATTGGTCGTCAGCAGCAGGTTCAAGATGGCTTCTGCGTAAACACTACCCAAAGCCATATCCAACTCACCGAGCGTTTGTAAACTGCATTGAGGTTGTTTAATCAGCTGATGGATAGCGGATTTAATATTTTCCGGATAATCAAAAGTTTCCGCTGCAATCAATCGCGGCGTTTGGTCGCCTTCAATATCCAGTAAAGCGGTATCAATTCCATCAACACTGGTGCCGGAAATGACACCGACAAATAAAGTCATTAATCGATATTGAAAGCGAGTGTCGGGATCCGCACATTATCCAATTGCGCCATAAGGGGCTCAGCCAAATTGGCAAATTGTTGGCGATATTTTTCTGGCAGCGCTTCGGCTTTAGGGAGTTCAACCGTTAGTGGGTCTTTATGCACACCATTAACACGGAATTCATAATGCAAATGAGGACCAGTCGCTAAACCACTGCTGCCAATGAAGCCAATGGTTTCGCCTTGTCTGACACGCTGACCGACTTTCATGCCTGGTTTGTAGCGAGACATATGAGCAAACAGCGTTGTATAACGACCGCCATGCGACAAAATCACAGTACGACCATAACCACCCTTATTCCCGATAAAGCTGACTTTACCGTCACCTGTTGCCAGTATCGGTGTACCTGTAGCCGCTGCATAATCAACGCCACGGTGTGGACGGTTGGTTTTTAATACCGGATGTTTACGGTTGGGATTAAATCCAGAACTGATACGAGAAATCGGCACTGGTGTTCGAGTAAAGGCTTTACGCATACTGCTGCCATCCGGTGTGTAATATTGGCTATGGCCTTCTGAATCGGTGTGACGAACAGCACGGAATGACTTA
>JBFJJO010000008.1:0-27608 GCA_041612215.1 Methylophaga sp.
AACGACTTTTTCACTCACCGGATGGGCGTAAAAAAAATTGGGTACTAGCGCGTTTTCGCCTGCATCTCCGCTATCAGAACCATTAAGAGGGACTCCATTTGGCAAACGGGAACCATTGTTATCAAATTTTGCATAGGGTGCGATGAAATTCATGCCCAGATTGAGTTCAGCGCTGTCCAGCTGTGTTAAGCCTGCGGGATTAAAGAATATAGTGCTGGCATCATCCGCGACTGCTGCACTGCCAGAGAAAGCCCGGCCCAATCCGGTAATACTTTGTTCAATCAACGCATAACCGGCAGCATGCACAGTCGAAGCACAAGCACCTAAAAAAACCAATAAACTCAATCTAGACAGCAACATGGCGAATAAACCTCGAAAAAATATAAACATTTGTCTACGCTAATCCAAGCGCCGGTTCAGTGCAAGTATTATTTCCGGCGTTCGAACAATAAATCCCAGACACCATGGCCTAAGCGGTGGCCTCTTTGTTCGAATTTGGTGAGGGGGCGGTAGTCTGGTCTGGCGATAAATCCATCATTGTTACCGAGGTTCTTAAAATCATTACTGGCAGCAAGATCCTGACGCATCTGCTCAGCGTAATCCTGCCAATCTGTTGCCATATGCAGCGTGCCGCCGGATTCAATTTTAGCGGCTAATACTGAGACAAATGCGGGTTGGATAATGCGCCGTTTGTGATGACGTTTTTTATGCCAGGGGTCAGGAAAATACAATTGCACCCGGTGTAAAGCACCATCAGCAATACGTTTCTTCAGCAAAACGACGGCATCCGTTTCGGCAACACGCAGATTACTGAGCTGTCGGTCATCAATGGCTTTTAATAACTGGCCGACACCGGGGCGATGCACTTCGACACCGATAAAATCCAGCTCAGGCTGATTGGCTGCCATTTCCGCCAGCGAAGCACCGTTGCCAAAACCAATTTCGAGTACTTTCGGATTATCGCGGCCAAATAAGGCATTTAGGTTCAGCGGCGCATCAGCATCTTCAATGCCCCACTGTGGCCACAAGCTATCCAGCGCTTTTTGCTGACCGGGTGTCAGACGACCTTCACGACGCACAAAAGACTTGATTTCGCGGCGGGGTTTTTCGGTTTGCATAGGAGTTTTGCCATTCACAAAAATGCCGCATATGATAACTGATCGAAGTTATTGTCGGACAGAAAGGCCTGAGATTCCTCTAAGCGCATGTACTGCTTAATTATTTTGAAATCAATCTTTAACAGGCATTGCCAGCGCTAATTTTGCCAGTCAGAATAGGGTTGATCGTGCCAATTTTACCGTCAGAGGCTATAATCACCTGTCTGATTCGACAGTTCTGATGGAATAGCGCTGCTGTCTGTTTGCGGCCTCGAATCCAAAACTACTAAAACATAAGCTACGAGAGAGACATATCATGGTTAATCCGGTTTTAGATTCGCTTACCAACGAAGTGATCGAACGCAGTAAAAAATCCCGTGCCGCCTATTTGACGCGTGTGGACGAAGCCGCAGGCAAAGGCCCGCATCGCCTGACCCTCGGCTGTGGCAATCTGGCACATGGTTTTGCTGCTTGTCCCGCATCTGAAAAATCAGACCTGACCGGCAACGTCAAGGCCAATATTGGCATTGTGACTTCTTACAATGACATGTTGTCGGCGCATCAACCGTACAAAGATTTTCCAGAAATAATTAAAGAAGCTGCTCGTGAAGCGGGAGGTGTTGCTCAAGTTGCCGGTGGCGTACCAGCAATGTGTGATGGCGTCACTCAGGGCCAGCCGGGTATGGATTTATCGTTGTTCAGCCGCGATGTTATCGCGATGTCGACGGCGGTTGGTCTCAGTCATAATATGTTTGATGCATCGATGATGCTGGGTGTTTGCGATAAAATCGTCCCGGGTTTGTTAATTGGTGCTTTGAGTTTTGGCCATTTACCGACAATTTTTGTCCCGGCAGGGCCAATGCCCAGCGGTTTGCCGAATAAAGAAAAAGTCCGAATCCGCCAGTTATATGCTGAAGGTAAAGTTGGTCGTGAAGAATTATTGAAAGCCGAGTCCGAGTCTTATCATAGTCCCGGTACCTGCACTTTCTATGGCACCGCCAATAGTAACCAGATGATGGTTGAAATCATGGGTCTGCATTTGCCCGGCGGGACTTTTATCAATCCGAATACACCACTGCGCGATGAGTTGACTAAAGAAGCAACCCGTCAGGTATTGAAATTTACAGCCTTGGGTAACGACTATCGGCCAATCGGTCATATGATCGATGAAAAGGCCATTATGAACGCCATTATTGGTCTGCTGGCTACCGGTGGTTCAACGAATCACACCATGCATATTGTTGCCATTGCCCGCGCTGCAGGGATAATCATTAGTTGGGATGACTTTGATCGTTTGTCACAAATCATTCCGCAAATGACCAAGATTTATCCAAACGGCAGTGCTGATGTCAATCATTTCCAGGCCGCCGGTGGCATGGGTGTATTGATTCGTGAACTGTTATCAGCCGGCTTATTGCATGAAGATATTGTGACGGTCGGTAATGAGAAAGGTCTAAGCCAATACACGCAAGAGCCTAAATTAAAAGATGGAAAGCTTGCCTGGCAGGAAGCACCGCAAAAATCATTGGATCCGGAAGTTATCGGCAGTGTTGCCGAGCCGTTCTCCAAATCTGGTGGTGTTCATCTTATTAAGGGTAATTTGGGGCGCGGTGTGTCTAAAATTTCTGCCGTTGATCCAGAACATCGTGTGGTTGAAGCACCAGCGATGGTATTTGATGATCAGGATGATGCTGTTGCCGCATTCAAACGTGGTGAAATGGAAAAAGACGTGATTGTCGTATTGCGTTTCCAGGGACCAAAATCCAACGGTATGCCGGAACTGCATAAACTAAGTTCCCCATTGGGCGTATTGCAGGATCGGGGCTTTAAAGTGGCGCTGGTCACTGATGGCAGGATGTCAGGCGCATCGGGTAAAGTGCCATCGGCTATTCAAATGTGTCCGGAATCCGCTGAAGGCGGTCCGCTGACCCGCATTAAAGATGGCGATATTATTCATTTGGATACCGAAAAAGGCATCATGAATGTGTTGGTTGATGCGGTTGAATTTGAATCCCGTTTGTCCTGCATGATGGCCAATACCGAGCATCATTATGGCTGTGGTCGTGAGTTGTTTGACAGCTTCCGTGCCGGCGTATCTTCTGCGGAAGAGGGTGCCATCAATATGTTTAATGTCGAATAAATTCACCGAATAATCAGGATAAATTAAATGAGCAAAACGATTCACGACATTATGAAAATTTCACCGATTGTACCGGTGATGGTGATCAATGATGTCAAACATGCAGTGCCCTTAGCTAAAGCATTGGTTAAAGGTGGCCTGAAAGTGCTGGAAATCACGCTGCGTACCGATGCAGCGCTGGAGTCGATCCGGAGAATTAAAGCCGAAGTGCCGGATGCAATTGTGGGCGCTGGTACCATTATCAATATCGACACGCTAAATGCGGCGATTGATGCCGGTGCTGAATTTATTGTCAGCCCGGGCACCACTGATTCGCTGATTGATGCGGCATTAAAAACTGGCGTGCCATTGTTACCCGGTGTTGCGAATCCCAGTGAAGCAATGCGCTTGCTGGAGCGGGGCATTACTGCCATGAAATTCTTTCCGGCGGAAGCCGCGGGCGGCGTGCCGATGTTGAAGTCGATTGGTGCACCGATACCGCAGATCACTTTCTGCCCGACCGGTGGTGTTAGTCAGAAAAACGTTAAGTCTTATTATAGTTTGCCCAACGTTGCTTGCGTCGGTGGCTCGTGGATGTGCGCAGCCAGTCTGGTGGAAGCTGAAAACTGGGATGAAATTTCCCGGTTAGCGGCTGAAGCAATTGATTTGGCAACTGCCTGATAATCATCCTTTAGCTTAGATACAAAAAAGGCATCCTCGGATGCCTTTTTTGATCAAATAATACAGCTGGGTTTAATCGTAGCTGTAGTGTTTTTTCAGTGTTTTGGTCACTTTCCACATACTTTTCAGGCCTGTCGGAAACTCGACATAATCGCCAGGGATGATCGTAACTGGCTCGCCACCATCAGGGGTAACGACAATTTCGCCTTCCAGAATGTAAGCTTTTTCGGTTTCATCAAAATCCAGACGGAATTCAGTGACTGGGCAATCCCAAATTTCCCAGCCTGGGATGCCTCTTTCTTGCAGTTGGGCCTGGCTGAGGTTTTTCTCGATAATAATTTCTGGCATAACAATCCTGAAGTGCTTAAATTGAAGGTCTGCGCTGTTTAACGCAGGCTGCCCGCAACGCAGGCGTGTCAGCAAATGACCGGTAAATAATAGCAAAAACCAGCGTTGCCGGTGCAGAAATTTCCAATGTGCAGGAGTAAGACATGACGTGGTTACTCAGTAAATATCTGATTACAGCAGGATTGGTGGTGCTGATATCCGAAATTGCCAAACGCAGTGAAAAGTTAGGGGCGCTGATTACCGCCTTGCCGCTGGTGGCAATTCTTGCATTGATGTGGCTGTATTTTGAAAAGCAGCCTACCGATAAAATTGCAAGTTATGCCTGGTATACATTTTGGTATGTGTTACCGACGCTGCCGATGTTTTTGGTGTTGCCATGGCTGCTGCATCGTTATGGCTTCTGGACTGCAATGGGCGTGTCAGTACCAGTCACGATCTTGGCTTTTGCGTTACTGGCAATGGTGGTAAAACGCTTTGGCATTATCTTGCTGTAAAGCATTTAATTTAATGTGCTTCCCAAGACAAAGCCTATGCTCAGATTTGTGCAGCTCAAAAAAATGGTCTGCATTAAATACTAATTCGGCGATACTGGCGGTAAGTGGGTTCCCAGAAATTTTTGGCAATGGCCAGCTTTAACTCGGTATTGGTTTTAGCCGGGGCCAACTTTTCTTTGATGGCTTGTTTGGCAACCGCATAGGCAATTTTTTCGCTAATGGCGCGGCTTTCGGTCAGAGGCGGTAACAGACTCTCACTTATTGTTTGTTGCGCGGCTTCTGCCAGGACGTCACTGGCGATCATTAATAAACTGTCGGGCAAACGCCTGATTTGTGCGGCAACCACCGCCAGCCCCAGTCCGGGGAAAATATAGCTGTTGTTACACTGCGCAACGGGATGTAGCTTGCCATCAACTTCAACGGCCTTGAAAGGGCTGCCAGTCGCGACCAGCGCCTTGCCTTGTGTCCAACGCAGAATATCGGCGGGATGTGCTTCGATCTGCTTGGACGGATTACTGAGTGGAAACACAATCGGCTGCGGACAATGTTGCTGCATCGTTTTGATCAGTGTTTCATCAAATAAACCGGCTTTGCCAGAAACGCCAATTAATACGGTTGGTTTAACGGCTTTGACTACTGCGTGTAAATCCGCACCCGCCGATAAATGCAACGCATTCAATTGCGAGCTCTGACAGGCAAGTAACTGCTGAAAATCGGTCAGATCAGGCATGTTGTCGGCAAGCAGTCCCTGCCGATCGATCATAAAAATTCTTGCCCTGGCAGCTGCTTCGCTTAAACCTTCAACCTGCATTTGCCGAATAATTTGTTCGGCAATGCCACAACCCGCTGAGCCGGCACCGGCAAAAACAATGGTTTGTTCGGCCAGCGTTTGCTTTTTGTGGCGGCAGGCGGACAGCAAAGTGCCAACCGCCACCGCAGCAGTGCCTTGAATATCATCATTAAAACAGCACATTTGATCCCGGTAACGGTTAAGCAGCGGCAACGCTTTATTTTGCTCAAAGTCTTCAAATTGCAGTAACGCCTCTGGCCAGCGTTTTCGCAGTGCTTTGATAAATAACTCGATAAATTCGTCATATTCAGCGCCACTGATGCGTGGGTTTTTCCAGCCAATATAGTGCGGATTATCGAGTAACATTTTGTTGTTGGTACCGACATCGAGCATGATAGGCAGCGTATAAGCCGGGCTGATACCACCACAGACGGTATACAAAGACAATTTGCCAATCGGAATGCCCATACCACCGACCCCCTGGTCTCCAAGACCCAAGATACGGCTGCCATCGGTCACGACAATCACTTTGATATGACGTTTAGTGGCATTGTGCAAAATGGCATCGAGATCATGACGATCCGGATAGCTGATAAACAAACCACGCGCACGACGGTAAATTTCCGAAAACCGTTCGCAGGCATCACCCACCGTGGGCGTGTAAATAATCGGCATCATTTCCTCAAGATGCTGATTGAGCAGGTGATAAAACAGCGTTTCGTTGGTGTCTTGCACCATTCTTAGATAGATATGCTGATTGATGGGCTCGGCAAAACTCTGGAACTGTAAATAGGCCCGTTGCGATTGTTGATCAAGGGTTTCATAACGCGCGGGAATAAGCCCGGTTAAATTGAATTCACGCCGCTCACTGGCAGAAAACGCAGTGCCCTTATTCAATAATGAGGTTGCCAGTAATTGTGGACCGGCATAAGGAATGTAAATTGGATCCTGCTGTGGGCGAACAGACATATCAGCTCCTTGGCATAGACAAAGCTCAGTATACAAACCTCTGGGCCAAGACCCAATTAGATTTCTGTGGCACAAGTAGTTGACGCTATCGATATAGCGTCGCATATTAACGCTTTTAAAAGTAGGGAGAGTCAAAATGCGTTTGCAAATTTTTCCTGGTTTGTCGTTACTGCTTGGCAGTTCAATTGTGTTTGCTGGTGGCAGCGTTGAAGTTCCCTCGGTCAGTTGCGGTATCAGCTCAGCAATTGAAGTCGGCATGACACCTGATGATGTTAAAAGTCAGTGTGGTCAAGCCTGGCAGCCGAGTTATGTCAGCGAACACGTTCGTTCGCGCAGTAATGGGGACCCTGATATTTTCCACAAGTGGCTGGTGCATCCCGAAGGTTTGCCGGAAACCCATGTCGTGCTTAAGAATGGCGAAGTCGTGCGAATATTCACTAATAAATTGACACCATTACCAGTAAATAATTAGCTCAAATATTGCGGGTGGGATATTTCCCGGCAGAGATGAGTCCTAGCTAAAACCTGCGTCATTCGACGCAATGTTGTAAATACTCTGGGAGCCCGTTATGAAAAAAATCCTCTCCGGTATGTTAGCCGGTACTGGTTTATTGTTGATGTTGCCATTGGCGGCTCAGCCGCCGATGGGACCGGATCAACCGGTAAACCTGCAGTGTGAAATGATTTCTGCGCTGACCGGTGATTATTATTACCAAAAACAATCTGGCAAAAGCAAAGAACAAGTAAAACAAACCCTGCAGCCAGATTTTATGAATGATGAATTTATCCGCACAACTGATCTGGCGATCAATCTTGCCTATACCTTTCCAGATGGCTTGCAAGAATCTGATGTAGAAGCCAAAGTATTTGCTGGCTGCCAACAACATCAAAAATAGCGCATGTCTGGAAACCTTAATTGATATTTGCCAGTCAATCAGCAAAATAAAAACCGTTCAATAAAACGCGACTAAGGCATACAACAACATGAAAAACGGACAGTCAGGGATCAGTCGTTTAGGCTTTTGGTCAGCAATCAGTCTGGTGGTTATCCTGCTGATTTTGCTGATGGTGCAAATAGACCGGCAATGGACGCGCATGGATGAAATGCGCCGCATCATGGACGAACAGGCCAAAGACATTCGCAGCAGCCATACGGTACTAAGAACGCTGGAAAAATCGCTGCGCAGTGGTCAATTTAATACTGGTAATGTTGCCCGAACCGGCGCTGAAATTGTTGATGATAGCGATGCCTTTGATCGTGCCCGTCAAGCGATGGCCAAGCCAGATTTCGCGCAGGGTGACTGGTTAAGGCTGGCGTTTGCCAGTGGCCTGAAAACATTGACCCCGTTAGTGTCAGCTGATGCTTATTCAGCGGATGTACAAAATTATGTGTTGGAATCCTTGTTGGTACGGGACCCAGACACGCTGAAATGGCAGGGGTTGCTTGCTGACGATTGGCAAACGTCTGATGATGGATTGACGATTACTTTCACCTTAAAACGTGGCATTAATTTTTCAGATGGTGAGCCGCTGACGGCAAAAGACGTTGCGTTTACCTTTGATTTTATTATGAATGAGGCGATTGCGGCGCCAAGAGCTCGGGCTTATTTGTCGCGTATTGCCAGTGTTAAGGCGCTCGATGAATACACCGTCGAGTTTGTATTTAGCGAACCGTATTTCAACAGTCTGCAATTAGCTGGCAGCCTTGAAATCTTGCCGGCACATTTTTACAGCCGTTATCTGGAAAATCCGCAGACATTTAATGAAAGCCGTGGTTTATTAATGGGATCGGGTCCTTATCGCCTGCCTGATCCGGAAAACTGGACGCCAGATTTAGGCGCTGTCGAACTGCAACGAAATCCGCGTTACTGGGGACCTGTGGATCCATCATTTGACCGTATTTTATGGCGAATTATTGAAAATGACAGCGCTCGGCTAACCACTTTCCGTAATGGCGACATTGATGTTTATAACGCTTTGCCCCGTGAATTCGAGGATTTGCTTGAAGATAAGGCAATTACCGAACGAAGCCAGCACTTCGAGTATATGAGCCCGACCGCTGGTTATAGTTTTATTGCCTGGAATCAGTCGCGTGGTGGCAAAGAAACCCGTTTTGCTGATAAACGTGTCCGTGAAGCGATGTCCTTGCTAACCGATGTCGATCGGGTGCTTAAAGAGATTTTCTTGGGTTATGGACAGCCCGCCGCTAGTCCTTTTATGGCGGGGTCGGATCAACATGATCCTGCAATTTCGCCGATGCCGCATGATGTCAGTAAAGCCAAAGCCTTGCTTAACGAAGCCGGTTTTACTGATCGTAATGGTGATGGCATTTTGGAGTCAGCTGATGGGACGCCATTTGAATTTGAGCTGACTTTCTTTCAGGACAGTGATGATACCCGTCGTATGGTATTGTTTCTGCGGGATATATATGCCAGAGCCGGGATCGTCATGAAGCCCAAGCCAACGGAATGGTCGATCATGGTCGAGAATATTCAGCAGAAGAATTTTGATGCGATAACGCTTGCCTGGACGTCGGGTATTGAAATCGACATTTTTCAGATGTTTCACTCCAGCCAAACTGTGGAAGGCGGTGATAACTTCATAAATTACCAAAATCCTGAGTTGGATAAAGTCATTGATGCGGCGCGCGCTGAAGTTGATGAAGCCAAACGTATGGCGTTGTGGCATGAAGCGGAACGCATTCTGGTTGAAGATCAGCCCTACACATTCTTGTTTCGCCGCAATACCATGGCATTTATTGATGACCGGATTAAAAACCTCGAAAAAACCGGCCTGGGCTTGAATCTGATGTCGGTACCGGTGGAGGTTTATGTGCCGGCTGACCTGCAACTGCAGCGTTAATCAATCATGATTAATTATTTACTGCGCCGCTTATTGTTAATGGTGCCCACTTTGCTGGGCATCACATTGGTGGTGTTTGTGGTGATGGCGGCAGCACCGGGCGGTATCAGTGCCCAAACGCTGGTTGATGGCATGGAGCTGGAGCCACAAAGTCGCAAAGCCTTGGAGGATTATTACAATAAGCTTTATGGCCTGGATCAGCCGGCACCGGTGCAGTATTTTCGCTGGTTGAACAATATCTCGCCAGTCGGTTTTGAGCGCAACGTCGATGGCACTTTGGGCAATTTTTCGTTGTGGAAAGGCAGCGATCTGGGAACCAGTTTTCGTTATGGCCGGGACGTGACTGATTTGCTGGCCGAGCGTTTACCCATCACCCTGTTACTTAACCTGATTTCTATACCACTGATTTACGCGCTGGCTATCGGCATAGGTGTGCAGGCTGCACGTGACCGGGGCGGGCGCTTTGATGTCAGTTCGAATATATTCCTGCTCGGTTTATGGTCAGTGCCCAGTATGTTGGCCGGGGTGTTGTTCATCGGCTTTTTTGCTTCAGAGCAATATTGGCGATGGTTTCCGACTGGTGGTTTGATGCGCCGTGAAACGGCCAGTGAAACTTTTTTACCGTTATTTGCCAGTTTCTCTGATGTGCTGATAGCGGTTGCCTGCATTGCAGTATTAACCTTGATATTTATGCAATTGCTGAGTCGGTGTTCAACCCGCAACCGACAATGGTTGGGGGTGGTGATTGGTGCCGGTCTTGGATACTTGATGGCCCTGAATCTCCATGGACAATGGTTTGGCGTGTTGCATATAGCTTTGATGTTGTTATTGGCGATATTGATGCGCAGCCTGTTTGGATTGCAAAATCTGTCGCTGCGTTTAGCAGTTGCCGGTAGTTTAGGGCTGGGGCTGGGATTAAGTGTGGCAGCACAACTGGGTGTGACCTTTCTGCAAAATGGTTATTTACTGGATCGCATCTGGCATCTGGTATTACCGATTATTGCGCTTTCTTACGGTGGTCTGGCGTTTTTAGCCAAGCTAACCCGTTCTTCATTATTGGAGAATCTGGCCGCCGATTATGCCCGTACAGCACGTGCCAAAGGTGTCGATGAAGAATCGGTATTGTGGCGACATGTGTTTCGTAATTCCTTGTTGCCTTTAATCACAGTATCAGCAACGTTACTGCCCAGTTTGCTGGCTGGTTCAGTCATTATCGAGAGCATTTTCAGTATCGATGGCATGGGCAAACTGGCTGTTGAGGCGGTGCAAACCCGCGATAGGGAGTTGGTGTTATCAGTCACTTTGATTTCCGGGCTGTTGACGTTATTTGGTTATTTGCTGGCAGATATTGCATACGCGATAGTCGATCCGAGGGTTAGCTATGACTGAGCAAGCTTTAAGCCATCACCAACAGCAACGTTCCAAGCCTTGGGGTAAGCAGGTGTTGGCGGCATTGTTAAAACGCCATAGCGCACGGATTGGTTTAATCTGGATCGGCATATTGGTTGTGATTGCCACTTTTTCGCCATTTCTGGCCAGTAGTCATCCGCTTTACATGGTGGTTGATGGCAAGGCCAGTAGCCCATTACTGGCCCATTTGAATGCGCAGGACTGGGTATGGTTAGCGGCATTTATCTTTACGGTGTTGCTGGCGAAATGGTCGCGGCCATTTTGGCAGAAATTATTGCTATGGCTGGGCCTGGTGGCGGTGAGTGCAGTGGTTGCCAATATGTTGGCATCACCACCGACACTGATTATCTATGAACAATATCGTGAAATGCAGATGGCAGGTGAATTGGATAAGGTCATTTATGCGCCAATCCCGTATTCTGCCAAGGATTATCTGCGTGACTATGCTAATACCGGTGTTGAGGCACCGCTTGAAGCGACTGAGCGGACGCATTGGTTTGGTACCGATGAAAACGGTGCTGATGTTGCCTCGCGAATGATTCATGCTTCGCGGATCGCCTTAGGCATTGGGTTTATTGCCACGGGCATTGCCCTGGTAATTGGCACTATTATCGGCGGCTTAATGGGGTATTTTTCCGGCATTGTCGATATTATTGGCATGCGTTTGGTGGAGATTTTTGAAGCGATCCCGACCTTATTCTTATTGTTGTCATTTGTCGCTTTTTTCGGCCGTTCGATTTACATGATGATGGTGATTATCGGCATTACCGCCTGGTCTGGTTATGCCCGTTATGTGCGCGCCGAATTTTTAAAATTACGTCAGCAGGATTTTGTCCAGGCGGCAGTCGCCTGTGGTTTGCCACTGCGGTCAATTTTATTCCGGCATATGTTACCCAACGGGTTGGCACCGCTGCTGGTTGCAACCAGTTTTGGGGTGGCCTCTGCGATTCTGGCCGAAGCCACACTGAGCTTTCTGGGCCTGGGGTTAATTGATGATCCTTCTTGGGGGCAATTACTTAATCAGGCGGTGCAGTCATCGACCTTTAACTGGTGGTTGGCGGTGTTTCCGGGCGGCGCAATTTTTATGACAGTGTTTGCCTATAACCTGCTGGGAGAGGCTTTGCGCGATGCGGTTGATCCGCACACCAACCGGAGTCGGCAGGCATGAAGCTTTTGGAAATCAGCGACTTAAGTACCGACCTGGGTGGTGAAAGCCAATGGCAATCGGTGGTTAAACATATCAGTCTGACCATTGAATCCGGGCAAACCTATTGTCTGGTTGGTGAATCCGGGAGTGGTAAATCGGTGACCGCTTTGTCGATGATGGGCTTATTGCCGGAAAATAAATTCCGTCATCCGTCCGGCAGCATCAAATTATTTGCCGATAACGGTAATGGTCAGGAATTGCTGGGTGCCGATAATGCGTTGATGCGCAGCGTCCGTGGTGGCAAAATTGCGATGATTTTTCAGGAGCCAATGACCTCACTGAATCCCGTGCAAACCATTGGCGAACAATTGGATGAAGCATTACAGATTCATCGGCCGGATTGGACAGATCTACAACGAAGCGAGCGAATTTTAGCAGCGCTTAAAGAAGTCATGATACCGGAGCCGGAAAGCCGTATTAAAGAATATCCACATCGTTTATCCGGTGGTCAGCGGCAGCGAGTAATGATAGCGATGGCGCTGATTTGTGAACCGGCGTTGCTGATTGCGGATGAGCCGACCACAGCACTGGATGTCACAGTGCAGGCCGAAATTCTTAAGTTAATGCGCGATTTGCAACGTCGCTACGGCATGGGCATGTTATTTATCACCCATGATTTTGGTGTGGTGGCGCAGATTGCTGATATCGTTGGCGTGATGCGCTATGGCGAGTTGGTGGAAACCGGCTCTACGTCGGAAGTATTACGCAATCCACAACATGTCTACACGCAAAGCCTGATCGCCGCTTTACCGGAACGTTTGCCACGACCATCGCGCCCCGAAAAAAACCATCAAACCTTACTGGAGGTCAACGATGTTGCCGTGCATTTCCCCGTGCGTCGTGGTTTATTAAGGCGGGTTGTTGATCATTTTCGGGCAGTTGAGGGCGTGTCATTTCAGATAAATGCCGGCGAAGTTGTCGCTTTGGTCGGTGAATCCGGCTGTGGTAAAACCACGCTGGGTCGGGCAATTTTGCGACTACAGGACGTCACGCGTGGCCAGATTTTGCTCAATGGTCAGGACATAACCCATTTATCGGCAAAAGAGATGCGTCCATTACGCCGGCAGATGCAGGTGGTATTTCAGGACCCGGGGTCGAGTCTGAACCCGCGCTTGCCGATTCATACCTCATTGGTTGAACCGATGCGGGTGCAGGGCATTGGTGCTAATGATACTGAACGTACCGAACGAGCTGCCGCATTTTTGGAGCGTGTAGAAATGCCCACCGATAGTCTGTGGCGTTATCCGCATGAATTCTCTGGTGGTCAGCGGCAACGGCTGGCCATTGCCCGCGCTTTGGTGTTGGAACCGAAATTTATTCTGTGTGATGAGATTACTTCGGCGCTGGATGTATCAGTGCAGGCAGGAATTTTAAAACTCCTGCGGCAACTGGTCGATGAAGATAATATCGGCATGTTGTTTATTACCCATAATATGGGCGTAGTTGATTATCTGGCTGATCGCATGCTCGTCATGCACAAAGCGCAATTTGTCGAAACTGGCGACACTGATTCGGTGATGCAGGCGCCAAAAAGTGATTATACCCGGACCTTATTGGCGGCGGTGCCCCGTTTGGATGATCAATATCTGGCCAGTGTCGGCACCTAAAGTTAATGCAATAGCGGTGATAGTACCGGCCAGATATTATCAAGAATTTTCGGCTGGGCCTGCGCAGTAGGATGCATGCCATCTGCCTGCATCATGCCATCACCATCGTAAACATTACGGAGCATAAAGGGCAGCAGTGCGGTCTCATATTCTGCGGCCAAACTGCTGTAAATATCGCGAAAAGCATTGGTATAGACCGCACCATAATTCGGTGGAATTTCGATGCCCAGTAGCAGCACATCAGCCTCAGCCTGTGATAATTCAATCATGCTGGCTAAACGTTCTTTAATAGATGGCGGTTGAAAACCACGCAGACCATCATTGCCACCGAGGGCGATAATCACTATGTCCGGTTGATGTTTATTTAGTAAGTCCGGAAGTCGGCGCAGGCCACCATCAGTGGTTTCACCACTGATACTGGCGTTGATCAGTTGCCAGTCCGTGGCTTCAGTATTCAGCCGCTGACGCAGCAGGTTGACCCAGCCGGCGTCGCTGTCAATACCATAAGCAGCGCTGAGACTATCACCCATCACTAGTACGGTTTTACTGTCATCGGCAAATACCGGTGCTGATAACAGCAAGTAGGTTAAAGTCAGAAAAGAAATGAACTTTTGTTTTAACAACAGGGTTCTCATAGTCAGTTAAATAAACCTCTGAGGTGTTAATGACCCTTGATAGACCAACAAAAAACATAGATGACTGCATGATTGATATTCAATCGGTCAATCACCAGGTCACACCAGGCGGTCAGCCGTTACAGATTTTACAGGATGTGACCCTGCAAATTCAGCGCGGTCAGTCGGCGGCGATTGTTGGTCGCAGCGGTTCCGGTAAAACCACCTTGCTCGGATTGATGGCCGGACTTGATGTGCCCAGTAGCGGCGCGATTTATCTGGATGGCGAGCAAATTAATTGCCTGAGTGAAGATGAACGTGCCCGGTTACGGGCGGCCCGGGTTGGGTTTGTGTTTCAATCATTTCAGTTATTACCGTCGTTAACGGCACTGGAAAATGTGTTGCTGCCGTTGGAATTAGCCGGCATAGATCATGCCCGTCAACAAGCTGTCGATTTATTGCAGCAGGTCGGTTTGGCATCACGTATTAATCATACGCCGCGACAATTGTCGGGTGGTGAGCAGCAACGGGTGGCGATTGCCCGGGCTTTTGCAGTCACGCCGAGGGTGCTTTTTGCCGATGAGCCAACCGGTAATCTTGATAGCCAGACTGGTGCGGAAATTACCGATTTATTGATGACGCTGAATAAACAGCAAGGTACGACTTTGGTGATGGTCACTCATGATGACCAACTGGCCGCGCGTTGTGACCGGCAGTTCCATATTGATGCCGGCCGTGTGCAAACCCAATGATTAAAGCACTACAACAGACAGCAATCCGCCGGGATTTACGACTGCGTCAGGTCAAAGTCATGCTGGCAGCGGTGATGATCGCGGTTGCTACGGTGGCTACTATTAATTTGTTTGCCGGGCATTTACAGCAAACGTTAGTACAATCGGCCAGCAGCTTTCTGGCTGCCGATCGGCAACTGATTACCCGCAGTACCCAACCTGTTGCGGAACAGTGGCAACAAGCGGCCAGCGAAGTGGGCCTGAAAACCAGTGAAATCAGTCAGTTTTCTACAATGTTTTCAGCCGGTGGCGCCTTTCAGTTGGTATCGGTGAAAGCAGTAGACAGCGATTATCCGTTGCGTGGTCAAATCGAATGGCAGGCCAGTTTGCAAGCACCCAGACAAATGCTGTTAAAGGGGCCGGCGCCCGGTGAGATCTGGTTAAATCCGAGGCTATTAGGTTTGTTGGATATTGCGATTGGTGAACAAGTCACCGTGGGCGAAACCGAGCTGAAGGTCAGTGGCTTGTTGCTGCGTGAACCAGATAGTAGTTTCAATTTTTCGGCATTTGCACCGCGCGCCATGATGCATTTTGCTGATGTAGCGGCAACGAATGTTATTCAGCCTGGCAGCCGGGTAAGGCATAAATTACTACTGGCCGGCAATGAGAATCTGCTCAATGATTTTGAAAATATCGTTCAGCCGGCAATCGACAGTGGTGACTACCGTTGGCGGGATGCCCGTGATGGTGACACTATTGGCGAATCTCTGAATAAAGCGGAAAATTTTTTACTGCTGGGCGGCAGTTTGGCAGTTTTGCTGGCGGTGGTGGCAATTGCCGTTGCCAGTCGGGAATATGCGTTGCAACAACGCGATACGGTTGCCTTGTTAAAAACTTTAGGGCTTACCAGCCGTGCCATTCGCCGCTTATATGCTAACCGTTTGTTGCTGTGGGGCGTATTGGCAACGCTGGCAGGTTTATTGATTGCGGTTCCGTTGGCCTGGTTTTTGTCGTTAATGACCGCACAGTTAATAGCGCAGCCGTTAGCCTTTTCATTACAAATCTGGACGTTATGGCCAGCCTTGTTGACCGCTTTATTGGTGTTGTTTGCATTTGCCTTACCACCGATAGACCGGCTTCGAAAAACGCCGGCCATGCAGGTGCTGCGCAGTTTACCGCAGCTTGATAAAGGCTTTTTGGTTAAAGACTCAGTCGTTTCCGGATTACTGGTATTCGGGATGTTATGGCTGTTTGCTGGTGAACTGAAGCTCGTGTTGTCGTTACTCGCCGGGCTTTCAGTATTAATGGTTGTCCTGCTGGTGCTTGGCTGGTTATTTGTCAGCAGTGTTCGCTCCTTTAAAGGAGGCAGTTCTGTATGGCGCAGTGCCGTTGTTGCCTTGCACCGGCACAAACGGGCAACCCTGTCACAACTGTCAGTGTTTGCCATGACCATGATGTTGGCGGCAACATTGGTGCTGGTGCGATCGTCTCTATTAGCCGACTGGCAGGCACAGTTGCCAGAGAATGCACCGAATCATTTTCTGGTCAATATTGCCCCGGAAACAGTCGATGATGTCGATACATTTCTGACCAGTAAACAGTTACAACGTAGCCCGTTATATCCGATGGTACGCGGACGGTTGACAGCAATTAATGACCAGCCGGCCAAAGAGGTTGCGTTAAATCCAGACGATGATGAATTGAGCCGCGAACTGAATCTGACTGCGGCGGCAAGTTATCCCGATGATAATAAAATCATTTCAGGGCAGTGGTTCAACGAGGGTGACAATGAGGGCTTATCGATTGAACAGTCACTGGCTGAATCCTTAGGTGTCACGCTGGGTGATAAATTAAGCTTCACCGCGGGCAGTGATGTCTTCAGTGCCAAAGTCACCAGCGTCCGCAGTGTGCAGTGGGACAGTATGCAGCCTAACTTTTTTATCATGTTTCCGGAAAATGGCGCGATTAAGGATTTACCATCGACTTATTTGTCCAGCTTTTACCTGGATCCGGCAGATAAATCGGTATTGAATGACTTTATCCGCCAATTCCCAACGGTGTCAGTGCTAGAAATTGATGATTTTATAGAGCGCATCCAGGACATTATTCAGCAGGTGACTCAGGCGGTAGAAGCAATTTTATTGCTGATTTTGCTGGCGGCATTGGCCGTTATGGTGGCGGTAGTCAGTGCGACGATGAGTGAACGGCAGCGGGAGGGCGCGTTATTACGTACATTGGGAGCGCAGCAAAGTCTGCTGGTTAAAGCGACCATGCTGGAATTTGCGCTGATTGGTCTGGTGGCGGGTATATTGGGGGTATTGGCAGCAGAAGCCACCGTCTGGGCCTTACAATACCGGATGTTCGGCGGTGAATTTCGTTGGCATTGGCCGGTGCTGATCATCATGCCATTGCTGAGTAGTGTATTGCTATCTTTATTGGGCCGCTGGCAGCTAAGGCCGGTGCTGACCGTATCACCAATGCTCCTGTTGCGGCGTTTGGAATAATCACCGACATTAAGTTAGGTTAATGATTGAATCAATCAGGAGGGCGAAATATGGACAGTCAGTTTCATACCATGGAAAACTTGTTTTTACAGTTAGGATTAGATAACGACGCGCTGGCTATCCGACGTTTTGTGGATATTCATCGCTTGCAAGATCATGAAACCATTGAAAATGCCCCATTCTGGACACCTGCTCAGGCCGCTTTTATCAGTGAATGTCTTGCCGAGGATTCTGACTGGGCGGAAGTGGTCGACCAACTAAACACACAATTGCGATTTTGAAACCACTGAAATATTCAGGGTGCCAACAAGGCTTTGCCGTATGATGCGGGCGAAGTCTTAACGAAGAGTGATATGGTGCGCGTGTTTTTCCGTAAATTAGGGCGATATTTTCTCATTCTGATAGCAGCCTTGCTGCTGCTCAGTCTGTTGCTGGTGTTGCCGTTTAAATGGCTTAACCCGCCGCTGACGATGGTGATGGCTGAGCGTTGGCTGTCATCAGAAGAGGATTTCCAAATCCAGAAACAATGGCTGAGCTGGGATGATATTCCCAAGCACGCCGCATTGGCCGTGGTGACTTCAGAAGATCAGCTGTTCCCCCAGCATATGGGGTTTGATCTTGAAGCGATTCAACGGGCGCTGAAAGAGCGCGAGCGCCGCGGTGAGTTGCGTGGAGCCAGCACCATCAGTCAGCAAGTGGCGCGGAATATGTATTTGTGGACAGGCCGAAGTTGGCTGCGTAAAGCTATTGAAGCCTGGTTTACCTTGCTGATTGAATGGGTTTGGGGCAAACAACGGATTCTGGAAATTTATTTGAATATTGCGGAATGGGGGCCGGGGGTGTTTGGTTTACAGGCCGCTAGCAATTATCATTTTGGTAAATCAGCCGGCCAGCTGTCACCGATGCAGGCGGCTTTACTGGCGTCCAGCTTGCCGAGTCCGTTGCGCTATGATCCGGCGCGTCCTGCGGCACATATTTATCAGCGTGCGGTATGGAATCTTGAACAGCAACGCCGGCTTGGTGGCCCGCAGTGGCTGGCGGATTTGCAATAAGCATGCAATATGAACCTGCCAGTATCCGCGCGGCTATTTGGACACAGTTAACAGCTGCTTCAGAAGATAAAACGCATCCCTGGCGTACCGTTGCCCTGGCCAGCAGCAATCTTGATGGTGCAGCCTCGGTCCGTTCAGTGATTCTCCGTGAAGTCGATGCTGCCAACAGCCAATTGGTTTTTTATACCGATAATCGCAGTGCCAAATGTCAGCAGATTATCGAAAGGCCGGAAGGTGAATTATTGTTCTGGCACCCGGTTTTGCAATGGCAGCTACGGGCGGCCGTTAATTACCAGTTATTAACTGACGGGCCACGAGTCGAAAGGCTTTGGCAACAATTGTCCGCGATATCAGCTGCTGGTGATTATTTATCTGAAAAAGCGCCGGGCACACTTTTGTTATCGCCTGAGGTGACAGAATCGGCAGTGCCAAATCTGGGCATCATAATTGCCCAAGTCCGGGAATTTGACTGGCTGGCACTGTCTAAACAAGGCCACAAAAGGGCATTGCTGACAGCCGATAAATTTCATTGGCGGGTGCCGTAAAGAAAATAGTTACAAATATTGTGAATGAGTAACGATTGTCAGCACTATTCATTCAGTACTATTGGCGATAAAAATTTGGTATTGAATTGCCGTAAATGAAAGAGGAAGTGTTATGAAAAGCAAATTAACCCTGATTGTTGCGTTGGCGGTCACCCTGACGCTGGCAGGTTGTCAGAATTTGAATAAATCTACTGTAGGTGGCGCTGTTGGCGGTATTGCTGGTGGTGTTCTTGGCTCTAATGTCGGTGATGGGAGGGGGCGCACTGCAGCAATTATCGCGGGTTCTTTATTGGGTGCCGCTTTGGGTAGTCATATTGGTGCTGAAATGGATGAGCTGGATCGACGTCGTGCCAATGATGCTTTGGAAACTTACCCGACAGGCCGTACCAGCAGCTGGAATAATCCGGATAGTGGTGCGCAGTATAGTGTGACGCCGACCCGGACTTATCAACAAAGCAGCCAGCCTTGTCGTGAATATGAAATGGACGTCTATATGGACGGCCAACGAGATGTGGTTACAGGCATAGCATGCCGTAATGCGCGGGGGCAATGGGTAAATCAATAAGCTGTAATAAAAAATCGGCTTTTTTTGTCGTTTTCATAAAGAAGCGTTGCGGGATTTAGCCTCACGCGTAGAGGCGTTTAATCAACATCAAAATCCAAGTCTACGACTAAACTACAGCGTGGGACTCGCTTCCAGCAGTGATGCCGGTTCAGCTGATTTACAGGCACTTTACACCTTAAGCGATGACGATCTGCGTAGCCGAAGAGGATTGCGAAAGCAAGCCGCAGGTAACTGATCCGTAATGATAAATCATTAAACTGGCAGGTTTTTCACATTATCGCCGGCATTATCTTTTTGCAAAACACTCAAGAAACTGCTGGTGGGGGCGATAAATATTGAGAACCCGGTCAGCTGTGCGGTTTTGCTCAGCGCTGAATTAATGACTTATGCAGGTTGATAACGATGTCAATTCAAAAAAAATTCATGTTGGCCACCATTGCCGTGATGTTAGTGTTGATGCTGATAACCGTAGCTTTTACCATCAGCCGTGAACAGCAAAATATTCGTGACGAAGCGCTTGGTGAGGTATTTCAACAAACCGCGCAAACGATGCGTTTTCTGACCGTGACAGACAGTCTGCTCAGCCAGCAGGTTAAAGCCAGTATGGCTGTCATGCTGGATCGCATTGACCTGCTGGGCCCTGCGACACAGGGTGATCGTCTCCCCGTGGGCGACAGTCGCGTGCCGAATTTACAATTTGGCGAGACGAGTCAGGCGCTGCAATTTGATCTGGTGGATCGTTTAACGCAGCTGATGGGCGGTACAGCAACCTTATTCAGCCGCAGCGGTGATGATTTTGTGCGTATCAGTACCAATGTTAAAACGGCTGATGGCCAGCGTGCGGTTGGCACCAAGCTGGATCCTGATGGCAATGCCATCAAGGCCATTCTTGAGGGTAAAGCGTTTTATGGGGTAGTGGATATTCTTGGTAATCCCTACTTTACCGGCTATGAACCGCTTAAAGATCGTTTTAGCAGGGTGATTGGTATTGCATATGTCGGTTATCAGGTGGATCTGGCAGAACTCAATGCTGCGGTTGCAGAGTCCAGGGTTTTGCAAAAGGGTTTTGTGGCACTGACCGACCGCCGTGGTAATTTACGTCAGCATTCTGACAGTTACGATGCGCAAAATATCGAAACGATTCTGGCGGAAGCCAATGATGACTGGCAGGTCATCACAACGTCATTTGATCCCTGGGGTTATCAGATTCATGCTGTCTATTCTGAGCAGGAAATTGCCGATAGGTTGTGGGCAACATCATTAAAGCTAATCCTCGCGGCACTGGTGATGGGCGGCATTATTGTGCTGCTGATCAATGTATTGCTCAATCGTGTTGTGGTTAGCCGCATTCACAAACTGATTGCTGCACTGAATCAAATCACCAGTGGCGAGGGTGATTTAACCCGGCGTTTTAATTCAAAAAACACCGATGAATTCGGCCAGATGGCCAATGAATTTGACAAGCTGCTGGAAACGCTGCGGCAGACCATTGTCCAGTTAGACGGCCGCAGTGATGAACTGGTCACCGCATCTGGCCAGCTAAGCAATATTGCTCAGCTGTCCAGTCAGGCCGTGAGTCGGCAAAGTGACCAAACCGAACAGGCCGCAACCGCTGTTCATGAAATGAGCATGACGGCACAAAGTGTTGCCCAAAGCGCTGTTGGTGCCGAGTCTGCGGCGCAGAATGTACAGCGACAAACGGACGAAGCTAATGATTTGATACGTCGTATGCGTCAGGCTATTGAGACACAATCTACGGAGTTTAAGGATTCAGCATCATTGCTTGACTCACTGAAGCAGGCAAGTGACGATATCAGTCAGGTCTCGGAAGTAATTCGGAGTATTGCTGAACAGACAAATTTATTGTCACTGAATGCGGCTATTGAAGCGGCCCGTGCAGGTGAGCATGGCCGTGGTTTTGCTGTGGTGGCTGACGAAGTCAGAACATTGGCTGGGCGTACCCAAAGCTCGACAGGTGAAATCGAAGCTTTGATAGGACGGTTGCATCAGGGCGTAGCAAAAGTTGCCCTGCTGATGGAAACACAGGTAAAGCAGGCAGAGGCCAACGTTAATGCCGGTCAAGAAGCTTCAAGTGCGTTAGCGAAGGTGATGGCAGCGGTTAAGGAAATTAATCATTTAAATAGCGAGATTGCCAGCGCCGCCGAGCAGCAAAGTGCAGTGTCTGAGGAAATCAGCCGCAATGTAACGCAAATTCGTGACCAGTCTGAAACCAATGCTGAACAGGCGGTACAGACCCGCGAAGCAGGGCAAGTATTGCAGCAATTGACAGAGCAAATTAAGAAAATCCTTGCCAGCTACAAAACCTGATCACGTTATCCCGCTAAACATATTAAAAAGCCTGCTGAAAAGCAGGCTTTTTAGTTTTGAAAAGGGGATATGTTTACATAATGGCATCCAACTTTTGCTGCATGGCCTCAGCGGACAACCTTAACTGCGGTAATCCTTTTTGTTCGCGGCGCTTTGCCAGCCAATACAGAATTGGCGCGGCAATAAATACCGATGAACTGGTGCCGATAACGATGCCAAACAACATCGGCAGGGCAAAACTGGCTACTGCTGCACCACCCGCTATCGCCATCGGGATCAACGCTAAAAACGTCGTTACCGAGGTAAATACAGTACGGGTCAATGTTGAGGTAATACTTTCATTAAGCACTTGCAGCATCGGTTTATCCGGCGTTGCACGCAGATTTTCACGGACCCGGTCAAACACAACGACCTTGTCATTTACCGAATAGCCAATCAGCGCCAGCAATGCCGCAACGGCGGTCAGATTAAATTCCACACCGGCCAGTACAAAAAAGCCGATGGTTTTGGTTAAGTCCAGCACAATGGTCAATGTTGCAGCCATCGCAAAATGATATTCAAAGCGAACCCATAAATAACCGAGCATACCCAATCCAGCCAAGACAATCGCTAGAATAGTTGCATCCCGGAAATCACCACTGACCTTCGGGCCAACCATTTCTACGCGAGGGAATTCGGCTTCCGGAGACACTGATTGCACTGCCGCTTTCAAATCAGCGACCTGTTGACCACTGGCCATTTGTGCTTTATCGGCAATGGGCAGGCGCAACAGATAGTGGTCATCTTTACCAAATTCCTGCAAAGCCGCCTGTTGTAAGCCATTATCTGCCAAGGCTTTTCGCAAGCTTTCAACAGTCGTGTCTGGGGCGTGTACCTCAACAATACTGCCACCGCTGAAATCGATGCCATAATGCAGCCCCGGCTGGAAAAACAAGCCGATTGAGGCCAGCGATAACAATGCTGATGCAGCCAGACCTATATAGCGACCACGCATAAAATTACGGGTTTTCAGACTCAGTTTATCGAGCGCTTTGATGCCCGATATTTGCAATCGCTGACCACGATTGAATTGACTGACCCGCCATTCCATTAACAATCTCGCCACTGATATCGCGGTAAACATCGATGTCAACAAACCAATTGCCATGGCCACAGCAAAGCCACGCACCGGGCCACTGCCAAATAAAAACAACAGGCTGATGGCAATCAATGTCGTCAAGTTGGCGTCAAGAATGGTGCTATAAGCCCGCCGAAAACCGGCATCAAGTGCTTTGAAAGCGGTTTGGCCACGGGCAGATTCTTCCCGAATACGCTCATTAATCAGAATGTTGGCATCAACCGCCATACCGATACTGAGAATAATACCGGCGATACCGGGCAGGGTCAGCGTCGCGCCAAGCAGACTTAATGCCCCAAAAATCAGGCCAATATTGATTGCCAGACTGGCACAGGCAATCAGACCCCAGCCGCCATAAATAAACAGCATAAATAAAAACACCAGCACGGCGCCGAGAATACCGGTAAAGATACCCATGGTAATGGCATCACTGCCCAGATCCGGCCCGACCGTACGTTCTTCAATGACATGGAGTGGTGCCGGCAACGCGCCGGCCCGCAATAATACCGCCAGTGAAGTGGCTTCACTGACAGTAAACTGACCACTGATTTCACCACGGCCACCCGCAATTACACTACGGATAACCGGAGCGGTAACCACTTCATCATCCAGTAAAATTGCTAATTGTCGGCCAATATTTTTTTCGGTCATTTCACCAAATATCCGGGCACCGGATTTATCCAAGGTAAAGCTGACAACTGGTTGATTGGTTTCTGGACTGAAAGCCAGTTGTGCATCACGGATATGTTTGCCTTCCAGGGCGACGCGATTATCCAATTGATACGTTTGCAGATCCTTATCGGTAAATTGTGTGACATCCTGGGGATCTTCAGCACCATTGGCGACCCAGTGAAAAGTCATCTTGGCGGTAGTGCCGAGCAGTGTGCGTAAATATTGTGGATCATCAACGCCTGGTAATTGGACCAAAATGCTGTCTTCACCCTGACGGCTGATACTTGGATCAGTCAGGCCGGTTTCATTCAGCCGTTGCCGGACGACTTCCAAGCTATGCTCAATGGCATCTTTGGATAAGGTTTCACGGTAGGTTTGCGTGGCGGCAATTAACAGTTTGTAATCTTTTTGTTCAAGGTTGAATAAATCCAGTCCACCTTTTGCATCTGCTAGTAAAGGTTTAATTAAATCTGCAATAGCATCAAGCTTGGTCGGATCTTTTGGCGTTAATGTGATGCCTAGACTATTGCTGACCGGTTTTTGGATAAATAACCGGGCTTCACGCAGTGTATCGGTGATTTGGCTAGCCAGTTGTTGATGCTCATTGAGTAGTAAATCTTGGGTATCAACCGATAACAATAAATGGGAGCCACCACGTAAATCCAGGCCTAAGGCCAGCGTGTTTTCGGCATACCAGTCAGGAAGGGTGTTAAGGGTTTGCTGTGGCAATACGCTGGGTAATGCGCTGAGCAGACCAACAATAATGATAAGGCTGTAAACGACAGCCCGTTTTAACCAGGTTTGCATACTTCATCCTCGAAGTTAATTTCGTAAAAAAATGGCAGACGAAATTAAGCTTGAGGTGCTGCGCGCGGCTCCGGTAAGAAGTACGCATATCGGCTACTGCCACGCAGGACAGCTGGACGGATAAAAACAGTGAGCGTGTTTTTGTTAAAAAGCGGTTGTGTCGCAGTCGATAATGTTGCATCGGCTGATGATTCATCATTATTGCCGTTCGCGATCTCATTGGCGATGAGCAAATTGACGCGCGGTAAATCGCGTTGCACAGAATGCCCGGCAGATTTGATCTCACTACTGAAAGCAGGGGCTGCATTACTGGCTGAAACAGGCAAGACTACCGCTTGCAGCAGTGCCAGGTTAAGTAATAAAAAACCAGAAAATCCAGCCCGCCAGAGTTTAGCCATTTTGGTTAAAACAAGCTGGTAGTTAGGGTTTTGCATAAGTGAATTCTGAAAAGACGCGTAAATTGTGGGGCCAGCTCAGATAATAGTCAATCAACATTTTCATTGACAATAAGCAGCCGGCCGGCAACCCGCATAAAGTCGGCATCGCCTGAAAAAAATGCGACAGCGGGTAGCCTGAAAAGCCTGTGATATGATTCATTTTTGCTTATTTTAGCTGTCGCCGGGCGATGTCGGAGATCATCATGTCTATTGTTATTTCATTTGATGTTGTTGGTGGTGAAAAATGACTGACCGACGCTTAATGCCTGTTTGGTGGCTGTTATTGATGCTGGTTGTTGGCAGCTTACAAGCTGCTCCGGTCCCTATCAGCCGCGTCAGTAGCAGTGCCATTGGCGAACATGCCGAAATTTTCTTTGAACCGGGCGAACGAATGGCGATTGAAGAGGTGCGCAGCCTGTTTTCGGATAATGCGGCGGTTCATGGTGATAGTGACATTCTTAACTTTGGTATTGGCGCGCCACCACAGTGGTTGAAATTTGTTGTCGATAACCCGACCGATGAAACCATCAACAAGGTACTTTCCAATGAAACGGCATGGCTGAATAAACTATCGATTTATATTTTTCATAAAAATAAACAGCAGTTGAAGTATACGTTGGGCGACACTCTGGTTCATCCTGACCGGCCAGTTGACAGTCGTTTTTATGTTGCTGAATATGGCTTCAAACCTGGACAAACATCACTTTATCTGCGTGTTGAAAGTATTGACCCAATGCTGCTGCCGATTTATCTAAATGACCGCCATGTGTTTGATAAACGCTTTGAGCTTGAAGATTATAGTTACGGTTTTTTATATGGCATTTTAACGGCGCTGCTGCTTTACAACCTGATGCTGGTGTTCAGTCTGCGCAGTGGCCCACACCTGTTTTATTCTTTGTATTTACTCAGTTTTATTGCCTGTAATTTAGCCTATACTGGACATGGTTTTCGCTGGTTGTGGCC
This sequence comes from Methylophaga sp., assembly GCA_041612215.1. Taxonomy (GTDB): domain Bacteria; phylum Pseudomonadota; class Gammaproteobacteria; order Nitrosococcales; family Methylophagaceae; genus Methylophaga. The sequence continues at coordinate 25,920 of JBFJJO010000008.1, forward strand.
GCAGGCAGTTCACTGGCAGCAGTGGGCAAATCCGGTACTGATGATCACCTGCGGTATTACAGGGCTGATATTTGCCACCAGTTTTTTACAAACCCATAAAATACTGCCGCGACTGCATTGGGGCGTCTTGGCTATTTGTCTGAGCATACTGATGGCCCTCGGGGCTACTTATTATGCCGGGCAAATTCAGATTGCTTTGCTACTGGCTTTTAATTTTATTTTACTGTTTGCCGGTCTGATGATTTTACTGGGCATTTTCGCTTACCGGGCCGGTAATCCTTCGGCAAATCTCTTTTTACCTGCTTCTGTCGTTGCGGCTATCGGTGCCACGATTACTGCATTGGCAGTATGGGGCTTATTGCCTTATTCCATCTGGACTTATCGTGCAGTGGAAATGGGGTTGGTTTTTGAGGCGATATTATTAGCGTTGGCGCTGGCTGATAAGTTTCGCCGTGTTGAGCATAAACGTCTGGGGGCTGAAGCACTTGCAGGCATTGATCCACTCACCGGTTTACATAACTGACGCAAATTTAATGAGCATGCCGTTCCAGCAAAGCCGCTGATAGTTTGCAGAGCAAATTTTCTAATGGCACCCACCATAAATTTTAAAAGTTGTTTTTCTGCCACAATCTCAAAGCGCCTAAATAACGTGCATTACCCAGGTTAAAATTCAGTTAGTGTTATTTGTTAACAATATTGTGCGCAATATAGTTGCCATTGATATATAGCTTTGCTATAAATTTAGGCAATAGCAAATCACGTTTTGCTATTGCAACTTGTAAATATAGACAAGTACTAAACCTAAGTTAATTGGAGAGAGAACTATGAATGGGCAACTATTTCTAAGATCCCTGCGCATGCTGGGCGCAGTATCGGTGTTGTTGGTAATGGCCGTTAGCAAACCGGCTTTTGCTGAGGAAGAAAAAAGCCTGTATGAACGTCTTGGTGGCACATACAATATTGCGGTAACGGTCGATCATTTGGTGGACTTAATTTATGAAAACCGCGGCTTAAATGCTAATCCAATCCTTGATGCTATTCACGCAGATAAAGATAGCAAAGCGGGCTTTAAAGTAATGTTGACTAACTGGGTGGTTCAGGAAACCGGTGGTCCGCAAATTTATAAACCGGACCCATTTGGTCGTGGTAAATCAATGAAAGACAGCCATCCACATCTGAATATTTCAAACCGTGAGTTTGATATTATCAAAACATTGTGTCTGGCAACGTTCTATCACTTTAATGTGGGCAACCGCGAAATTGACCAGTTGATGGACTCCCTGGAAAGCTATCGTTTGCAGATTGTTACGCGTAAAGATGAAAAACCTTTCACATCTCGTTTGATAACAGAAATGGATGGTATGGAATACAAAAAGTAATCTATTACTTAAATTGCTGTATCACGAGCTATAAAAAAGCCCCGCAATTGCGGGGCTTTTTTGTTAAATGCTATCTATTAATGATCATTGTAGAGCGTTTCATAAAGGCTGCGTTCAAAAACACGGATAGGCTTACGTGCAACATTTCGGTTTTTACTGACCGGATGATAGTTGTTGATAATTTGCACAAACAACAATGATTTACCCGACCGGGTTTTGATTCGACCTGCCAGATTGTAAACACCATATAAAGAACCGGTTTTGGCTGTGACCTGACCTTTCAACGGAACATTGACAAGGCTTGGGCGCC